>CAZVEV010000249.1:0-9346 GCA_964625865.1 uncultured Planctomycetaceae bacterium | reverse complement strand
CGCAACGTGGTTGCTCCGCTTCGCTCCGCAGCCCACGGCACCCGCCCGGCCCGTCACCAGCCAACCAGTCAGCCGGCCTTCCGGTCGGTCGTCGGCGCGGGGCCCCAGGGGGTCTTGACGGCCTTGGCGTACTCGATCATCAACCGCAGCCACGGGCCCGGCTTGGCGGGGTAGCCTACCTTGCCGAACGGCTTGATCGCGCAGCCGGGCGTGCCCTTGACCTTGAATTCCTTCGGGTCCATGTTCAGCAGGACGAACTTGTCCTTCAGGGCCATCACCGCGTACCACGAGTTGTCGTCGCGTCCGACGGCTGACGTGTTGAACGCGAGGTTCGTCCCGCCGTGCTGGGCGCCGAAGAACGCATACTTGTGCCAACTTGCTCCCATCAGCAGATCGCACGAGTAGATGGCGTGGCCGCGCTTGAAGTGCTTGAGCCACCACATGCCGTCGTGGGCCATCACGATCCACGGCTGATCCGGCGTCTTGGCCTTCTTGATCGCCGGCAGGACGCGGTCGGCCCACGCCTTCGTGCTCGGCTGCATCTCCATCGAGTCCTGGTCGTACATGCTCACCAGGTGGATCGTCATCCCGGCGACGTTCAGCCGCGCGTAGTAGTCCATCATCTCGGCGTTGGCGTCCTTGATCTCGGCGCGGCGCGGCCTGCCCTTGGCGTCGAACAGGCCGATCTTGACGAAGTACTTGTGCTGCGACTTGAACGCCTTCTGGCTGCCCCCCCAGTACTGGTCTTCGTTGTCGCCCTGGGTGGGCCAGAACCGCTTGTAGCCGAACGCCCGGCGGACCGACCGGTCGAAGCTCTCCATCGCGCCGCGCCATTTGTAGTGGTCGCCCATGCCGATGACGAACGACGGGCGGATCTTCCGCATGTTCTCGAACACCACGTCCAGCCACGGCCCGCCCGACTTGTTATCGCCGAAGATCACGAACGTAAAGAGCACCTTGTCCCCGTCGGCCGGCGTTGTGGGACGATCCGCCGCGGGGGCAAGAGTCGGCACGGGGACCTTGGACCTGTCCCCCTTCGGTTTACCCGCAACCGGGCAGACCGCCCACCCCACCACCACCGTCAACGCTATCCCAACACACAACGTCCGCACGCAACACCCTTCCTCTCGCCAACATCCGTCCGCCCCTTCGACACCCACCATCCTAGCGTCCGCTGAGACCCACTGCAAATCGCCCTCGGGCTGGTCGCTTCAGCGATCCAGCACTTGGGCATGGATATCCCTATCGAGTACCATGCACGCATGCCCGCAACAGACGACGCCCTCGCTACGCTCGACGCCATGCTCAACTCATGTGCGATATGCCCGCGCAATTGCGGCGTCGACCGGACGGCCGGGCAGATCGGAGCGTGCGGTGTCGGGGCGTTGGCCCGCGTGGCATCGGCCGGCCCGCACTTCGGCGAGGAGCCGCCCCTGGTCGGACGCGGAGGCAGCGGGACGATCTTCCTGGGCGGATGCAACCTGCACTGCGTGTTCTGCCAGAACGCCGACATCTCGCAGCATCCGGCGGGGTACGAGGTGACGGCCGACGAACTGGCCGCCCTGGCGCTGGACCTCGAGGCCCGCGGCTGCGTGAACGTCAACTTCGTGACGCCCACGCACGTGTCACACGCGATCGCCGCCGCCATCGTCGCCGCCCGGGACCGCGGCCTGGGCGTACCGATCGTCTACAACTGCGGCGGGTACGAGTCCGTCGAGACGCTCGCCCTGCTCGATGGGCTCGTCGAGATCTACATGCCGGACTTCAAGTACGCCGACGCCACCGCCGGCCTGAAGTACTCCGATGTGACCGACTACCCCGCCGTCGCCGAAGCCGCCCTCGCCGAAATGTACCGCCAGGTCGGCCCCCTGGTGACCGACGCGTCGAGCGTCGCGACGGGCGGCGTCCTGGTCCGTCACCTCGTCCTGCCCGGCGACCTTGCCCGCAGCGACGAGGTAATCGACATCGTCGCCCGCACGGCCCCCGGGGCCACGATCAACGTGATGGCCCAATACCGCCCCTGCCACGCGGCCGCCCGCTTCCCCGAACTGCTTTCCCGCCCACGCCCGAGTGAAGTCGCTGCGTTGAGATCACGAGCGTCTTCACTCGGACTCATCACCGTCACGTGACATCGAGCATATGCGTGGAGTGGATGCGTGCGCCGGACAAACGCCCACGGGTTCCATCCCGTGGGGTATCCACAGATGAGATATCAGTCGACGCGACGAAGGGTCCGCGGCGCGTCACGTTGCGCTGACGATGAACGTACGGGAACCTTGTCCGGAGATACCCCACAGGATGGAACCTGTGGGCGTTTTTCCGTATCGCCCCGCGCGGTTTCTCCGTTCACCTGCGCTTCACGGTCGGTTGCCCGGCGGCGAGGAGGTCGAGGGAGCATCGGATGTCGCTGCGGTGCGTACGGATGACCGGAGAATCGGCGCGGATGTCTATTCTCTGCCGCGCCTCGGCGGCCGCCAGCAGACCGTTGTCGACGTCCCACAGGGCCGTGCCTTCGGCCTTGTACGTTCCTCGCGCTATGTGGGCCAGATCGCCGTTTCGCAGCAGGATGTTGGAGTTCTTCAGGTCAAGCTCGGCTTCCAGGAGCAGCGGCAGGACGCGTCGCCCGCGATGGCTGCGCCACTTCTGGACGACCCACCGGGCCTTGACGGCCAGCGGCTTGCCCGTCCCGCCGGGCACGGCGACGTTGAACTGCACGTCCCACCCGTCGCCGGGGGCCACCTCTTTCAGCGGCGCCACGACAAGTGCGTTCCAGAACCGCCGGTCGATGTGCGGCAGGAAGTAGATCGCCACCGGCGCCAATCCCGTGCCGTATCGCGCCACGCCCAGCGGGCCGAGGGTGATCGTCATCGGCTTGGCGAGCAGGCCCTTGTCCGAGTTGGCCTGGTACTTGCCGTTGATCCGGATCGCCGTTTCCTTACGCGAGGCCTCGACCTCAATCGACCCGTCGGGCCCCTGGGCGGCGCTATTGAGGTATTCGCCGAGCACCGTGAACGTGCAGGCCCCGCTGTCGCGGATGACCTTCGTTGCCAGTGTGTAGCGGCAGTCGGTTTTCATGCGGCCCCATGTCAGGGCCTTATGCTTCGGCGTCCAGAGCCACTCGCCATAAAGTTGAAGCCGGTACTGCTGCAACTGACCAGGCACGTACTTGGGTCGGATAAGCACCTTGTCGCCCGGGTCGCCCTTGCTTCGAACGACGCCCCTGAAGTCTTTGGGGTCTTCCGCGGGCTTTGCCGGTTTGGCCGCCCACGCGTCCGCCACAATCGCCGCCACACACACCGCGGCTGCGCACATTCCCATTGATAGTGATTTCATTGGTCTCATCCTCAGTCAGGGTTTCTCAGTTGCTTTCATCGACGCGTCGGCGTGGCGCCTTTCGCCTCATTTCGTCGCCGCGTCCATCTCATAGCCCGGCTGACATGTACTACGCCCAACCGCCCGCGAGGTTACGCACTTCCCTCCGGCCGAAGGTAACTTCCTTGACGTGAGATCACCGAACCGGCCCTGCCAAGAACCATAAGACCTCACTGACGTGAAATGACTGTCGCGTGGGCGGGCGGACGGCTTGGGGGGAATGTCTTTGCCGCCCGGCGGGGGCGGCGATAGGATGAGCCCAGCGGCCCGCGGCGGGTGTGGGCGGGTGTCATGTTGACGGACGTGTTTGACGAGAAGAGGTGATATGAACCACCGCGCGATGGCCCTTGCTGCGTTGTTCTCGCTTGTCCTGATCGGCCAGGCAGGGTGCTTCCCGGGGATGTTGGCGTATTTCAATGACCCTCTCCCGGCGGAACAGGCAGCAGAGGAATTGTCGCCCGCGCAGGCCGCGGCGCGGGCCGTGCGGGACGGCCGCCTGCGGGCGACGCGCACGATCGTGGACGTTCGGGGCCATCGCAAGACGACGGTCTTCCTTGCCCTGTCGGGGGGGGGCAGCCGGGCGGCGTACTTCAGCGCCTGCTGCATGTTCAAACTCGGGCCGCTGCTCAAGCAGGTCGACGTGATCTCGTGCGTCTCGGGCGGCTCGTGGGCCGGGGCGTACTACTGCATCAGCGAGGATCCCGCCGACACCGCCAAGCGCCGCGCCGACGCCACGACCACCGAGTCCGTCCTCCGGTTCCTCCAACTCCAGCAGATCCCATATCACCGGTGGGACGAGCCGTCGGTCAAGGCGCACCTGGGCAAGAGCCTGGACTGGCGGTTCGCGCTGAAGTGGCTGCACCCGGGCGACACGCTGCGGTCGTGGCTGACCGCGTGGGACCGCTCCGACACGATGTCGGAAGTGCTCGCCGAGGAACTGTTCTACATTCAGCCCCTGCCCTTCCGTACGATCCATACCGTGGTCCCGACCCTGCTGCGCCAAGGATACGCGATGGGCGAGCTGAACCCCGAGCGGCCTTACCTGATCATCAACGCCACTCGCGCCGCGAGAGGCGAGGCCTTCGGCGAGCGGTTCACGTTCACGCGGGAGGGCTTCGCCTCGCTCGGGTCCGACATTCGCACGTATCCGCTGAGCCGGGCGGTGATGGCGGCATCGGCCTTCCCGGCGGCGATGAACCACATGACGCTTCGCGATTACCACAAGGAGGCCACGGCGCCGCGCGGATACCGCAGGCGCCAGTACCTGCACCTTATCGACGGAGGCGTGTGCGACAACCTTGGGCTGGGCGCCGTGGACAAGGCGATGACTGACATGGAGGAGGCCCTGCACGCACAGGGGCGGACGGACCAGAAGTACGTGATTGTCCTCATCGACGCCGGGACGAACTCGGGCGGCGCCTCGGGCGAGGACCCCGACCCGCGCAAGCGGCTCCTGGGCACGCCGGCCGACGCGAACGTCCTCAGCGCCTTCGATATTCTCCTCAAGACCAACAGCGAACGAACCCTCCGCGTGCTCAAGAACCACCTGAACCAGCCGTCTCTCCGGCGGCGCACGCGTTTTCTGCACCTGACGTTCAGGGACATCCCGCCCGGGGCGGTCCATCTCGACAGCGACGGGCGGCCCGTTCAGCCGGGCGACGAGGTCAAGGAGAGCGAGAAGACGCGCGACCTGGCCAAGGCCGTCAACCGCGTCCCGACGGCGTTCCGCATGTCCGACTACAACGCCAACGTCATCGAAGCGGCAACCGACGAACTGTTCCGCCTGAACAAGGCCAAACTCGACAAGCAGTACAAGAGGGCGACAGGCGAGTGACGAGTCATCGTTCCACGGGGACAAGCCCCGTGGTGACGTAACGACCATTGCATGTGAGCGAGATGTTACGGAGAGGAAAGGACATGAAGATGACCGGACGCGTTGGACTGGTGATGACGGCCGTGCTGGCGGTCGGCGTGCTTGCATCGCGCGCGGCTGCGGCCAACTCTGCGCGGGGGCTCGAGCGGATCATTGTCAGCAAAGACGGGACGCACTTTGTGGGCCAGCGGTCCGGAAAGCGGTTTGTCGCGTGGGGGTTCAACTACACGCATAACCACGCGAAACAGCTCATCGAGGAGTTCTGGGCCGACGACTGGGCGACGCTGGCGGGCGACTTTGCGGAGATGAAGGCCCTTGGCGCGAACATCGTTCGCATCCACCTGCAGACGACGCGGTTCATGCTCGCCCCCGGTCGCCCAAACCCGGCCGCCTTCAAGAACCTCGCCCGCATGGTCAAACTCGCGGAGAAGACGGGGCTTTATCTCGACGTGACCGGGCTGGCCGGCTACAAGAAGGCCAACGAGGCCAAGTGGTACAGCGCCCTTTCCGAAGCCGACCGCTGGGACGTCCAGGCGCGATTCTGGCAGGAAGTGGCCAAGACGTGTGCGGGCAGCAACGCCGTGTTCTGCTACGACCTGATGAACGAGCCGATCCTGCCGGGCAAGACCAAAGCGACCGAGTGGCTGACCGGCGAGTTTGCGGGCATGACCTTCGTTCAGCGGATCGCCCTGGAACTGGCCGGCCGCTCGCGACGCCAGGTCGCCAGGGCCTGGGTCGACAAGCTCGTCGGCGCCATCCGCACGCGTGACAAGAAGACCCTCGTGACCGTCGGCGTGATCCCGTGGGCCTACGCGTTTTACCCCAATGCCAAGACCCCCCTGTTCTACGCCGGCGGCGTGGACAAGAAGCTGGACTTCGTCAGCGTGCACTTTTATCCGAAGGCCGGCGACGTGGCCAACGCCCTGAAGGCCCTGGCCTGCTACGAGGTGGGCAAACCGATCGTCATCGAGGAGACGTTCACCCTCAAGTGCGGCGTGAAGGACTTCGACGCCTTCGTCGACGGCTCGCGCAAGATCGCCGACGGCTGGATCGGCCACTACTTCGGCCGCACGATCGAGGAATACGAGAAGGCCAAGCCCACCCTCGTCGACGCCATCCACAAAGCGTTCCTGGTGTACTTCAAGAGCAAGACGCCCGAGATCCTGCCCAAGAGCGATTGACGATTGACCTGCCACGCGCCTCTGGCCCGTGCTGCCGCTGTGCATACAGAAACGGGGCGGCCCGATCGGCGGGCCGCCCCGTGTTGTGTCTGTGGTGGTGTAACTGCGTACAGCTATGCGCGTCGACGTCGCCGCGCCATTCCAATACCGCCGAGGACCAGCAGCACCATCGTCGCCGGCTCGGGGATCAGGTTGACGATCTGCAGGCCGTTGACCGGCGTCTGCGAGGCACCGTTTCCGCCGTTGTCGGTGATGGTCAGTGTGAAACTGGACCCGGTCACGCCGACGAGAATCGCCAGGTTGCCTTCGTCGTTGTTCTTCGGCTGAGTGACCAGGGGATTGGAAACGGTCTGATAGGGTGCATTGCCTCCCGCGTCGCCTCTGCCATCGTTAAGGCGGTTGGGCCACTGGATCTGCTCGGGCGGGCTGGCGTTGTTATTGAAGTTCTTGTTCTCGGAGTCCTCGCCGTCGTCGTTCAGCGAACCGATGTTGAAGTTCGCCTTCGTCCACGACCCGCCGTTGTCCCCGTCGAAGTAGATCCACACGTCGTACGCTTCGCCCCCGTCGGGTATCCCGCTGACGGTGAGGCTGTGGGCCGTCGAGCCGTTGTCCAGGAAGCTCTTGTACATCTTGCTGTTGGGCGTGACGGGCGTATACGTGGGCAGCGTGTTGACGGCCACCGATCCGCCACCCCAGGCTACGCTCGCCGTCGTCGTCCCGCCCGCATCGTTCTTGAGGTTGTCTAGCGTGCCGTTGGCGCCGTCGGCATTGTTCCAGTTGCTCGCCGCCACGTCAGGATGCCCCGCGACCTCGCCGGCGGCCAGGCCGTACGACACCGCGTCGCCGAAGTTGATGCTGATCGTCGCGGCGCCCGCGGACCCGGCCCACACCAGAGTCGCCACTGCCAATGTTCCCAGGAACAGATTCGCTGATTTCATCGTAAGGCCCTTTCCTTCCGGCAGCCGGTCAGGCTGCCCTCACATGCCGATACACGTCTTAACGTGTGCTGAGGGGAGATTCTCGACGTCCGAACAACCTCGCCCATCTCTTAGGCTCTACTGGCGACCCGCCCCTTGCGGACCGACATCGACGAGAATGTTACCGCACGTGCCCGCCTGTGTCAAGCGCTAACCAACTTTCGCAGCTATCGGCGACTTGGGCGGTCTTACAGAGAATCTTCGCGTGTGAGTCCTTGTTCTACCGTCCTGCGGGCCGCACCGAGGGGCCTCAGAGGCCTGTAGTGAAGACCTACGCCCTCCTCAGACGGTAGAATAGGGACTTACGATCACAAGTACCCCCCCCACTGCGAAAGTTGGGCTAAACGTGGAATGAACGACAACGTTAATCGCCCGCTGAACATTGCGATTGTCGCCCTCCATACGTATTGTGGGAGAAGAACAGGAGCCCCCGCATGCGACGCCTTGCCGTCCCTCTAGCCGTCCTGCTGATCACCGTATCCGCCGCGCCGGCACAGGTCGACTTCCTCAAGGCCGCCGCGGACTTCGCCGACTGCATGATCGCCCACGGACGGGACCGCTACGGGACGGTCCACAGCCCGCTGTTTGCCGTGCTGCTCATGCGAGGCCCCAAGCCGACCATCGGCCCCCAGCCGGTCTTCAAACGCCCCAGCCCGTACAACACGAGCAACATGAACACCCCGTTTCGGCTGTACGACTTCAACCGCTGCTTGAACTACCCGCGCGGCCTCGGCGGCGAAGGGCCGCACAAGGTCACCCTGACCGGCTGCGACGTCTACGAGGACGCGGACCTCTACACCCTGCTGATCGACCTGACGCGGATCACGGGCAAGGCGACGTACAAAGCCGAAGCGGCGAAGGCCCTGACGTGGTGGTTCACCCGCACGCTGGGCCCGGCCGACCTGTACCCGTGGGGCGAGCACCTCGGCTGGGACTTCGAAAACGAATGCCCCACCTACTTCGCGGGCCCGAGCAAGCACCTGCAGGCCGCCTGCTACCACGAGATCAAGGACCGCGTGCCGTTCCTGGCCCACCTGGCCGGACTGCCCGCCCCCGCGCCGGGCAAGCCGACGTACCTCGAACGCTACGCCCTGGGCGTCTGGAACGCTCATTACTGGGACAAAGAGCGGGCCATCTATTGTCGCCACGGCGACTATACGGGCGCCGACAGGCGCAAGGGATCGCTGGAGGCCTATCCCGCACACCAGGGCGCTCACCTGCGGCTATGGACGGCCGCGTACATCCACGCGAGAAACGCCGAGTCCCGGCGCACATTCGAGCGAATCCTCACCACCGTTCTGGACGTCCAGATCGCCCGGGCCGGGAAGTACGGCTTCGTACCGTTCACGTTCGAGGTCGACCTGAAGGGCAGGAAGCCCGGCACCAAGGCGCCGGGCCAATCGATCCGCCTGGCTCGCCACGCCGCCGAACTGTCGGTCACCATGGGCAAGGCCCACCCCGGCATCGCGGCGAAGCTGGCGGAACTGGCGCGTCTGCATCTCGGCGAAGACGGCCTGAAACGCGCGCTGCGGAGCGGCGGGGCCGGCACCGGATCGTCCAAGCCCCCCCCCGCAACGGAGAGGGACCTGTCGAAGGCCGACGCGCCGACGCCCCACGCGCGGGAGATCATTCGCCTGCTCGACTGCTACAGGCAGTACAAGGACCCAGCCTACCTCAAGGCCGCTACCGCCCAGGCGCGAATCGCCCACGGGCGCTTCATGGACGCCTCGTGCCCCCTGCCGAAGGCCTTCGCTTCGGGCAAGCGGAAGACGGCCGAGGGCAAGACGTTCGGCGACTTCTACTTCCGCGGGGCCAAGCTGATCCACGCGTTTGCTCTGCTGGGCGAGGCCCTGAAAGGGCGATAGGGACGATTCGAAGCGAACAGGACGTTCACCGCACGTACGGTATCCAACGTGTCGTTGACTCCACGTCTAGCGGCGGTC
>CAZVEV010000248.1:0-9368 GCA_964625865.1 uncultured Planctomycetaceae bacterium | reverse complement strand
TCCATGGCGGCGGTCTCTTCCTTGCTCATCTTGCCGTCCTTGTCCGCGTCCCAGCGACGGAGCATCCACTTGCGGCGCTGCTCTTCGGCGCGCTTGGCCCACTCGGCCTGGGTGGTCTCCATCTCCTTGCGCTCAGCATCGCTGAGCTTTCCGTCGCCGTCTTTGTCCCACTGGATGGTCTTGGCCCGCTCGCGGTACTCGTCGTAGTAGGCCTTGCGCTCATCGGCGTCGATTCGGCCGTTGCCGTTAGCGTCGTGCTTCTTGATCAGTTCCTGGTACAGTTCGCGGTACCTGGCGGACTTGCGGGCCCATTCGGCGCGGCGCGTGGCAGCGTCGGCGTCCCATTTGGCCATGGCCGCCTTCTCGTCGTCGTCCAGCTTGCCGTCGGAGTTCTTGTCGAACATACGAAGGCGGTACTGCTGGCCCCCCTGAGTGACGAGGGGCTTTGCCCGCCCGCCCGTCGACGCGGGCGGGGCCTTTCCCGCCGCCAGCGCCTGGTTGGCCGTCTCGCGCTCGGCGCCCTTGAGCCGCCCGTCGCCGTTGGCGTCCCAGGCTGCCAGTGCGCGCTTCCGGAAGCCGCGGCGATACGAGTCGGCTTCGAACCAGTCGATCGTCTTGTTGCCATTCTTGTCGAACGCCCCCATGCCCGTCCAGGAGTCGAACACCCGGACGAAGCCGCCTTTGCGGGCCTTGTCCGCGGCAAACTCGGTGGCGTCCAGTTCGTTGTCCACGCCGGCGGCCTTGAAGAAGCGGCCCCGCTCGGCCACGGGGTTGTACGGATCCACGCAGTCTTTGCAGAGGTCCTTGGGCTTGGCCGGCGCGGCGCCGGTCTTGGGCTCACCTGTGGTCGGCCCGGCAATGACCCCCATCAGCACGGCAGTCAGCAGCCCGAGTCTCGTCGTTCTCATCGCTGCGTTCCTTTCCCGAGGGGCAAGACGTATCGACCTCGATAGGGGACATCGGCGGGGGCGGCCTGGCCCGACCGTCCGTGGCCGACGGCCGTCCCTCGCCAGTATTAATTGTAGTCCATAGGAGGGGTGCAACCAAGGGAAGATGGCATGGTGCCACGGTCCTCCGCTGCGCGGAGGACCGTGCTCCCGCTGGCAGGGTGCGTGCTGGCAGGGTGCCGTGGGCTGCGGCGCAGCCGCAACCACGTCTTCTTGAATGGAGACAACCTCCCGGCAGGCAGGCGTGGTTGCCGCTTCGCGTCAAGCCACGGCACCCGCCGGAACGCGCCTCGATTGAACCGACGTTTCATTCGCCGATACCCCACGGGCGGAGCCCGTGGGCGTTGGTGTCCTACGCGGCGCCGGCGGTCTCTTTCAGGAACGCCAGGCCCTGGATCGCCAGCTCGTCGGCTGTCTCGTAGATCGGGCGCCAGATGCACGCCGCGGCGCACAGGTCCAGGATGCCGGTGGCGAAGCTCTCGATGGTGACCCAGCCGCTGTAGTCGATGTCGTTCAGCGCGGCGAAGACTTCTTTCCACCGCACCTGGCCGGTTCCGGGCAGGCCTCGGTCGGATTCCGAGGCATGGAAGTGGCCCAGCCAGGGGCCCGTGGCGCGGATGGCGGCGGCGGTGTCTTTCTCCTCGATGTTCCCATGGAACGTGTCCAACTGCACCTTCAGGTGCTCGCTGCCGACTTCCTGGACGAGCTTCACCGCGTCGGAGGCCGTGTTGAACATGTACGTCTCAAAACGGTTCAGCGGCTCGATGGCCAGGCGAATCCCCGCCTTGGCCGCATGCTCGGCCCCGGCGGCAAGGCCCTCGGCGCACCAGGCCCACTCCTCGTCGGTGCGCCACCGTCCGGTGTGGTGTCCCACCGGCGCGTACAGCGGCCCGGCCACCGTGTCGCCGCCCATCTCCGCGGTGATGTCGACCAGTTGCTTGAGGCGGTCGACGCCGGCGGCGCGCTCGGCGGGGTCCGGGCTGGAGATGCTCGTGCCGGGCATGACCACGCAGCAGGCCGTCAGGCCTACCCCCGCGGCCTCGCACGCTTGGCGGGTAGCCGCCGCGTCGAGCACGCTGAGGTCATTGAAGGGAATCTCCACGCCGTCATAGCCCATGTCCGCCACCTTCTTAACGAGGTCGACCTGGTCGGCGGAGAACGTGGCAGTGTACACGAGTAGGTTCAGGCCGTACTTCAGATTGGACATGGTCGGGTCTCCTGCAGAACCGTTTGGACTCGTCGCATCAACGGACACGTGCCCGCAGTCTAATCCGTCCGGTCGTCCGGGTCAACTCGGCGCCAGTCGTACTTTGTCTTGCCGTCGGCGTCGAGCAGGAGGAGGCGTTCTTCGGTCAGTTCGAGGATGGGCTCGTCGACACGGTCGCCCATCATCTTCAGGATCAGGCGAACCCTTCCGGCCGGTTCGCCGCCGACCGTTCGCTTCTTCAGGCGCCCGTTTTCGACGGCCCATACCATATCGAACCGCAACCGGGAGGCGTACATCATGGCCTTGATGCCCTCGAGTTCCACCACCATCGTGCCAGTTCCGTCCGGGCGGAGTGTCATCGTCCGCTTGCCCTGGTACTCGTCACCCCAGGTGCCCAGGACGAGGTGGCGAAGCCGAGCGTCGCCCGTCAGTGCGGGAGCAGAAGCCGGCTCCGACGTGGGGCCTGACGTTGAGGCCGGGACCGGGGCGGGCCAGTTGTCCGGCGGGGGCTCCAGCGGCCAGTACCACCACGTGGCCAGAGCGGCCGCGGCGACGATGATCAGCAGAAGAACCAGACGTCTGGTCCGCCGCGGGCGGGGCGACGTCGGGCCTGACGATTCACTGTCGACCTCGGCTGTCATTTCTTCGCGGATGTGGCGATGGTTGCGGCGACGACCTCGAACGGGATGGCCGGCAGCGTGCCGACGGCGTAGCGGCGCTTGGGGCTCTGCTTGCCGTCCTTTCGCTTGAAGGACCTCTCGACGAACGCGTCGACGATCAGGTTGCCCTTCATCCCGGGCTTGCCCTTGTCGGTCTCGACGCCCAGTTCGATCATCAAGCCCTTCGGGTCCGGCGAGACCTTCTTGACCACGATGCCCTCGGGCGGGTTGTTCAGCGCCAGCTTGACCTGCTTCATGAACGGCCCGCTGGGGCCTGCGACCCGAACTTTCGCCGTCCCGCCGACCGGAAGCTTCACCGGGCCGGTGGCCAGGACCTTCAGCGGCGGGCCGTACCTGCTCTTGCCGGTCACCGCGACCATCCAGTCGTCGGAGGGCACGAGGTGGCGGTAGAGGAACGCCTGCATCATGTCCTCGGCGGGGACGGCCGTCCGGCTGACCACCTGCCTGCCGATGACCGCCCGTCCTTCCAGGTGCAGGCTGAGGGGCTTCTTCGGCGGTTTGGGCGGGACCGACAGCGTCAGGCGCAGCTTGTCCTGGCCGGCGGGAATCCAGCCGCCGGTCAGCGCGAAGCCGTCAGGGGCGTCCTTGAGCCGCAGTTCGATCTGGCCGGTGAATCCGTCCTTCCGCAGGGCGTAGGCGGTGATCGGCACGTTCATCCCGGCGCGGGCGTTGATGCTGGACGGAACGATGCGCAGCTCGAAGTCCGGCTGGGCCAGGCTGATGCGCAGGCGGTATGCGTGGGCCTGGGAGCCCTTCTTCTGCGTGTCGCTCAGACTGATCGTGTACGTGCCGTTGGCGGGCAGCTTAACGCTGAGACGGGAATCGGCCTGGTGCGTGGTCAGCCCCGCGCCCTTGTCCTCGTGGTCGTCATTGACCGCCAACGGCTTGCCGCTGGCGTCGGTCAGCTTCAGCAGCGAATCCAGCGGCGAGCCGAGGCGCCGCGCGCGGACCTCGGCGACGACCTGGTCGCCGGCGCGGCCCTTGAAGCTGAAGACGTCCTGGTCGCCGGGTCGGCCTATGCGGCCGTTGACGATCAGCGGCAGCGTGACCGGCTGGGGGCGCGACGAGGCCGTGCCCGACTCGGTCTCCGTGCGTTCCGGAAGCGTGTCGAGGGCGAACGGCACGCGGTTGGAGCAGCGCTTGTTCCGCCAGACGGACACCGGCATGACGCCCGGGGTCTTGCGCTTGGGGGTCAGGGCCAGTCCGGTCACCGGGAGGTTCCAGCCGGTCACTCGGACCTGCGTCTTGGCGCCGATGCGGCCGCCCAGGGGGAAGACGCTGGTGATGAAGGGCAGTTCGCCCAGGGCGATGCGGTAGACGAAGTCCTCGCGGCCGCGGTAGATCGAGTCCTTGATTTCCAGGACATACTCACCGTCGGCGGGGATTTTGTAGTAGATGATCGGATCGGGATTGAAGCGGAAGTCGTCGGTGTAGGCGACCTCGCTGCCCTTGGCGTCGCGGAGGGTCAGCGTGGCCTGGAACCACCCGGGGACCGCGTCGGCCAGGTACGGGATCAGTTCCCGCGCGCTGACGGCGGCGACTACTCGCGTACCTTTCTTTGCGGTGAACCGGAAGCGGTCGACGTCGCCGGGCATGATCTGGCCGTTGAGAATGACGGGCAATTGCTTGGGTACGCCGCCGTCGGCGGTCTTGTCGTTGGGCTCCTTTTCGGAGTACTCGGTGTACTGGCCCACGTGGAGCACCAGCGGGTTGGTCACGCCCAGGGACGTCTTGAGTCGCAGTTCCCGCGGGCCCGGCTTGGCGCTGCGATCGAAGGTCAGCTTCAGTTCCACCAACTCACCGAGCTGCGGGTTCGGCTGACGCTTCGGATCGAACATCTTCTTGCGAAGCTCCATGTACTTCCGCACGTCCAACTCGGGATAGCCCAGCTTGGTGGTGTAGGCCTTGAACTCCGCCGCCGCCTTGTACCACATCCCCCCACGGTCCTTGATCTTGCTCTTGGAGTAGCTCAGCTTGTACTTCTTCTGCAACTCGCGGAGCTTCTGGCCTATCTGGTTGAGCCGATTCCGCGGGATGGGCCTGGTGTGCTTGACCACCGTCGCCTCGACGCCCTCGCCGCTGACCAGCACGCTGTTGACGCCGTTGAGATACTGTCCGCCGATCGTGACGTCGACGACCGTCCCCTGCTTGCCGCCGGCTGGGTAGATGTAGCCGATGTGCGGGACCTGCTGCGCCATCGCGCCCGGCGCGATCGCCAGAACCGCCGCACAGAACCCCGCCACATGCCATCGTAGACTCTTCATGGTCAGCTCCCGACCTTACATCAGTTCCTTCAACCGTCCGCCCATCTTGTAGCCGTCGTCGGCCATCGGGCTGACGCGGAGGATCTTGCCCTGCGGGTGCGGCAGCTTCGCCCGCGTGTCGATGCCGAGCAACTCGTACATGCTGCCCAGCAGGTCCCACGGATAGACCGGGCGGTCCTTGACCGCCTCGCCCCGGGCGTCCGAGGCGCCGACCACCTGCCCGCCGCGAAAGCCCCCGCCGGCGACGACGGTGGAGAACACCGGCCCGTAGTGCCCGCGCCCGCCGTTCCAGGGGGCCTGCCACTGGATCTTAGGCCGCCTGCCGAACTCGCCCGTGCACCAGACAATCGTGCTGTCCAGCAGGCCGCGGTCCGACAGGTCGCTCAGCAGCGTCGCCAGACCGTTGTCCAGTTCGCGCAGCTTCTGCCGCATGATCTGGAAGTGGTTCTTGTGCGTGTCCCACCCCTTGTAGTTGATGGTGATGTACGGCACGCCGCGCTCGACGAGGCGCCGGGCCACCAGGCAGGCCTGACCGAACGTGGTCCGCCCGTATCTCTCACGCAGGTCCTCGGTCTCGCCATTGAGGTCGAAGACCTTCCCCGCGTCGCCCAGGATCAGGTCGTAGGCCTGGTCTTCTGCCTTCTCCATTGCCTGGATCTGCTTGGTGCCCTTCAAGTGCTTGCGCAGCGCGTCGAGGTCGTGCAGCAGGTCGCGGCGGGCCTTTTGCCTCTCTCGCGTGATGCCCGGGGCCGAGACGCCTTCGACCAGGAACTCCTTCTGCTTGGGGTCGCCCCCGGTGGCGAAGGGCTTGTACTTCGAGCCGAGGAAGCCGGCCTCCGAGAACCGTCCCTGCGGCTGGGTCAGCACGATGTAGGGCGGGATCAGGCCCTTGTAGCCGGCGTCGTAGCCCTTGAACAGCGAAACCACCGCCCCGGCGCACGGGAACACGTCGCGCCCGCCGCTCTTGCGACCGGTCTGAGTAATGTACGACGCGGTTTCGTGCCCGTTGACGCCGTGGGTCATGCTGCGGATGATCGAATACTTGTCCGCCTGCTTGGCCAGAAGCGGCAGCGAAGACCCGATCCGAATGCCCTTGACGTTGGTCTCGATCGTGTCCTTCAGCGGGCCGGTGTAGTCGTTGCCCGCGTCCGGCTTGGGGTCGAACGTGTCGATATGGCAGGGGCCGCCCCACAGCCATATCTGAATGACCGACTTGGCCTTGGCCGCTTTGGGCTTCGATTTACGCGCCAACGCCGCCTCGGCGTCCCGTCCAAGCCCGCCGGCCAGCGCAAGGCCCGCCGCGCCGTACAGCCCGCCGCGCAACGCCGCTCGCCGCGAGATCGGCGCCCCGCCCGCTTCCACCGACCAACCCGCATCCGAATCGTGTGTCTGACTCATGGTTTCACCTTGTCTTTGCTGCGACCGGCCGCCCGCCCGCCGGCGGTCGCGGCCCGCGTCCTCTATCGTCAATGTCGGTATTGGAACTCCGCGCTGTTAATAAGCGCCCATGTCAGGTCAACGAACGCCGTCGTGCCCTTGCCCTTGTTGGCCCGTGCGTAGGCCCCGATCACCTTCAACTCCGCCTCGGTCGGGAAGCGGGACAGGATCGCCAGGTACAGCCCCGTGATCGACGCTTTCGGGTTCCGCTTGCTGTAAGCCAGCAGGGCCCGGAGTTTGCGGCTCTTCTCGATCTTGTTCCGGACGTGGCTGGAGTTCAGCAGGTGAAGCCGCTGGGCGGGCGTCGGGGCGTTGTTCCGCTCGGACTCCAGACCCGTGTCCCGCGGCGGGCGGCCGAACATCTCCAGGAACGAACTGCTGATGCTCCCGTCGGGCAGGGCGATCGAGCGGCAGTCCTCGGGGATGAACGTAAACGGTTCGGGGATCAGGCTCGAGTACTTTTCCGTCGTCCCGGTGATCTGGCACAGGGCGTCGATCAGGACCTCCGCGTCGAGCCGCCGGATCGGGTAGTGCGCGAAGTTGATCTCGCCGGCCGCGTTCTTCGTCGCCGGGATCGACGACCGCTGGTACGTCTGGGAGTTCAGGATCAGCCGGTAGATGTGACGCATGTCGTACTTCGAGGCGACCAGTTCCTTCGTCAGCATCGCCATCAGCGCCGGATTCGACGGCGGGTTGTCCATGCGAATATCGTCGGCCTCGTGGATGATCCCGCGACCCAGCAGCCAGTACCACACGCGGTTGACCGCGTTGCGGGCGAACCAGTGATTCTTCGGCGTGATCAGCCAGTTGGCGAAGACCTCCCGCGGGTCCGTGCTCGCTGTCAGCCGCGCCTTCGTGCCATCCGGGAACACCGCCCCGGCCAGCGCCTTGCCCTCCTTCGACGCCTTGACCGAATCGAAGAAGATCACCTCTTCCTTCCACTCCTGCGTCCGCTTGTATCCGACGTAGGAGAAGAAGCTCGCCATCCCGTCCAGGCGGGCCTTCTTCCACTTGTCCGCCCGCGCGCCCATGAACGTCAGCGCCACCGCCTGGGCCAGCGCCGTCGGCTCCTTGCTCTGCGTCGCACGGTAGAAGTTCACCTGCGGGACGCGGAAGTTGCTGCCGCTTGCGGTGATGAGTTCTCGGGCGAACTGGTCGTAGGGCATGTTGTCGCGGATGCTCGTGTGGATCCACCGGTGGTACGCCTTGGCCGCGTTCGGCCACAGGTTGATCGGAAACTCCGCCTTGACCCGAAGCAGATCGCTCCATTTCATCGCCCAGTAGTCCGCGAATTCCGGACGCGCCAGCAGCTTGTCGATCAGGACCCGTCGCTTGTCGGCGCTCTTGTCGGTCAGGAACGCCTTGGCCTCCGTGCCGGTCGGCAGCGTGCCGATCACGTCCAGGTAGGCCCGCCGGAGAAACACCGCGTCGCTGCACCGCTTGGCCGGCTGGATCCCCAGCGTCTTGAGCCGCCCGAAGACCACCGCATCAATACGGTTGCTCCCCGCCGCCGGCGACCAGGTGCGTCCCCGCACCGGACGGGCGGGCGCCTTCTGCGCCTCAAGCGTCTGTACCCCCACCACGGACGCTGCCAGCACAAGCGTCAGAACGATCGTTCTCTTCATGTCCACATACCCGTCGGCCGGACTTCCGCCAGCCATCTCATTACGCCACATTACCCTTAAACAACTATATCCGGTTTAACGCTCGCGAATCCATCTTATTTCATCGGGAGTCAATGGCCGTCTCGCCGCAAGACGAGGCACAAGCGTCTTGCCCGTGTGCCGACGCTCCGGTGAGTCGAGAATGCTCCGTTTGCTGTCGTCTTGACCGGCGAGACCCCCCTCGCCGGGACGGTACGCCAAACCGCAGACGGCTCAGCTTCGGACACGCATCTCGCCGGCGTCCGGCACGCGTCAGGGAGTCAGGTCGCAGATGGCTTCAGACGCGCCCCGACGTGCAGGCCGAGTGCCTGTCACGCTCGTGGACAATACTCGGAATACTCCGAAAACGTCGTAGAAGCCCAGCCGACCCCATTGGCCGCGTTTGGACTCAATGGTGGGGGGTAGGGTCGTTTTTCCCGGCCAAGTGCGGCCACGGGACTGCCAGACCCCTTAGCCGAGACAATTGCGTGTGGTATGCGGCGAGTTGGCGTAGTATAAGAGCGATATGAGATCGGCAGGTCACTACTGGTGAAAGGGGTTGAGATGAGAGAGCGAATCTGCTGGCGCGAGAAGATCTGGACCTTCGCCCTTGTGATTGCAGTCACCGCCGTTACCGGCTGCCAGCCTCGTCTGGAAGGCAACGACGGGGACAGGATCGCCCTCTTCAAGAAGGCCCCGTCCCCGGCCGGACCCGCCGGACCCGACAAGTCCGCCAAACCGTACGCCGTCGCATGTGACATACGGGTCGTTTCCGTTGCCGAGGGCTCTATCGTTGCCAGTGCAACCGGCGAGGCCGCCGGCGAGAAGATCGGCGCGCTGGCCCACGCGCTGGCCGAGAAGGTGAAAGAGGGCGTCTTCATCAAGGGCGAGACGCTGGCCGTCGTGAGCCTGCGGAATCGCTCCGGCACGCCCCACGGGCGAATCGTAGCCGACGAACTCGCCGACAAGCTTGCAGGCGCCCTGGTCGATCTCGACTGGTTCAAGGTCAAGGAACGGCTGGACCTGCGAGTCATCCTCGACGAGAAGGACCTCGGCAAAGCCGCCATCGTCAAGAACGACGCGGTCAAGAAGAAGCTGACACATGTCAAATACATCGTCGTCGGCGCCGTGACCGTCACGGAACGCGCCCCGTAAGATCCCCGGATTCGCAGATAGAGAAATACGCTACA
>CAZVEV010000247.1:0-9407 GCA_964625865.1 uncultured Planctomycetaceae bacterium | reverse complement strand
GGCAGAAGTGGCGAGGTCATCTGAATGTCGGAGGCTTCGCCTGAACGGTTACGTAACCGTCAGCACGAGCTGCCCGTCGTCGTGTGCCAGGTCTACCTCGACGCGGCCGGCCTGGCTGTGGCGCATGGCGTTGTTGATCGCTTCCTGTGCAAGTCGATACAGCGCGATCTCCACGTCCTGCGGAAAGCGGGCCTTCCGCAACCCCTCATCGACGACGATCTCGCAGTCCATGGCGGTCGAGTCGCACTGCTCGACGACGGTCTTGAGGGAGGTGGCCAGTCCGAGTATGTCCAGCGTCGGCGGGTAGAGGTCGTGGCAGATCTGTCGAAGTTCGCCCGCCACGCCGGCACAGCGGTCTGCGGCAAGCCGGAGCACTGACGAGGTCTCCCCGGTCCGGTCGTCCAGTGCCATCGCCTGCCCCTGCAACTGCATCTGGGCCGCGACGAGGCTCTGTGCGATCGAATCGTGGAGGTCCCTTGCGACCCGCGACCGTTCCTCTTCCCGGGCGGCCAGGACCTTCGCGTTGGCCGTGCGGAGGACGGTCTCGGCCTCCCTGATACGCGTCACGTCCGTTGCCAGCACAATCACGCCGCAGCAGTCGTGGTCGGTCCTGACAAGCGGCGAGGCGTGGATGATCCAGGCCCCCCCGTCGTAGGGGACCTCGGCCTGTTGGGGCTGTCCGCTGTCCAGCGCAGACCGAACGGGGCGGAGCATGCTCTCGCTGGTGGCCCGGTCAAACAGGTCGGCCAGGTCGGCCCCGCAGAGGTCGCCCTGGTCCGGTTGGGCGAACCGGCCGGCCGCCGCGTTGGCCCACTGAATCCGCAAGTCGCCCGCCAGGTAGAACAGGGGCTGTTGGACGCTGTCCAGCAGTGCAGACTTCTCCTGTCGAAGCTGCTGTCGCTGACGGTCGATCTCCATGCGCGTTCGCGTCAGCGCCATGGCCAGCACGATCCCCATCAGTATGGCCCCGACGGGAATCAGGGAGACCCCGTTGTAGCCCACAAAGACGAAGACGAGGTCCACGATGCCGAGCAGCAGTTGCACCACGAAGGCCAGCAGCACCATGTGCCTGTGCATGAAGGTCTCGGAAGGACTCAGGGCCGCCTGGCGGTTGGATTGCCACAGCGCCGCGACGCTGTAGAACGACAGCCAGTAGTAGGCCACCAGGAACGGGTACAGCGGGTATCCGATGTCCGGCATCCACGGGATGGCCACGTTCCAACTGCTCGTGGGCGCGATGGGCGTCGCCCGGGCGGTGAACCATAGCGGTGTCCAGACAAGCGGGACCGCCGCGAACGCCAGGGCGTAGGCCCACCTGATATTCCGGAGCAGGACCCCGCGCCGGTCGCAGTAGCGAAGGACAAAGTGCAGTTGCGTGGGCATCATCAGCACTGCGGCGGACCAATGAACACGGTGGAAGAACAGCGTGCTGTGTGACAGGTCCTCCGCGGTGGGCCCGCCGGGCCAGCCCAGCGAACTGGCCCCCGCCGGGACGACATTGTCCGACAGGAACGACGCGAGGCACATGAAGGCCGTGCAGAGGATGAAGTTGGCCGACAGCAGGTCCAGAATGTGCCGCCCGGACTTCCTGTAGACGATGTAGAACGTCACCGCCAGGGAGCCGGTGACCATGAAGCCGGCGATGTTGTGAATCGTGAAGGTGTTGATAGGGATGATCATGGGGGCCCCGGGCCTCGGGTTCTACTGAAGGACGATGAGTCCTTTGCGGAGTGCGTACTTGACCAGTTCGGTCTGGTTGTGGAGGTCAAGTTTCTGCATGAGATGGTTCCGGTGGGTGTCGACGGTCTTGTGTGTGATGGAAAGTACCTGGGCAATCTGGCGATTGGTCTTGCCTTCGGCGACCAGTTGCAGGACCTGCTTCTCACGCGCGGTCAGTCGCTTGTACGGGTCGCCGTCGGTCGTGTTCAGTCGCGTCAGCACGCCCCGAGAGATGCCGGCGCCGAGATATGCCTCGCCGCGGCGCACGGCATGGATGGCCTCGATGATCTGACCGGAGTCGGCGTCCTTCAGCAGGTAACCGGACGCCCCGCTTTCCAGGGCGCCGACCACGAAGTCGTCACCCCTGTGCATCGTCAGGATGATGACGGACGTGCCGGGGACCTTGCGGGAGACCTCCTCGCAGACGGCCAGGCCGTTGAGGCCCGGGAGCGTCACGTCCAGGATGAGCACGTCCGGCTTGACGTTCCGGACCTGCTGAACCACTTTCAGGCCGTCCCCGCACTGGCCAACGATCGAGACCAGGGGGTCCCTGTCGAGCAGCAGGGTAAGCCCCTCGCGGAGCACCTGGTGGTCATCCGCCAGAAAGACAGTGATGCGCTCGTCACCCATGGCTGCAGAATCTCCTACGTGATCGTCTGTGCCCGGTCTACCCACTGACCGTGCCCCGTACGGGCACGGCACTTTTCCAGCCTGCAGTTCAGTTATGGGACAGATGATACGGGAAACATGACAAGGAGTCACCCGATAATGGTCCGGGCGGGTACTCCTCGTACACGGGGCAGGTGCCGGCAGGTGGCCGAAGGAACTACGGGATCTCCCGGAGAAACGATGACGGGAACACCGGAACTGATTTGCAGATAGCACCTTAGGGGAAAAATAAGTGTTGAATGGCTGCGATGTGGGCTTGACAGAAGGCAGGGTGTGATGTTAGGGGGAATAGTGCATGTGCTCTGAGGGCAAGAGCAGATTGCCAGGTCGTCTGCCCGAAAACCCGCGCACGAGTATGAATAGGACCCCGCATAAGACAAGGCCCACGGGATAGTCCCGCGGGCCTTGAATGCGTCGCGTCATTCACTCGGGAATCGAAGACCGTCAGTTCGTCTTCCGTCCGGCGATGCCCTTGGTGGCCTTGGTGATCTTCTTGGCCTTTTCCTTCGGGCGGAGCGAGCGGGTGGCCTTGCCGGCCTGCCACATCTCGCTGTTGCCCATCTTGTCCAGTTCCTTCGTCAGGCGCTGCTTGTAGTCCTTGGCGCCGCAGACGCGCAGGACGCGCTTGGTCTCGGACCCGTCGGCCACCCGCTTGTACAGCTCCTTGAACACGGGCAGGACAGCCTTCTTGAACTTCGGCTTCCAGTCCAGCGCGCCGCGTTGGGCGGTGGCCGAGCAGTTCGAGTACATCCAGTCCATGCCGTTCTCGTCGACCAGGCGGATGAGGCTCTGGGTCAGTTCCTCGACGGTCTCGTTGAACGCCTCGGAGGGGCTGTGGCCGTGCTTGCGAAGCGTGTCATACTGGGCTTCCATCACGCCGGCCAGCGCGCCCATCAGGATGCCGCGTTCGCCCGTCAGGTCGCTGTAGACTTCCTTCTCGAACGTGGTGGGGAACAGGTATCCCGAGCCCACGCCGATGCCCACCGCGATGCAGCGATCGCGTGCCTTGCCGGTGGCATCCTGGAAGACGGCGAAGCTCGAATTGATGCCGGCCCCGGCCAGGAAGTTCCGCCGCACGCTCGTGCCCGACCCCTTGGGCGCCACGAGAATCACGTCGACGTCTGCCGGCGGGACGATCTTGGTCTGGTCCTTGTAGACGATGGAGAACCCGTGCGAGAAGTACAGCGCGTCGCCGGGATTGAGGCACTTCTTGACCGTCGGCCAGATCGCCTTCTGCGCCGCGTCGGTCACGAGCATCTGGATGATCGTGCCCCGCTGGGCGGCTTCCTCGATGTCGAACAGCGTCTTGCCCGGCTTCCACCCGTCCCGGACGGCGCGGTTCCAGTCCTTGCGGAAGCGCTTGGCCTGCCCGATGATGACGTTCAGGCCGTTGTCGCGCATGTTCAGCGCCTGGGCCGGTCCCTGCACGCCGTAGCCGATCACCGCGATGGTCTCGTTCTTGAGGACCTTGCGGGCGCGGGCCATCGAAAACTCTTTCCGCATCACGACGTCCTCTTTGACGCCGCCGAAGTCGATCACTGCCATAGTCGTGCTCCTGTGAGTCTAGTCTCGTAGTGCGTTTGGGTCTTGCGTAAGAAACGCCGAATTGTATGCGCGCCGGGTAGCCGGGTCAAGGAACTGTTTTGCAGGAGACGAATCAGATCAGCCCGCGAGCGTGCCGACCGCGACGGCGAAGTGGTTGAAGTCTCCCAGCGACTCCCGCAGATACGCAAAGATGCGCCCGTCGTCGATCTCCCAGTACAGGTGAACCAGGCGGTTCCTGAATCGCGCCATCGCTCGAAACGCCGACTCGGATTCTATCGGCAGGATGCCGGCCTCAACGAGTACGACGAAACTGTCGGCGTTGTCGCCTGGGATACGGAGGCGCTCCGAGGCAATGATGTGGTTGGCGATGTCGATGCAACATTCTATGGCGATCACGAAGTGGTACTTGGCGCTGCCGATCTTGTCGGGATTGGCCAGAAACTCCTCGCGCCCGACGGCGGCCAGGGTTGCCAATGAAGCGACGTATCGCTTCAGGTTGCTCAGCATCTGGTCCACTTTGGACTTGTCAACCATCGGCGAGTCCTTGCTGGGCAAACCGGTGAAGTCGTGTCCGGTGCATTTGCGCGAACTTCTGCTTGTAGTCATGGAATCGTCCCAGCAGGTCGCGTTCCAGGTTGACCCGGGCCACGTCGTCGAGGCAGTAGATTCGGATGCCTTGGGCGAGGGCTCTCCCGCGAAGCTCGAGCGGTGCCGAGCCCAGGTTCCGCAAGTCGACGGCCAGGCCGATCTCAGCCGACAGGTCGGCCGACAGGAGCATCTCGTCGCGAATGGACAGGTCTTCGCACGCAGGAAATCCGATCAGATAGTACCCAATGTCCAGATCACTTTCGGGCATGGGCTTGCCGTCGACCCGGCTGCCATAGGCGTACGCCAGGAATACCGGCGAGGAACCGAAGACCCGTTGGGCGGCTTGGCGGACTCGGGTTTTGTCCAGATCGTTCATGGCAAGTGTCTCTTCGCACGTACCGGTGAGCACATCATTATGGTAGCCGATAGCGGGTGGGCTTTCCAGTCCCTCAGTTGTCTCCCAGGCGTTTCTTCAGGTCTGTGACGACCTGGTGGGCGCGGCGGGTCGGTTCGGGCAGGCGGACGCCTCGGCAGGCCTTCAGCGTCCAGCGGACCGACTCGGCCAGCGTGATGCGATGGCCCGGCGAGACGTACAGCGGCTTGACGTTCGTTCGCGTGCGGACGACGGCGCCGACGACGCGCCCGCCATGGCGCAACTGCGTGTGGCAGCGGCGAGCGAGGCCTACCTCGCGGTGCGTGCCGCACAGGCGGCTCTTGGCGGCGCCGATGGTGGGCAGGTCCAGGTGCAGCCCCACGTGGCAGGCCAGGCCGAGCCCGCGCGGATGGGCCAACCCCTGCCCGTCGCACATCAGCAGGTCCGGCCACTGCGACAGGGCGCGGACGGCGACGATGACAGCCGGGGCCTCGCGGAAACTCAGCAGGCCGGGCACGTACGGGAACTCGCACGGGCGGACGTCGTGGGCTGTCGCGATGACGGCCATCGTCCGCGCATCGCACAATACCGCGACGGCAACGATGCGCTGTCCGCCGTCGAGAAAGGCGCAGTCCGTGCCCGCCACGGTGTCGATCGTGCCAGCCAGCGGCTCGACGCGGACCGCCCCGGCCAGTCGCCGCTGGAGGGCGACGGCCTCGGTGGGCGTCAGGTTCCACGGGTGGTCGATCATTGGCGCATGACGTCGGCGAGGCTACCGACGGCCGACACGATGTCGGCGGCGGTGACGGCGAGACTGGCTACGGCGCGGATGGTATCGGGTCCGGTGGCCAGCACGGCCACGCCGACGGCGCCGAGCTTCTCGACGAGTTGGGCCGCGGGCATGGTGGTGACGCGGAAGATCGCGATGTTGCTCTCGACGGTGGCCGGGTCGATCTCGATCCCGTCGATCCGGCCGATGCCGCGTGCGAGGGCCTTGGCGTTGGCGTGGTCGTCAGCCAGGCGGTCGCGGTGGTTCTCCAGGGCATGCAGCGCCCCGGCGGCGATGATGCCCACCTGTCGCATGCCCCCGCCGTACATCTTCCGGAAGCGCCGCGCGCGGGCGACGAACTCCGCGCTGCCGGCCAGCGCAGAGCCCACCGGTGCACCCAGGCCCTTGGAGAAGCAGACGCTGACCGAGTCGAAGGGCGCGGCGATCTCGCGTTCGGAGATGCCCAGGGCGACCGCGGCGTTCCAGATCCGCGCCCCGTCCATGTGCAGCGCCAGCCCCGCGTCGCGCGCAGCGGCCGCCACGTCGGCCAGCGTCGCCATCGGCCAGACGCTCCCGCCGCCGCGGTTGGTGGTGTTCTCGACGCACACGAGCTTCGTGTGCGGGAAGTGAATATTGGGCGGCCGCAAGACCGCGCGAAGGTCGTCGCCGCTGAAGATGCCCCGCTCCCCGCGGACCAGGCGCGTCATCACACCCGCAAGTGCAGCCGGCCCGCCGGCCTCGTAGAAGTACACGTGGGCCTCGGCCTCCAGAACCACCTCGTCGCCAGGCTCGGTGTGGGTGCGAAGGGCGACCTGGTTGGTCATCGTGCCCGAGGGCATGTAGACAGCCGCCTCCTTGCCGAGCACCTCCGCCGTCCGTGCTTCCAGTGCATTGACCGTCGGGTCGTCCCCGAGCACGTCGTCGCCGACTTCAGCCGCCGCCATCGCCGCCCGCATCGCCTCGGTCGGCTTGGTCACCGTGTCACTGCGAAGATCAATCATAAGAAACCATTTTAGATTTACGATTTACGATTTACGATTCGCGATCGAGAAGTCCATGTTGGGTTATCGCGGGGCTCTATGTCTCGTGTTCTGCGTGTCGTCGCTGTCTGTAGGCGCGGTATTGGTCCGCAACGGCGATAAACCCTGCCACCGCCAGGTCCACCGCCATCATGGCCTCATGCGCGCCTTCACGTTCTGGAGAGAAATCATACAAGTCAGAGAATATCCCTCTCGCCACAAGCACGAGGAAGTACGCCAAGACAAACACTGCGACGAACTGGACCACCAGTAGAACTCGGAGAAGCCATTTCAAAGGGCGCATCACACCAGTCTACCGTTCGATGCCGAACCCGGTCAACACACGCGCCCCGTTTCGCACCCACAGGGGGGCATTGTCGACTGATGATCAGTCTGTGGCGCCTTTCGGCTACCCGGCTCGCCTCGCGGGCAAATCTACAATCGTAAATCTACGATCTAAAATCACTTCAGTCCGAGCACGTCCTGCATGTCGTAGAGGCCCGGCGTCTTGCCGGCCAGCCACTGCGCCGCCCGCAGGGCGCCGCGAACGAACGTGTCTCGCGTGTGGGCACTGTGGCCGACGGTTATCGTCTCGCCGAGATTCCCGAAGTGCACCGTGTGCTCGCCCACCGTGTCGCCCACGCGCAGCGCGTGCATGCCGATCTCGCCGGCATTTCGCGGGCAGTGGCCGCCGCGCCCCAGCACGGCCGTCTCACCGTAGTCCTTGCCCGTCGCCGCGCAGATGCTCCTGGCCAGCGCGATCGCCGTGCCGCTCGGAGCGTCCTGCTTGAACCGGTGGTGCGTCTCGGAGACCTCGATGTCGTAATCCTCGCCGAGGGCGCGGGCGACCTGGGCAACGACCTTCAGCAGCACGTTGATGCCGACCGACATGTTGGCCGCGTGGACGATGGGGATCTCCGTTGCGGCGTCAGCGATTTCGGCGAGTTGACTGTCGGTCAGTCCCGTCGTGCCGATGACCATCGCGACGCCGGCCTGCCGGCACATCGGCACGAAGCGCATCGTCCCTTCGGGCAGGGAGAAGTCGATCATCACCTCCGGCGTCTGGTCCATCTCGCTGGTCAGCGGCACGCCGAACGTCCCCACGCTCGCCAACTCGCCGATGTCCCTGCCCATCTCCGGATGGCCCGCCGCGTCGAGGGCGGCGACGATGTCGAACTGTTCGCTTTCGATGGCCAGTGCCGCAATCCGCCGGCCCATGCGTCCTGCCGCCCCGGTAATCGCTATCTTCATCATGAGGTCGTCCTTCCATCCGGCGCCCGTACGGCGCGCGAGATTCAACCTGCCCAATTACATGAACTCGGCGGGGATATCAATGGTCAGTGTGCCGCATATCGCTCGTGAGCTACTTGTTGAAGTTGACGATGTCGTCCTTGGTGAAGTACTTCCGGTCGGGCCCCGGGGCGATTATGAGGAAATGGCCGGGTCTATACGGCACGTCCTCGTCTTCGTACTGCGTATCTCGGATGAACTCGTGGAAGTCCCCGCCCTTGTGTGCGTCGGTGTGGGCGGCATTGTCTGCTTCCACATACTGGGCGAGACCTCTGACGCCGAAGCGACAGGGATAGTAGCAGATGGGCATGGGCTTTTCGGGCCAGCGGTCGGACAGGACATGCTCTCGACCGTCGGCGGTGATCAGTGCGGAGTCCTTGTAGTCGGCGTAGTGAGTGACCGGGAACCGGCCTTCGCGACGAGTAGTGAAGCTCGCTTTGGCGAGAGCCTGACTCCCGGTCAGCATGCCCTCCTTGCTTCCGATCGTTGCGATGTCCTTCTGGCCGGGGTAGTACTTGTTATCGAGGCGATAGTTCTCTGCCGCATCGTGCATCGCCCTGACGATCTGCAAACACCGGCGAGGTGCCTCGCGGAGGGCCTGCTCGGCCCGCCGTGCCTGTTCGTCCTGGCTCGCCGTGCCCTGTGGCGAGTTGTCGCCCCCGTCGTCACTGCATGCGAAGTTGGGGACTGCAACCATCAGCGCCGTGCCGCCGCAGCAAAGGGCGGCGCATGTCGCCGCCAGTATGTTCTTCCTGTACATAGCTCTCTTATCCTGTCGGGAAACCATCCGGGAGGTGGTGTGATCGCTTCGGTCAATCACCCCCCCCGACTCTTAGCTCTCATCTTCGGACGGGAAGTACTCCTGGAGAGATCGCACGGTCCATGCCTCGCCGGCGGGGGTCTGCTCGTCGGCGCCGGCGCGGAGTGCGGCGATGGCGGCACAGACGGCCTGGGCGGCGGTCATGGTGGTGATCAGCGGAATCTGATGCATCGTCGCCAGGGCGCGGATCTTGCCCTCGTCGGTGGTCGGTCCGCGGCGCGTGGGGGTGTTCAGCAGCAGGTCCACTTCGCCGTTGAGGATGTAGTCGGCGATGTTGGGGCGTCCTTCCTGGATCTTCTGGAGTCGCGTGGCGCGGACGCCGGCGGCCGTCAGCGCCCGGTACGTGCCCCCCGTCGCCAGCAGGCTGAAGCCCATCGCCGCCAGCTTCTGCCCCAAGGGCACGGCGTTGTGCTTGTCAGCGTCGTTGAACGACAGGAAGATCGTACCCTCGGTCGGCAGGACCGTGCCGGCGGCCAGTTGGCTCTTGGCGAACGCCAGCCCGAAGCTCATGTCCACGCCCATCACCTCCCCGGTCGACCGCATCTCCGGGCCCAGGATCACGTCCACGCCGGGGAACTTGGTGAACGGGAAGACGCTCTCCTTGACCGACGTCTG
>CAZVEV010000246.1:0-9444 GCA_964625865.1 uncultured Planctomycetaceae bacterium | reverse complement strand
GGCTCCCCCCCCCCGGGGGGGGGGGGGGGGAACTGGCGCTGTCACAGGGCGTTACATGAATCCAGATCGCCGGAAAAATCTTCGCAAAATGCGTACCATGGGCGCTGCCGTTCGACCCGTTCGACCCGTTCGGCAAGCTCAGGGCAAGCAATACGCCGGAGATTTCGGGATGAAACGGGCAGAACACGAGGAACGTCACTTCTCTTTAACGACACAGTTCGCCTTTGGCGGGATCGCCTTTGACGTCGAGCAATTGAATGTGAAGCGGGGTGGCAAACACGGTGTTTCTGAGTACTTTCCAGACCACCTCTTTGGCCGGGGTGATCTCGATAATCTGCGGCTGCTTGCCCACGTGTCCGTGACCTCCCCAGTTGCAGAGGATGGTGTTGCCGTTCGGCAGCCTCTGAAAGCCGGCCGCATCGCGGATGGGGATGCCGGGCAGATCGTGCTCCCCGACCTGCCACACCACCTTGTCATGGGGATCGACCTCAACCAGCCTATGTCCCGTGCCCGTGCCGATAAGGGTATTGCCATTCTTCAGGCGGGCCGCCATGAAGACGGCCCCCTTGCAGGCGATCCTGCGGATCAGGGTGCTCGCGCCGTCGTATTCGTGGATGGATGAGCCATGACGCTCGGCGACGAGATAGGTGCCGCTATGGGTCTTGCGGCTCAGCCGGATTGCCCCCTTGGTCTGGAGGGTGATCGTCTTCTTGATCCGGCCGTCACGTCCCACTTCGATAATGCGCGAGGGCTTACCCTCAATCCCCACCATGACATCGCCGCCTGGCAATGGCTGGCAGGCGTAGACGCGCTGCCCGGCCGGTGCGCGGTAAGTCCACGCCTCCTTCTTGTCGGGGGTCACCTCCACCACCCCCGTGACCGGTCCGGCAAAGAGAATATTGCCGTTTTTCAGCACCCAGAAGTCGTGTACGCGGGGGCCGGGGTAGCGCCAAGTCACCGTACCGGAAGCATCCACTTTCAGGATCTCTTTTCTGTGGATGTCGCATATGACGAAAGGGTGTCCGGCGGGCGGTGTACCGGCCTGTTCACCTGGAGCACTCCAATGGATCTTACTCGAGTCGCCATCCTGGCGGATATTGAAGCGGTTGATGCGAGGGGCGGTCTTCAGCCGCGGCTTGACCACCGGGACGGGCTGGGCCCACCGTGTCTCAGGGGTGGGGTCCGGCATGCGGCGGATCTCTTCTTCGCCCAGATAGGGGCCGTTGGCGTCGACCCATCCGATCAGGCGCCGAAGGCTTTTCGCGTCCATTTTGGCCTTGATGTGTTTGACGTCCATGGCCCGGTCGATCAGCAGACTAGCCGACGAGAGATGCGTCATCGGTTTGAGCGTAGCCAGGGCCGCCGGATTCAGCATGCCGAAGCCCTCGACGAGCAGACAGCCTGAAATGGGAACGGGCAGCCCGTGTGTGTTGGTCAGCGTCTTGTCAACCTTCCGGAACCACGTGGCGCCGCCGCCCATCAGCGTGATGTACGGTTCGTTGAAGTGATCCACGGTCTTCCTGGAGCGGGATGCCACGGTGGTGGCTTTGCGCCAGGTCAGGTCCAGCTTCTTGCGGGCCTTGCCCTCGCCCTGGTGGCACTTGCCGCAGTATCTGTCCAGCACGGGCTGTACGAAACGCTGGTAACCGATGCTGACCTCAGTGCCCCAGGGAGGCGGCGTCAGGGGCAGCGGGCCGCGCCGCAAAGCCGCCCCGCCCTCGGTGCCGGCCGGTGTCGACCGCCGCCCCTCGTGACAGCCGACGCAGCCGCGGGTCTCGCCCGGCATCACTCCGGTGAAAGAACGCATGGTCTGGAGGCAGCGGTAGTCCTTGTCCAGGAGCTGAAAATGCAGCGCCTTTCCCGACGGGGCCTTGAAACAGACCGAGCCGTCGGACTCCACAGGCGTGGTCCCCAGGATTCGCTTCACCCCGTCGGCCTGGCTGATGGAGATCGAGGGGCCCGACGGGCCGAACGTCTTCTTCCAGGGCGTGTACGTCTTGGCGTCGATGTGGAGCACCCTCAGGTATCTGACCTTGTCCTTCGGCAGCAGCGGCGCGCCCTCGAAGACGTTGGCGCTGTACATCACCCCGTCCTTAAGCGGCGGCTGGTCGGGCCCGATGGGCGGCCAGGCCACCTGGTCGGGGATGACCGGGGGACGGCGACGGGGTTTGAGCGGCACGGCGTGCCAGACGTTGTGCTCACCGGTGTAGATCAGCTCGCGGTTGCCTGACAGGTCCATCAGGTACAGGCTGAACTTCCGTGTCTTCGGGTGCAGGATCGAAACCAGGAAGTCCTCCGGGCTGATGGGATACGGCGTCTTGTAGGCCGGGTACGGGCCCGGACGGTAGGTGTCGGTCTCCGCCTTCTCGGCGGGCCCGTTGCCCGACTCCGGCCACCGGATTTCCGCAGTCACCTTGGTGATGCCGTGCGGATAGTCCATGCCCTTGGCCGGGTCGATGATGCCGATCGAACCTTGAAACCACCTGTGATGCCCGACACCGGTGAACATGATCCGATCGCTGCCGGGGATCGGGCGCGGCTCGACGAGCATGTCCGGCCAGACGCTCTGATTCCCCCAGAAGGCATACACGCCCGTCCCGTCCGGATTCACGGTCCAGAGCGACTGCACGCGCTGCTGCTCCTTGTCGGTGTACTCCCAGCGTGTGTAGATGACCCGGCCGTCAGGCAGCAGGGTCGGCAGGTAGTCCGGCTCGCTGTTGCGGGAGATGACGTAGATGTTCTTACCGTCCGCGTCGCACCGGGCGAGTACGGGAGCGTGGTGAGTCGGGCCGCAGCGGACGTAGGTGTGGGCCCGGGTCGTGGTGAACATCAGTTTGCCATCGGGAAGGAAGATGGGGTCCAGGTCGTCGTAGTCGCCGAAGGTCAGTTGCTTGAACTCCGTACCGTCCGTGTTGACTTGGTACAGGTGAAACGACTTCTCGCCGCTCGGCATGAGGCAGAACACGATCTTCTTCGCGTCGAACGACAGGTCCGGCCGCCAGAGGAAGCCGGCCTTTGCCGCCGGAACCAGCGACCGTACGGGGCTGTCAGGGGTCAGCCCCTGCAGGACCAGGAGCCGCCCCTTGCCGTTGCCCGCCCGATACCCATGACGGTGACCCGACTCATGCCGATCCCCCGGATACGGGTTGTCAACCAACAGGATCTGCGAGAAATCAATGGCCGGGTTCTTGAAGGTGATCGCACGCTTCAGTCGTCTGACGGCCAGATAAAGCTCGACCGCTGCTGCGCCCTTCGTTTGGGCCTTGAGCTTCTTCTCCAGTTGCCCCAGTTGCTTCAACTCCGCGCTTAGATCGAGTTTCTCCGACGCCTTGGCCAGCCGCTGGGCCAGTTGGCGCGTCCAGGTGATCTCCTGCTGCACGCGCGTGGCCGTCGGGTTATTCCCCGCCTGAAACAGCCAGTCCTTTTCCAGCGGGGTGGACTGTTCAAGCTGCCGCTGTCGTCTTCTCTTGTCTTTAAGAAAGGCTTCCCTGGCCCGTTTTGCGTCTGCGTCGCGCTTTCGGACGACAGTTGCAGCTTCCGCTTTCGACCTGAACACCTGCAAATTGTCCATCGCGCCGTAGAATCGCGTGCCCGACGTGTAGACCGGTGAAATACGGAATCGCAGCAGGCCCGAACCGTCGCCGACATAGGAGAAGGTGTGGCTCGTAAACAGCGTCTTCCCCTCCCACTTGCCGGGCGTAACCAGGTGTTTCTTCAACACCGTTGCGTCGGCCCGCAGCAGTTCCACGGCAATCTGGTCCTTTGCGGCAGTCGTCTGTGAGAGGCCCTGATAGACCGCCGGCCCGGCTTCGAAAGCGACGGTGTAGGTATGCCCCTTGTCATTGGCCGCGAATCCCTTGGTCTGCGTGAATATGTTCTCATTTGCCTTCCTGGCCACCACCATCAGTGCCCAATCCCCCGCGGAGCGCTCTACGAAGTGTGCGGGCATTCCTGGCCCGAGCCGCGTCCATCCCCCCATGGCGTCGTATCCATGCTTAACGGGCAAGCCGGTCTGCGCCTGGCGGTGGCGCCCCTTCACCGAGATTTCAGCGTTGAAGTTCTCTGTGAACAACGGGGCGGCAATCGCAGCCGTCGAAAAGAGGGATACATGCAGCAGGCACGCCAGTGTTCTCTGAATCATCTCGTCATCCTTGTCGAACGCATGGGCTCATCCTCGACGCGCGGCGGCCTCGAGTGCAGCCCGGTGTTCCGCCTGTCCAGGGCGGGTATCATCTTACCATATACGCGTCTTGACGTAGGCTGATTCTCTTGGCGCAGGTGTCATGATTCGGGCAAAGAGAGGGGAGATGACCCGAGGGCAAGCAGTGTCGTCACCAACGGTCGACAGGTGAGTCCGTGGACCTGTGACGGCTGATCGGCGCGGGAGCAGATGATGCTGTCGGGATACTTCGACGCCTGCTTGAAATCGGCGGCACGAAGCTGCCTGGTCCATTTCACTTCGACCGGCCAGAATCGGTTATCCCGGACATACGCAATATCCACCTCGCCGGCGCCCTTGATATAGTACGTGGGATAAAAACGCTGATAGTGCGACACCGCGCACGATTCCACCAAGGCGCCGCGTTTTTCGGCGTCGGCCAGGAACGGCTGCACCTCCTGCCGGTAGGGGCTCTCGGTATTCCCGAGCCAGCAGCGCACGGCGTGAAAGATGAAGGGATCGGCAAAATGGAGTTTACGCGCTTTCTTGGGCGCACCGGTCAATTTGTCCTCTCGCAGTGCGAGTTGAATAATCGCCGCGTCCATTCGCGCCAGAAGCTCCACGTAGTCGGCTACTGTCGCCGGGTGATCGATCGACAGGTCGCCCGACAGGCCATTCCAGGTCACCTGACTGCCCATTCGCGTAACAATCGCCGTCAGTATCTCGCGCAGGTAATGCTCACGCTTGCCCCGTTTGAGCACATCGCCGCGAATCCAGTCACCGTAGGTCGCGAACGTCGATCGGCTTATCGTGCCATATCTCTGCAAGTCATTGATGGCCGTAAGATACCCCCCATGCGCCAGATACGACTCGAACAGTTCTTCGAGCTCTGACAACTCCCGCGGACCTGTCGAGCGTTCGGCGAACTGCTGGACGTCATCGTGTGAAATCCCCTGGCTAAGCGAAACGTACTCGGCGAAAGAGAGCGGAAACAGATGGAAATCCACGCGATCCGCACGGCCGCGACGGCCCGGAAGCCGTACTCTGGCGTCGCGAATAACCACTGTGTCCGATCCGGTCAGCATCAGGATGGTGTTCCGAAGCAATCCCGCATCAGCCAGATACTTGATCCCGCGATCCCACTGGCTGATATAGGTCACCTCGTCCAGGAGAAAAAACAGAGGCGTCGTTTCCGGTCCCGCAGACTCAATGAACTCGCTGAACAGGCGAACAAGGGCATGGTGGTCGTCGATCATTTCGCCGGGTAAATAGGCGATAGTCCCGGGAGATACGCCCGAGTGCAGCAGATCGGCCATGTACTGCTTCAGCAGAGTTGTCTTTCCCACCTGTCGCCCTCCGGTGACGGAATAGATACCGGGGGTTTCACGGGGCAGACTCTCAAGCAGGGGAAAACGGTAGATCAGAGGCAATTGAGTCAGAGTGCTCAAATGCGGATCCAATTCCCGGAATCTCTCCGGTTGATTCCAGTGCAGATTGTGGGCCTTGTACCTGATATCCATAGTGATCTCCACGCATCATCATAGGTTATCGGCCGATGCATTCAATAGCTATTGAATAAATTTGATCAATGCCTATTGAATAACTTCACGTGGCCGACCCTCCGTCGACAGGACACGGCGGGGGACTCTGGGCGTTTGGTGCGGCGCGCATGATCGCAAGAACAGCAAACGCCCACGGGTTCCACCCCGCGGGGTATCGGCGAGTACACATCACGCTAGCGGCATCTCGTCCGATTCACCCACCCCAAGGCAACGAAACCCGGATCTCGTCGATAATCATGCAAGACATTCTCCGAAATCCGGGACCGTGGCACCGGAGGGGAATCGCCCTGTGAGTCACCTTGGGTCGGTGGTAGAATACTATGGCTCGCGGACGGTCTTCAATACGGGCGCATTTCGGAGATGACGGATGAGCATCGGGCGACTGATACTGTGCGCGGCCTGGTCGGTGGTGGCGGCGGGGCCCCTGATGGCAGCAGCGCCGAACGCTGAGACGGTCGATACCAAGGCGCTGCGCCGGGCGGTGGTGGATCTGACGACGACGTTCGGGCGGCGGTATCCGGGGGGGAGGGGGTATATCGAGCGCCTTGATGCGATCGACAAGACGCTAAGAGGCAAGCCTGGGCGTGGGGAGATGCCCAACATCGTGGCGCGGTTTGAGGCGCTGCGGCGCGAGGCCTTGCTCGCCAACCCGCTGGTGGACTTCGAGAAGCTGCTGGTGGTCAAGCGCCGCCCGGTCAGGAAGGGCAAGGCGGGGGATCCGGACCGGTCGCGCGGGTGGGACATGGGCTTTCCGCGGAGTTCGTTCGGGCACAGCAATCTGAAGCGCGGGGCGTTCGAGAGCGAGATTGCGGTCCTTTCGCTGACTGGCGCCGGCGGGAAGCTGAAGACGCTGTACCGGCCCGGGAAGAACAGCTACATCGGCGAGGTGGACCTGCACCACACGGCCAAGCGGATGCTCTTTACCATGCGCGACGCGAAGGGCAACTTCCAGGTCCACGAGATCGGCGCCGACGGAGTATCTCCGCGCCAGGTCAGCCTGGGCGACCAGCCGGACGTGCACAACTACGACGCCTGTTACCTGCCCTGCGGCGATATCGTGTTCTCCTCGACCGCCTGCTTCCAGGGCGTGCCCTGCAACAAGAGCAACGTCGCCGTGCTGTACCGCATGAAGGCCGACGGCAGCAGCGTGCGACAACTGTGCTTCGAGCAGGACCATGACTTCACGCCCACCGTGCTCGACAACGGCCGCGTGATGTACCTCCGCTGGGAATACTCCGACCTGCCCCACGTGTTCAGCCGCATCCTGTTCCACATGAACCCCGACGGGACGGGACAGATGGCGCACTACGGGTCGAACTCGTACTGGCCCAACGCGATCTTCAGCGCCAAGGGCATCCCGGGCAGGCCTACGATGCTCGTCGGCGTGGTGGCGGGGCATCACGAATGCTACCGCACGGGCGAGCTGGTGCTGTTCGACGTCTCGCGCGGCCGTCACGAAGCCGATGGCGCGGTCCAGCGGATTCCCGGATACGGCAAGGTGGTCGAGCCGATCATCGCCGACAAGCTGACGGCGAACAGTTGGCCCAAGTTCGCCGCGCCGATTCCACTGGGCGATCCGGCGACGGGACGCGGGGCGGGCAAGTACTTCATCGTGACAGCCAAGCTGGACCGCACGTCCCCGTGGGACGTCTACCTGGTGGACGTCTTCGACAACATGCTCCGCCTCGGCCATGCCGACGGATGGGCCCTGCTGGAGCCGATTCCGCTGCGCGCCAGCCCGCGGCCGCGGGTTATCCCGGACAAGATCGAGCCCGGGGCGAAGACCGCTACGGTCGTGCTGACGGATCTCTACCGCGGCCCGGGTCTGGCCGGCGTGCCGCGCGGGACGGTGCGAAAGCTCCGCCTGATCACCTATCACTTCTGCTACCAGGGCCTCGGGGGCCAGTACGACCGCGTGGGTCTCGACGGGCCTTGGGACGTCAGGCAGGTGCTCGGCACGGTTCAGGTCGAGCCGGACGGGTCGGCGGCGTTCACCGTGCCGGCGAACCTGCCGATCGGCGTCCAGCCGCTCGACGAGGAGGGCAAGGCGCTGCAGCAGATGCGCAGTTGGTTCGTGGGCATGCCCGGCGAGGTCGTCAGTTGCATCGGCTGTCACGAGCCGCACAACACGATCTCGCCGATCCGCCCGTCGGCAGCCGGGCGGCGGGGCCCGTCGAAGATCACGCCGTTTTACGGGCCGCGGCGCGGCTTCAGTTTCGCCCGCGAGGTCCAGCCCGTCCTCGACCGGTATTGCGTGGGCTGTCACAACGGCGCCAAGCGCCGCGACGGGCGGACGATACCCGACCTGCGGACGGCCCCCGAGAGGAAGGTCCGCCAGGGCCACTTCACCCCGTCGTACATGACGCTCCGCAGCCTGGTGCGCACGGGCACGCTCGAGCCGGACATGCACATGCTCGCCGTGGGCGATCTCCACGCCGATACCACCGAACTGGTGCAGATGCTCCGCAAGGGACACAACGGCGTGAAGCTGTCGGCCGAGGCGTGGGACCGCCTGGTCACGTGGATCGACCTGAGCACGCCGGCCCACGGGACGTGGCGCGAGATCGCGGGCGACAAGCGTGTGCTCCACCAGGCCGCCCGGCGGCGGGCGTGCCTGAAGCTCTACGCCAATCGCGACGAGGACCCTGAGGCGATCCCGAAGATGCCCGTCAAGGCGATCACGCCGATTGTTCCGAAGACGATTGACGAGCCCCCCGCCGCGAAGGTCGCGTGCGAGGGGTGGCCCTTCGACGCTGCCGCCGCCGCCAGGAAGCAAGCTGCTGCAGGGACCGTCAGACGCATAATCGATCTTGCGCCGGGCGTGAAACTGCAACTGCTTCGCATCCCCGCCGGGCGGTTTGTGATGGGCGATCCGAACGGGCATCGAGATGAACGCCCCCTCGCACAGGTCGTCATCGACAAGCCGTTCTGGATGGGCGCCTGCGAGATCACCAACGCGCAGTACGCGGTGTTCGATGCCGACCACGACAGCCGTCTCGAGCACGGCGACAGCTTGCACTTCGAACGGGCCGCCCGGGGATTCGACCTCAGCGCAGCCGACCAGCCGGTGGTGCGCGTCTCGTGGAATCGGGCGATGGCGTTCTGCAAGTGGCTGTCGACCAAGACGGGCAAGACCGTTGCCCTGCCCACCGAGGCCCAGTGGGAATGGGCCTGTCGCGCCGGGACGGCGACGCCGCTGAATTACGGGAGCACCGAGACCGACTTCGCCCGCCACGCCAATCTCGCCGACGCGACGTTCCGGCGCCTGGTCAACTACGGCGGATACGACAAGGCCGCCAGCGTCGTGCCGGAATGGCGCCCGGCCTGTCGGACGGTGGACGACAAACACCGCGTCTCGGCGGCCGTCGGACGGTTCAAACCCAACGCGTGGGGGCTGTACGACATGCACGGCAACGTGGCGGAATGGACGCGGTCGGCATATGCTGCGTATCCGTATCGCCACGACGACGGGCGCAACGCCCCGGGCGGTAAGGGCCGGCGCGTGGCGCGCGGGGGCTCGTGGTACGATCGGCCGGGCCGCGCGCGGTCGGCGTTTCGGCTGGCTTACAAACCGTATCTGGGCGTATACAATGTGGGTTTCAGAGTCATCCTGACCGACGGCGACTGACGGGCCGGTCGCCTGTGGGCCCGAAACGGGAGAATGTAATGAGAAGAATGCTGCAGATCGCGGGTGTGATGTTGCTTGCCGGGATGTTGGCAGGG
>CAZVEV010000245.1:0-9453 GCA_964625865.1 uncultured Planctomycetaceae bacterium | reverse complement strand
GGCCGGTGCGCCCGGACGAAGTCGATCAGCAGGTGGACCAGGGTGAGTGCGGCCAGCCCCAGCGCCAGCCGGTAGCTCCAGAAGGGGTAGAGCAGGAGCCAGTGGGACACGTAGAGACCGACGGCGTGGACCAGCAGCGGCCCGGGCCGCCGCTTGCCCTCGGCGATCCGCGCAGTCTGCACCAGGAACTCGCCGACCAGATGGCCGGATAGCAGGAGCACGGCGAAGACCAGCGAGAGGTTCATGACCCGTCATCCCCGATCGGCTGGACGAGATAGCCGCGCAACAGGATTCGCATGGCCTCTTCCGCTTCCAACAGCTGCGAGTAATGAGCGGCCTTCAACATCTTGCTCAGGGTCGACTTGTCGATGCCCATCATCTCCGCCGTCGCTATCAAGGTCGGCCTGCTCCGCCGTTCCGTTACCGCTTCCTTCTGCTTCGTGGTCCAACCATCCCTGATCACCTGAATCGACCTCAGGTAACCGTTGATGACGCGTTCGTGTTCGTCGGGTGCACCATTCAAAGTCACCCAACGTTCCTCCTTCTTGCCTCGTTCCAGGGCGCTGTAGGCGTTCAGGAAACAGGTTCCATCCATCTCCGTGGTTCTGGGCCTGAAGGCGGTCCCGACCTTGCCCCAGCCGAGACCGTAGCGGAAAGAGAAGAGATGGGACCGTGAATCGAAAGCGTCGATTATATCCAAAGCGGCTTCCGGAGTGGACAGCAAGCCCTGGAATTCGTCCCCCCTCGAAACGGAGAACGGCACCGCCAGCTCCGATTGGAGCTGCTCGTTGACTTCTTCGATAACGTCCAGGAACGCACGCTGGGCCAACTCCCGGTTACCCAGTAAACGGGAGCGTCTGATGTCACCCAGAACCGCCAGATACCATCGGTTTTTATTGGCCAAGTTGCTCATGATTGGCCAATATCGGCCAAACTGGCTGGCATGTCAAGAACATTATTGGCTTAATATAGCCAATCACACCATGGGTTGGCAAAATGTGACCATCGTTGGTTTCACCTGCAAGAGGGGCTGACGAGGCTTGTGCGCCAATACAAGGCGTGACAGGCGCGATTGTCAGGTGCAAGCTCTAAGCAGGTCACGAAGCCTTACGCTCAAGCATTTCGGCAATCCACACCTTGATGATTGATTGACGAGTAACCCCCAGCCGCTTGGCCTCTCGGTCCAGCGACTCAATCATCCAGGTCGGAAAGTCCACGTTGATCCGCTTGGGCTCTTGATTCAGCCTGCGAGCCTTTGAGAGATCAAGTTCCGAAGTGATGTCTTCACCACTATCAAACTTCTTATCGAAGTCATTTGCTTTCATAGATCTCAACCTCCTCTTCTCGTGAGCGCCTAACCGAAATGATCCGGATGCGATCCTGACGGTACGTTATGACAGCAGACCAACTCAAACTCCACGCTACCTCCTTTAATCAACACATGAGCATATAATATATCATATTTATACCATTATCAACCACAATGGGGGTTATAATTATACCATTGCGACAGAACGGGCAATCAGGTGTGCGGTTCGCCGTGCTCCGCAATATGCCAAATTCACTCTATCCTGCTGACACTTCTCTCGACTCGAACCCCTCGAAGTTTTCGTTCTGCGCGTTAGGGACCTCTAATCCCGAAGTCGTGATCGAATAGTCCTTTAATCGGGCCGGCCTCCTTTGTTCGAGGCAGGCTAAACCGGGAATCGCCGGCCGGCCCCCTCCCGCTACGCGGCCTGCATGCCATCCCCGGAACACTTTCCATTCCCTCCAGGAGGTCTTGAACATGCGCACATTCGTCCGCCTGTCCATCTGTCTATTGATGGCCACGCTTCTCTTTCCCGTCCTGGCGTCTGGTGGGGTCAGACCACCGGCGGTCGGCAACGACGTCATACTGCCGCCACCCAACACTTGCCGCGGCGCATTCCCCGGTGATGCCAACGCTGACGGCGGCATCGACATCAGCGACGTCGTGACCCTGATCGACCTGCTCTGCCACGAAGGCGACCCGCTTCCCGTTCCCGCCAACGGGGATGTGAACGCCGACTGCGAGGTCGATCTCGACGACGTCTACTACCTGATCGACTACATGTTCGCGGGCGGCTCGCCGCCCATGGACTGTGTGTGCGGCGATCCGCTCGTCGGCGGCTGCGTCGCCTCGTGCGACTACGTGATGTCCGGCGACGCCAACAGCGACGACCGGCTCGACATCAGCGACGTGGTGTTCCTGATCAACCTGCTCTGCCACGACGGTCCGCCGCCCAATCCACTGGGCAACGGCGACGTCAACGCCGACTGCACCATCGATCTGGACGACGTCTACTACCTGATCGACTACATGTTCGCGGGCGGTCCCACACCCATGGACTGCGTCTGCGGCGCGCCGACCATCGGCGGTTGCACGGCGTCCTGCGACTATGTCGTCTCGGGCGACGCCAACGGTGACGGAAGCATCGACATCAGCGACGTCGTGGCCCTGATCGACTTCCTCTGCCACGACGGGCCGCCGCCCAGTCCCCTGGGCAACGGCGACTGCAACGCCGACTGCTTCATCGACCTGGACGACGTCTATTACCTGGTCGACTACATATTCGCGGGCGGGCCGGCTCCCGACTGCGCCTGCGGCATGCCGACCTTCGTCGGCTGCGAGGCGTCCTGCGACTACGTCACACCGGGCGACGCCGACAACAACGGTCAGATCGACATCGGCGACGTGGTGTTCCTGGTCAGCCTGCTCTGCCACGACGGACCGCCGCCCGTTCCCCTGGGCAACGGCGATGTCAACGCCGACTGCGTCATCGACGAGGGCGACGTGGATTACCTGATCGCCTACATGTTCGAAGGCGGTCCCGAGCCTCTGCCCTGCGTCTGCGGCGCGCCGACCATCGGCGCCTGCTCTTTCGACTGCGAGGGTGTGGTGCCCGGCGACGTCAACAGCGACGGCGGCATCGACATTAGCGACACCGTCTTCCTGATCGACTTCCTCTGCCACGGCGGGCCGGCGCCCGACCCACTGGGCAACGCCGATGTCAACGGCGACTGCGTGGTCGACATGGACGACATCGACTGGTTGATCGACTACATGTTCGGGGGCGGCCCGGAGCCCGCGGACTGCATGTGCGGCAACCCGGCCGTCGGCGAATGCGATCAGGGCAAGTCGGGTGCATACGAGTCCCGCGCCGAGATCCGCAATCTGCGCGAAGGCGGCGTGCCCGGCAGCTTCGGCCTGTGGAAGAACAACCCGAACCCCTTCAACCCCAAGACGACGATCAGCTTCAGCCTGCCCGTCGACTCCACGGTGCGTCTGGATATCGTCAACGTGGCCGGCCAGCGGGTGAGAACGCTGGTGAATGAAGCCTACGGTCCCGGAACCCATTCCGTGACCTGGGACGGCACCGACACCAACGGTTCGACCGTGGGCGCCGGCGTCTACTTCTACCGGATCACCGCCGGCGATTTCACGCAAACCAGGAAGATGATGCTAATCAAATAGGAGGTACCGCACGCCCGCGAGGGGCGCTCGGCCCGGCTGTCGAATCCACGAGGATCGGCAGCCGGGCTTTTTTAGGCGGAACGGTAGACGAGGCGCAGGACGGTCGCGCCGAGGAGCAGGAACACTCCCGCCAGTCCCAGGACCTTGATCCAGGGCGACGAGGCGGCGAGGCGGTAGGCCGTGTGCTCCCGCAAGTCGCCGGCGCGGAAGGAGACGGTGACGCCGCCGGGCTGGGCCAGATCGGCGGGCACGGGTTCCAGGAAGGCGCGGTAGTCGCGCGCGAGGGGCAGCGCGGCGGAGGCCGGCACGGTAAGGTTGTGGTCAGCGGTCTCGCCGCGCCACGCGTAGTCGCCGCCAACCTCGCTGATGGTGAGGCGGTAGGCGGACGCGCCCTCGATGGGAGCCCAGGACAGACGGGGATGTCCGCCGCTGACGACTTCACCCTCGACCGGTCGCAGGAAGCGTGGTTCATCGGCCGAGCGCACGATCCTGCCGTCGTCCCGCGCGCGCGGCGACATGACCATCAACAGCAGGAGGCTGGCGGCCACGGCCAGTCCCCCGCTCCAGGCCATGACGCGCATCCGCGGCCGGCGCACGTCCGCGACGAGGGGGCGGGTACGCGGTAGCACGAGTGTCCCGTCGGACAGACCGGCGGCGATCCGCGCCTCCGTCGCCCGCCGTATGCGGCACGCGTCGCAGACCATCAAGTGGTTATCGAGCCGGCTGTGCAGGGCGGCGTCGAGCGCAGGGCTGTCCAGACGCCACATCTCGTCGCCGAGCGCGGGTTCCACGCATTCGAAATCGTGGTGATCCGGTTTTTTTTCGTCCATGATGGATCCTTCAAGGCTATCGTCGTCCAGGCCCTCCGCTTCGTCCGGATGAACAAACGGCGAGCCGTTTTTTCAAGCGGCGATAAGCTTCCTCCAGACAGGCCGCCTTGCGGTAATAGATCCCCTGCACCGTTTTCAGGCCGATACGGCGGCGGATTTCCTCGACGGGCATCTCGTCGAGGTAGAACGCGCGCAGGATGATCCGGCAATCCTCGGAGAGCCGTTCGAGGGCCTCCTGCAGAATCTCCGACACCTCCTGGTCGAGCAGAGCGTCCAGGGGCGTGTGATCGGTGTTTTCGAGCCACGACAGCATCGGGTCGATCTGCGTGTGCGGCAGTCGCTTGCGCCAGTTCAGCAGGTTGCGGCAGCGATTGCGCGCCACGGTGACGGCGAACTTCACCAGATTTCCGGTGAAACCCCCGTTCTTCCGCAGATAGTGCAGGACGGCCACGAGCGAGTCCTGGACGACGTCGTCCACGTCCGCGCTGTCGTCGCCCAGAAACACCCGCGCCTCCAGGCGCACGGGGCCGGCCAGGGCGACGCTCAGCGCTTCGCCGGCATCGCTGTCCCCGGCCACATACGAGGCGATGGCCGTCGCGTAGAAGGTGGCTTCGTCGGAGTTGTGCGCATCGGTGTGCATGAGGTCCGTTACTCGCTGGCTGATGACTAGTATTCTGCCAATCTTGATCTTAGTGAGTTTTAATGGCAGTGTCCATGTCGCGACATCCCCACATCGACTGCGAGAGCGATGACCGACGCACGTACACGAGCTCCGACCACGATCCTGGCCGTCCTCGCCATCCTGCTGGCGGCCGCGGCGGGATGCGAGAAAAAGGGCGATGATCCGCTCGCTGAGATCTTCGATCTGCAGGGCATCCCACTCTCCACCGAGCTGGCCGCCCCCCTGGCGGCGGGACGGGAAGCCCTGGCGGGCCCGGAACCGACCCACGATATCACACGCCTGCTCGATCGCGCCCAGGAGCTGGAAGTCGCGATACAGAGGCTGGAATCCCGCGCCCGCGCCATCGACGAGCTCTGGACTGCCTGGCAAGACGATCCGACGAACTTCCTCTGGATCAGTCTCGCGACCCGCTACCGGCACTACGTCTCCCGACCAGAGCCCTTCGCGGACATGCTACGCCATCCGGACCTCGCCGACTCGACCCGCGCGGTCGGCGCCTACCTGCGCGGCCGTCTCTCCTATGGTTACCTGAAGCGCGAGACGTTCTTCCGCGCGGCGGAACTAGCTGCGGCGGAACTGGACTCCCTGCAACAGGTGATCCTGACCCTGAACCTGGCCTACGAAGAACGGAGCCGGGTGGGCGACCTGGCCGCGGTGGCGCGCCTGCTGCGCTGCCTGCCGCTGGCGCGACGCACGGGCGGCTGTCGCCTGGAAGCGGAATGCTGGTACGACATCGCGGGGTGCCTCGAGAGCAGCGACCGGCTCGACGACGCCCTGCACGCCGCCGTGCTCGCGACCGCCATGGCGCACAAGGTCGACAACCCCTACCTGTCCATCAAGCGGCGGATCCTGATCGCCAAGATCATGCAGGACAGGCGCGAGTACTACGGCGCGCTCGAGCTGCTGGAGGCCTGCCTGCGTGATGCCGAAGACAGCACCTACGCCTGGGGCCTCACCTCCGGCCTGGACCAGGCCGCGTCCATCTGCTGCCACATCCGGGACTACCAGAGCGCCATCGCGTACGACAAGCGGAACCTGGCCCACGCCCTGGCCGCCGCCGATTCCCAGAACGTGCCCCGCAACCTGACGAGCCTCTCCTATGACTTCCGCATGCTGGGCCGTCTGGACTCCTGCAAGGTCTACCTCGCTCGCGCCCGGCGCTGGGTGGACGCCTTCCCGGACCCCCTCAACACGCCCCTGATGCCCCTGTACGAGGCGGAGTACTACTGCCAGATCGGCGACTACGAGACCGTCGCGCCCCTGCTGGCCGAGGCGCGCGCGCTGATGTGGGACGCGAACCAGGCCGAAGACGTCGTCGACATGCTGATCGCCCACATCCGCATGGGTCTGGAGATGGGTCACGTGGACCTGGCGTACCGCGCCATCGCCCAGCTCCGCGCGATGCCCGAGGCGCTGCGCGACAGACTGCCCAACCAGAACCGGCTGGCCGACTTCGAGATCCTGTCGGCGGACCTGCTGGCCCGACAGGGCGAGTTCACCGCAGCCGCGGCGGCGCAGTCCCGCGCCCGCGCCGCCGTGACACAACGCGGGGGCGAGGGCAAGCTGTGGGAGTGCCACCGCAGCGGGGGCGAGCTGGCCCTGTTGCGGGGAGATCTCGCCGCGGCCCGCGACGCTTTCACGGCGTGCCTCGAACTGGCCGAAGTCGAAGGGGATCCGGCGCGGCTGGCGTCGAGCCGTTTCCACCTGGGACACGTGCTCCTCGAGATGGGCCACTGCTCGGACGCTCGCGACTTGTTCGCCGAGGACGACGACGACGCGACCTACGGCGGTCGTTTCCGCGCGCGTCTCTCCGCATCGCTGCTACTCGGCATGTCCTACGCCCGTGAGGGCCGGCACGCGGAAGCGAGCGAGCGCTACCGTCTGCTGCTGGCGCAGTGCACCGAGAACACACCCGCCGATCTCATGGCGCGCCTGTGGATCGAACTCGGTCGCTCGCTGATACAGGGCGCGGAGAGCGAGGAGGCGGAGCGATCCCTGCAGTCGGCCCTGCAACTGCTGCAGGGGGCTGGTCGCAGGACCCAGGTCGAGGAGCTGCACGCCTTCAATCAAGTGGCGTTGCGTGACGCGGCAGAGGCGCTCATCGGACTCTACATGGACCGCCCGGATCTCCTGGCCGATCTCGATCTGGGCGAACACACGCTGCTGCTGGCGGAACGGAGCCGCTGGAGTGCCGACCGGAGCGCCACGGCCGAGCCCGCCGTCACCGGCGAGATGCTGACGCATCTACTCGCGGACGACTCGCCCGTGCTGGCTTTTTTCGTCGGCCGCGCCAGGTCGTTCGTCTGGACCGGCGACGCGGACGGACTGTCGGTCGGCTCCCTGCCCGGTCGTGACGAGTTGCTGCAGGCGCTCGCCCCCGTGGCCGCGGATCTGGAGCGGCCCGGTCGACCCGTGGACGAGGACGCGGCCCGTCATCTGGCTACGTTGTTGCTGGGTGCGCTGGGCGAACGCTGGCCCGCGGGGAAGACGCTGCGCGTCATACCCGACGACATCCTGTTCGCCACGCCCTGGAGCGCCTTGTCGTGGACGGGCGCGCCGGCCGGCGACTCGGAACGAACGGTCATCGATCACGGACCGGTCTGCGAAGCGCCCTCTCTCGCCGCACTCGTAAACGCCGACGCACCGGCATCCGCCGCGACTCTGCGCCTGCTCGCGATCGGACAGGATGGAACGGCTGGCGGGAGCCGGCGGCCCGACGACGTGCTCGCCTTGCGTCACGCCGAAACGGAAGCCCGTGCCGTCTGCGCGCTCTGGCCCGCGGGACAGGCCGTCGCCCGGGTGGGCGCCGACGCCGCCTGGGAACGCCTCGCCGACCCGCGGCAGGATCGCTACGACGTGCTCCACATCGCCAGCCACGCCGTCGTGCACCAGGGCGCGCCGGGCAGTTCGACCCTGCGCCTGGCTTCCGGCCCGGATCCGTTCCCGGTGACGATCGAGGCCGCCGGCGAGTTGGAGCTGGATGCGGAACTCGTGTTCCTGTCGTGCTGCGAGGCCGCCGGACGCTCGTCCGGCACGGGGCGGGGTTTGGCCGACTTCGCGCGCGCCTTCATGCGGGCCGGCGCGAAGACGGTGGTGGCATCGTCCCTGCGCGTCGACGACGAGGCCTCGGCGTATCTCGCCGCGAGCTTCTACCGGCACTGGCTGAACGGCGCCAACAAGGCCCAGGCGCTGCGCGCTGCCCAGCTCGAACTCCGCGCCGAGCGCGACGCTTGGCGCCATCCCTATTACTGGGCGTCTTACCGGTTGATGGGGGATGGAAGTTAGCCGGCGCCGATGATGAACCCTGAGGAAGCGCGCACGTCCGCACTTCGACCACACCGCATTTTTTTACACGTGTAAATTACACGGATGTAAATGCCACGCTCACTCTTCCCAGTCGCACGGCGTCTCTATCGGCATGCCGCCGCGTCCGCAGCAGCCGTTCACCACGTGCCAGCGATCGGGCCGTTCGGTCTGGGAAAAGCTCCTGACCTCGAGTTCGATCCCCGTGGCGCAACCGATCACGGGATCCTCGATCGGCTCCATGGGGGGGCCGGCCAGGCGCTTCGAGGCCTGGTTCTGCGGCGGCAGGACATCCTGCGGGTCGTTCACGTAGAAGAGTGGATCGTCCTCGTCGTGCTCCAGACCGAAGAAGCAATACTCCCTGCAACTGGGCCTCAAGTGTGGATGGAAGGAGATGGTCAAGGCGGCGGCCGGTTCGAATGAGTCCAGGACCGAAGCTTCGTATTCGATGGTGCGCTCGATGGGCATGGCCTGGGTGGCATCGATGACGGGTGTGATCGATTCAAGGGTCGGCACGCTGATCATGATGGTCACCAGGTCGGGGATGTCCTCGTTGATGGCGTGCGGCGCGATCTCCAGCCGGAACTGGTAGTCCGGGTACTGGTCCGCCCAACTCGGCGGTACACCGCTCACGTTGCAGCCGTCCTCGGGCTTGAAGTCCGCCGTCAGGACGGTCTCGAATACCATGTTCTCGCTTCTCTGCCAGAGATCCTCCAGATAGGCCTGCTGGTTGTCGAAGTTCTTGTCCGCGAGACCCAAAGGGTCCACCCCGGAGCCACCTTCCTGACAAGAGAGCAACCACGGCATGACGCCGATCAAGACTACGGATAAGAGTTTCACGATGCGCATCGCGTTTTCCCCCTGCTCGTACGAGAGTTGTGGAGCCAGTGAAGCCAAACACGAACAAACGAGGAACGAAATATTAAAGAACGCGTCCCCCACATTTGCAGACTAGCAGAAATGCGATATCTCGTCAAGGTATATCATGTTGTAAACATTGTCGTTACGGCTTCGCGCGTCGTCATCGTGTTCAGATATATCGCCGCAACACCTTCTTGATGGTCAGTCCCTGCACCAGGATGGAGAACAACACCACCATGTAGGTGCAGGTCAACAACACGGGCTTCTCCTCGATGGGCGGCAGC
>CAZVEV010000244.1:0-9528 GCA_964625865.1 uncultured Planctomycetaceae bacterium | reverse complement strand
CCGCATCCCCCCATCTGTTACCCTCATTTGAACCACGCCGGAAAGTGTAAAGCATGCCGTCTCAGCCCTTGATGGCGCCGAGGTTCAGGCCTTTGACGAAGTGACGCCGGGCGACGACGAGCATCAGGAGGTTCACGCTGCTCGCGACGTCGTCGCACGTGAGTTTGGATTATGTCTGTGAGCGGGACTGCCCGATGCGTATACTAGATCGTACCGGCTCGCGACGGTCGCGGGTGCGCAGTCAATTCCGCCGTGTCGGATTGGAGATATGCGATGAGTACATCACTTCGAGTTCTTGCCCTTGCCCTGGTCGTCAGTGCGTGTGCGGGCGTAGTCCGGGCAGAAGAGGGCGCACGGGCCGGCGAGGTCCGGGGGACGTTTGTCCGCCTGGTCGAGCGCAAGGTCGGCGAGGGATGGCATCTGGGTGTTGTCGTCCAGAAGTTCGAGGGCAAGGGCGAGGCGGTCGTACTGATCCCGCGGAAGAACCGCGACGCCAATGCCGCGGCCCGGAAGCTGAAGAAGGGACAGAAGGTCGAGATTGCCTGGGTCCTCGACGGTGGGCAGATGTGGGTCAAGCGGCTGGAGTTCGAGCGCCCGGGCGAGGGAGAAGGCGGCGGCGACCTGGCCGAACTCCGTCGACTGGTCAAGACGATGCGTCAGCGTCTGGCGCAGTTGGAGAGGCAAGTCGTTGAGTTGAAGGAGGTCAACGCCCGGCTGCGCCGCGAGCTGGCCGAGAAGGGCGGCAAGGACAGAGACGGCGAGAAGGGCGATCGCGAGGGCGGCGACGACGGGTTCCCCGCGGGCGTGCGTGGTTTCAAGGGCATGCTGGTCGGCACGGTGACCAAGATGCTCGATCGTGGTTTCGTGCTCAAGGTGGGAAAGGTGACCCGCGTTTGGAAGCACAATAAGGCCAAGCGCCCGCAGAACGCGGTGGGCAAGTTGTTTACGTGCATCGTTCGCGGCGAGGGGCGCATGAACCGGCGCCACCTGGAGGTCATCCGCGGGTTGAAGGCGGGCGATCACGTGTCGGTCGAGGCGTTTCACCTGGAGGGCAATCGCTTGACGCTGGTGGAGGAACTGCGGAAGATCGACTGAGCGGGGGCGGCCGCATCCGCCTCGCGAGCCTGCAGGGATTGCAGATCGTTTGCGGCGAACGTATTATGTTGCGCGCGGCTGGGCGAGCAGGTGCAGGGAGGCATGAGGATATGAGCAGGCGATGATTTCTGACGTGGCGGCGAGCGGCGTTTTGTTGACCGGGATAACCGGGTCGCTGGGCAGTTGGATGGCCCGCAAGGCCATCCGGGCCGGGTGGTCCGTCACGGCGCTGGTCCGGGCGGACGATGACCAGACGGCCCGTCGGCGGGTGGCGGCGGCCATGGACACCGCGGGGGCCGGCGAACTGGGCGGCGACGTGCGAGCCATCCGGGGGGACCTGGCCGAGGCAGACATCGCGTCTCGTCTGGTAGATCTTGTCGAGGGGCACGTCGAGCGGATCGTTCACTGCGCCGCCGACACGAAGTTCGAGTCATCGTCAGCCCAGGGCGCCCACGAGATCAACGTCACCGGCACGCAGCGCATGCTGGACCTTGCCGCCCGCCTCGGGCTGGCAATGGCGCACGTGAGCACCGCCTACGTCGCCGGGCGCCGGACGGGCGTGGTCACCGAAGACCAGACCGACGTGGGCCAGCAGTTCAACAACGCGTACGAGCGCAGCAAGCTGTCGGCCGAGTTGGCCGTGCGGGACTGGGCCGCCCGCACGCAGTTGCCCACCGTCATCCTCCGCCCGAGCATCGTCATGGGCGAGACGGCCTCCGGGGTCGCGGCGCAGTTCAACCCGATCTGCGACTTCCTGCGGGTTGTGGACCTCGTCGTTCCGCACCTGGAGTCGCAGATCGTTCGCGCGGCGATCCGCCCGGACGTAACGAAGAACATGATCCCCGTGGACTACTTCGCCGACGCGGCGTGGCACATCATCACCAGCCGGACCGACGGCTGCTACCACCTGACCAATCCGCGCCCGCACACGATGGGCCGGATCGGGCAGATCATCTGCGACCTGTACGGGCGTCGCCAGTTCACCCTGGTCGATCCGGAGGTCCTGGCAGGCAAGGTCCTGACGCCGCTGGAACGGGCCGTCAAGGGCGCGACGGCGGACTACGACGGCTACATGACCGGCGAGCCGGTGTTCGACCGGACCCACACGGACGATGCGCTGGCCGGGACGGGCATCGACGTGCCGGCGATGGGGACCGAGTATTTCCGGCGCCTGATCGATTACGGGCGATCGGTCCGTTGGGGCAAGCGCCGGCGCCCGGCAGCGTGCGTATGATCGCCCGGTGCCACCGTCCTGCGCGAAATGGACCGTGGGTGCCGTGGGCTGACGCGAAGCGGCAACCACGTATCGCCGCAACGTGGTTGCCGCTTCGCGTCGGGCCACGGCACCGGCGCAGGACGGTGGCGCTGGGCGGCGGCACCGACGCGTTGTCAACATCGCCATTTTCCGGCAATACTACGGTGCGATAGGCGTTAACCGGATTGAGAAGATGGATCCACAGGAGCTGAAGGCAACGATTGCCGCCGCCCAGGCGGGCCGCGGAGAGGCGTACCAGGCGTTGCTCGAGGCGTACTGGCCGCGGCTGTATGGATACTTCGTCCGGGCCGTTGGAAACCATCACGATGCCGAGGACCTGCTGGGCGATATGGCGCTGAAGCTGGTCAGGCAGTTGACAAACTATGACGATCGGGGTCGGTTCGACCCGTGGCTGTTCCGGATCGCGGCGAATATGGTTCGCGACCGCTTTCGGCGGATCAAGGTGCGTCCGCGGACGGCCAGCCTCTCTGTCGAAGGCGTCGACGGGCGCACGATGGCCGACAGGCTGCCCGGCGAGCCGGAGCCTGTTGATGCCTCGCTGATGCTGGCCGAGGCCTCCGAAGGGCTCACCGAGGCCATGGACAAGCTGGAGCCGACAACTAAACAGATGGTGCTTCTCAGGCATTTTGGCCAAATGAGTTTCAAAGAGATCGCCGCAACGTTCGAGTGTCCCATAGGGACCGCCCTTGCGAGAGTACATCGCGGGCTGCGGACGCTGCGGCGGCTGATGGGTGACGATGATGGCGATAACTGAACAACAGTACGAGCGAATAGCCCTCTGGCTTGACGGGCAGGACGTGACGCTGACCGATGCCGAACGTGCCCTCGCCGACGAGATTCGGCGCGACGAGGCGCTTGTTGGCCCCGCGGCCGACGTCCGGGCCCCGCGCAGCGCGCTGGACCGCGCGTCGCGCCGAATGGCGGCCGAGCTTGCCCGACCGGCGCGACGACTGCGGATCGGTCGATTCGTTGCCGTCGCCGCCGCGGCGGCCGCCGCGATTATCGTCGCTACCGCCCTGCTGATGCCCGATCCGGCCCCCGTCAGGCCGGACACGCCCGGCGGGGACGACTCCACGGTGGCCGACGTCGATACGCTGATCGACGAAATGGAAGAGTCCATTCGTCCGGAGATGATGGTTGAGCTGTTGGCCGGCGATCTTGAATCGCTGGAGGCCGAGATGCTCGTGACGGCCGAGATCGGCGAGATGGACCTCGAGATACACGCGCTGGAAGATGAGATCGACAGCATCCTGCTGGACCCCTCGGCGCCGTGGTCGTTTGATGATGGCGTGTGAGCCGACCTGCCGATGCTGCTAACGAGGTGAGACGATGTCTGGAAGAGTAATGACGGTAGTGGTACTTTCCCTGGCGGTGCTCGCGGCAGGGCTGTTGGCCCAGCCCCGCGGCGACGTGCGGCCGGACGGCAAGGGCGGCCAGGTCGACAAGGCCCCGGGCGACGATCGCGGTCCGGGCAAGGGCTCTGGCGGGCGCGGGCCCGGAGCGGGCATGGGTCGCGGGCCCGGGGGGGGCGTGGGGCGCGGCAAAGGGCCGGGCAGCCGGCCTGGCGGCGGCGAAGGCTACGGGCGCGGCGGCATGCACAGGGGCCATCGCCCCACGCCGCTGACGAAAGACCAGGAAGCCGAACTGCTCAAGCACCTCGCGCAGTATCAGCCCGAACTGAGCAAGCGGATGGAAGACCTCCGCAAGCGTGACGAGCGAATGTACCGCCACGCGCTGTCGCGAATGTGGGGCTACTACCGCAAGCTCCAGGACCTGCCCGAACCCCTCCGCAAGCGGATCTATGCCAAGGAAGCCGCCCGTCGGAAGATGTATCGCTTGCTGAACGCCTTCAAGGACGTGGCCACCAGCGAAGAGAAGACCAAGCTGACGGCCGAACTGCGCGAAGCGGTCACCGTGCAATTCGAGGCCGAACAGGCCGAGCGCGAGTACCGCCTGACGCAACTGGCCAAGCAGATCGAGAGCATCCGTGCCGAACTGAAGGACCGGCAGGCCCAGCGGGACCAGATCATCACCAAGCGCGTCGAGTCGCTTGTGAAGATGTCAGCACGCCTGGGCCCCCAGGGCCCCGGGCCGCACGGCGAGAGAGACCGCAAGCCCCCCAAGCCGCCGAAGGACTGACCCAGGCATTGCGGATGTCGGATTGCAGATTCGTCGTCAGACGGCGGAATCCCGACGGGGTCTGATTCATCAAGAAGGCAAACGCCCACAGGCTCCGCCCTGTGGGGTATCACCGAGAGAGACTCCTTCTTCTCGTCACGATTCACCACAGTGCACTGCGCTGTCCATGTCAGGTCCCCGTCGTCCGTCGATACCCCACGGGATGGAACCCGTGGGCGTTTACCCGTCCCGAGCTTTCGCATCTCCAGACACTCTGCGCCCGGCGTCCTTGTCCGGAAGGGGGCCTCGGACGTATCATATCGGGCATGTCCGACCCAAAGCCTCCAGCCCCGTCTTCGATTGATCGCCTGCCCGGCGGGGCAGACCGAATATTCCAGAGCGACGTCGTCGACCGCGTGCGCGCGGCGGGCAACGTGTGGGACCTGGACGGCGGACAGATCCTCCTGCCTGACGTGCTGGGCTTTTGCCGCGGCGTCGAGCGGGCTCTCGAGATGCTTCACGAAGCCGTCGTCCGCTGCGCCGCCGAAGACAGGGGCGTGTTCCTGCTGGGCGAAATCATCCACAATCCGTGGGTCAACGAGTACTTCCGCCGCCAGGGCGTCCGCCAACTGACGCGCGAGCAGGGGGCCGAGCCCGATCGCTACATCGGCCCCGACGACTGCGCGGTCATTCCCGCCTTCGGCGTCTCGCTGTCGGTCAGGCAGGCGCTCGAGGCCATCGGCTGCGAGATCGTCGACACCACCTGCGGCGACGTTCGGGGCCTGTGGCGATGGGGGACGCGGGCGGTCGAAGGCGGGTACGGCGTGTTGATTTTCGGACGGGCCAGGCACGACGAGACGGTGGTCACCAAGAGTCGCCTTGCCGCCGTGGGCGGCGCGTACGTGGTCGTGGGCGACCTGGACCAGACGCGGGCGCTGGGCCGGTTCATCACCCGCCAGGCGCCGCCGGAGGACTTCGCCGCCGCCTTTGGCCCCGAGGCCACCAACGCCACGACGCCCGCGCCGTTCGAGCGGCTGGCCCAGGTCAGCCAGACCACGATGCTGTATGACGAGACGATGGCCGTCCGCGAGATTCTCCAGGAGGCCTATGCTCAGCGTTTCGGCGACCGGGCCGACGAGCGCCTGCTGCTGCACCCCACCGTCTGCCGCGCCACGCAGGACCGTCAGACTGCCGCCAGCGACCTGTGCCGCCAGTGCGACCTGGCCGTCGTGGTCGGCGGGTTCGGATCGTCCAACACGCGCCACCTGTACGAGTTGGCCTCGGGCCACGGGCCGGCCGTGCTCATCGAGGGCGCCGCCTCCATCAGGTCCGCCGACGAGATCGAAAGCCTCGACCCCGCCGGCGCCGGCCCGGCGGCCGTCCGGAACTGGCTGCCGCCCAACCGCCCGCTCCGCGTCGCCGTCCTCGCCGGCGCCTCATGCCCCGAGATCGTCATCGGCGAGGTCCTCCAGCGCCTGGCCCAGTTCCTGGCGTAGGTGAACCGGTCGCAGTAGAATCAGATATACACGGTCCGTATCCGGGCAGGATTGTCGGGCGGGTAGTGTAGAAGCGGCATCTTGCCGCTGGGAGAAATCCGCCGACGCAAGATTGAATCGCCTTACCGCAACGCGGCAGGATGCCGCGTCTACGCCGGGGCCGCCCGGCAGTCTTGGTCGGACAGACGGTCCGTATCCGGGCAGCGGGTTAAGAAAGCGGGTGTACCATGGGACGAGTCAAGGGCGCCGTCGCAACGTGTATCGTCCTCGCGGGCGTCGTGTGGGCTCCGGCGGGGGCGTATGGCAACGGCAAGGGGTTCCCGATGGTGGCGTACCCCGAGACGCCGGAGATTCCGACCCAGCGGGCGATGATCGTCTGGCGCGACGGGGTCGAGACGCTCACCGTTGAGTCTGCCGTCCGGACGCCCTCGCCCGAGGTCGGCTGGGTCCTGCCCCTGCCCGCCGAACCGCACAGACTCACCGTCGCCGACCCGGGCCTGCTCAAGTCCATGAGCTTCTGCCAGCGGCCGAGGATAACAGCGTCGTTGGGCGATTCGTCCCTACAGATGTATTGCGTAGTTGCCGTGCTTCCAGTGGTCCTGTTGATCGTCTTCCGCAGGCCTCCCATCCGGCGCGCTCACGCACTGCTTGCTCTGCTGCTTTCGCTACTGATCGCTTCGTTTCTCGTGCCCTCCCTCGCTGGAATATGGGCGACGGCAGGCGCCAGCAGCGGTCGTCCCACCACGGGGGTCATCGTTGCCAGTACACACCGGGTGGGCAACTACGACGCGACGGTCTTGCGCGCCGACAACAGCGGCGCGCTGGACAAGTGGCTGACCGCGAGCGGGCTGGTGGGTCTGGACGCCGCCGACCGGCGCGTCGTGGACGAGTATATCGCCCGCAAGTGGTGCTTCGTGGTCGCACGCCTGCGCAAGAATTCCGAGATCGCCACGCCGCACCCGATCAGCGCCGCCTTCCGCACCGAGACGCCCGTCTATCCGATGACACTCACGGGTCTGACGCCGGGAGAAACGCGGGTCGAACTGTACGTCATCGCCGACAGGCAGGCGTCCACAGAGGATATCCCCGCGACGATGGCGGATACGTATACGAGGGGCAATGGAGACGCCAGAGATCGAACACCCGAGCAAACGCATCCCTATCGCGCCATGCAGTGTTTCCGGGCCGAGACTACCGGACTGGTGATCGGCCATCCGGACGCCGTGGACCTCATGTGGGACGGGTGCGTGGTGACGACGCTGGTCGCCACGCTGGGACCGGAGGACATGACGAAGGACGTCGAACTGTCCTTCACGAACGTCAGGCCGCATCGCCCTCACGTCTACACGCAAGCCGCACGCAACGACGTCTTCGAGATCGTCCTTACCTCGGGCACACTGCTGGTGCTGCTCGTCGCGGCGCTGGTCTACCGCGGGCGCCCCAAGCGACGGTGGGCGGTCCACGCGGCGGTCCTCAGCTTGGTAGTGGGCGTGCCGGCGGCCGCATGGATCAGTTCCAGCAGCCTGCCGGTGATCCCGGCCTACGTCAGCACGCGAAGCGGTCGTCCCAAGTTACGGTTGAGCCTGCTCCGGAAATGCTTCATGTGGGGAGAGATGGTGCTGACGGAGCAAGGGACACTTCCGGAAGTTGCGGAAGGGCAGGCCTCTCCGCCACGGACTCGCGCCGAAGCCCGGGAGATCATGTCCGCAGGTCTGAAGGACTTCGGAGCGGGCTTGGCCGAGAACCCCTTCACCGGCGAGCCGATCCGTGCCGAACGGAGTCCGGGCAACTACTGGTTTATGCATGTTCAGGGCAAACTCACGCTCTGCTATTACGACGCCAACGCCGTGGAGTGGCGGTATACGTTTCCGCCGTACGAGCCGCCGTCGGATGTTGGGAGTCCGAGGTCCGGCGTGAACGCGGAATAAGGACTTGCGGGCGACTTGGCGTGTGTGAGGTCTGCGGGGAGGGATCAGACCCGCGCAGCACGTTGGCCAAGGGGTCTAGCCGTCCCGTGGCCGGGTTTTCTCGCGTCCAAAGGGGGTTGGGGGTACCCCCGAACGAAGGAATGCGGCCAACGGGCGGCTACGGGCTTGGCCGGGGGCTTTCGATTGCGGATTGCCTGCCCTGAGCCCAGTCGAAGGGCGGATTTCGGATTTCGGATTGAACGGCGAAGAGGTCGCAGGCGGGTTCGGAGCCGCGGGGCGATCCGGTGATACGTGGTTGCCGCTTCGCGTCAAACCACGGCACCCCTGCTAACCGACATTCGCCAATCGGCCCTTCGACTGGCTCAGGGCAGGCAATCGACAATTCTCTACCGGTCGCTCAGAAGGTAGGGCGTGCAACCCGCTTGCACGCGGAAGGAATACCCAACCCGTTCCGCGTGCAACGAGTCCCGCGCCCTACGGTTTCAGGGCCGCGAGGTCTCGCGCGAAGGCGAGGTAGCGACGTTCGAAGGTGTCCATGTCGGTGGTGATGTAGTGGGCGAACAGCGGGGCGGCGACGGTGCGCGAGTAGATGCCCCCCCGGGCCATCAGGCGGGCGTAGGCGTCGGCGGGCACGTTCATCGCGAGGTGGAACTTCCCCGCCTGGCCGTCTGTGAGCATACGGTAGAACCCCTCGCGGTAGTCCGGGCTTGTCCGCAGGAACATCGACAGGGCCCAGACCTGCGAGTACCACGCCAGCGTGTCGGCCGTCATGCCGCGCATCGTGTCGCCCGCAGTCATCGTCAGCAGCTTGCGGGCCGGAATCCAGCGGTTGTTGACCAGGGCCTTTCTCAGCGTGACGTATCGCCCGGGGTTGTGACGCGGCAGGAACACGACGGTGTTTTCGTCCTCGCGAATGTGGAAGCCCTCGGCCGCCACGCCCAGCCCCTCCTCGATGCTCAGCGGCAGGCGATGGCGCATCGTATGGTGGAGGAACTGGTGAAGCCCCTCGTGGGCCGCCACCGACAGCGTCGCGCGGTTCTGCAGGTCCCAGTACACGCCGATGCCCCGATAGCAGTAGCCGCCCGCACTGATCGACAGGTGCGGCGCCTTTGCGCCGAACACATGCTTGGTCAGGTGCACCCACTGCTGGCGCGAGGCGAGCATGTACACGTCCATCGGCTTGCCGGCTTTTTCGGGCGTCAGGTGTGTCAGGTCGATGTAGTTCGCGTAAGCCGCCTCGAGGAATCCGGGCAGGTGGCGGACGAGGACGGGATTGGACGCGCTGGTGAAGATGCGGTAGTGCGTCGTGGTGATGACCTGGCCGACGCCCTGGGGATGGGTCCACTTGTCGCGCCGGGTGGGAACGACCATCGACACTCCCGGCGGCACGTCGGCCAGGCGCAAAACGGTCCCGCGCCCGTTGGGGGCCTGACCTTTGGGCCCACAACCGGGCCACGCCACGCAGAACAGAATCAGCAGCCGGGCAGATCGCATTGCTCTATTGTATCGGCATCTGCCCGAACGAGGATAACCTTATCGCTCCACCGCCGGTATACCCCTATAGCGGGTGCCGTCGTTTGACGCGAAGCGGCAACCACGTATCGCGCGGGATCGT
>CAZVEV010000243.1:0-9539 GCA_964625865.1 uncultured Planctomycetaceae bacterium | reverse complement strand
CGGCCTGTCGCTCGCCAGGCGAAAGGCCCCTATTCGGTTCCAGAACATCCGCAACCCTGATCTTGCCTAACACTCTGGCATGTTGCCCGACCGCCTGGTCAAGAACGCCCAGGAACATACGCTCGGCGGCGGTGAACAGTCCCTTTGTCTTCTGGTACGGATAGTCTGCAGATTCCGCTGCCCTTCCTTGAGTGGGTTTCTTGTCGGAGAACTTCAGCCAGACATACGCTGCAATTACCAGGAGTATGAACGCTGCCACTGTCCAGGTCATGTGTGTTGCCTTTCATGCATAACCGTTAACTCAGAGATGCGCCCCCGTCAGGCGCCCGTCACGACAACTGCTTGATGATGTCTGTTTCAATTATCCGGATGCACTGTTCGGCGTGAGTCATCGCAATCAGGTGTCCGGCCCGGGGCAGGACATGGCCGGTGGCCGGGCACCTGATCACGTGATCGTTGGCGCCGTGAATGCGAACCACGCGCTCGTCGGGACCGTCGAATCCCTGCCAGTCGGGCAGAGCGAGGCACATGGCCCTGACGAATTGAGCGTCGGAATCGGCGAACATACTCGCGATATCTGACGGGTGTTTTCCGATGAGGGTCTGGAGCAGGCGGAACGGCGTTATCGACGCCAGGGGAGCCAGAAGACGCAAGAGTGTGTTGATCTCGCGTGGTGATACGGCGCTGCCGATCAGGACAACCTTGGGATTGTCCAGTTCACGGAATATCTCAAGTGCAACCATGCCGCCGAGAGACGAACCACCGACCACGTCGCGCGACGTGATGTGGTGTTCATCAACTATCCGACGAGCAACCTGCCGAAGCGTCTTCTCCCCGGAGTATGGCAGCCAATCCAGATACGTCGTGTCAGGCAGGGCGCTCCATTCGGGGCCATACATGCGGCGATCCGCACCCATACCCGGAAGTAGATAGATCATATCCATATCACCAGTGCCCGTCATTCCGAGGATAGTCATACCGGTCGTAGTAGGGGCTACAGCGGTTGTGGATTTCGGCGCCGAGGACGGCCGGACAGTCGTGGCGCGGGGCGGTAGTGCGAGCGGGCGGCGGTGTAGGCGGCGAGGGCCGGGGCGACGGGGGCGAAGTTGCCGAGGCCCAACTGCTCGTAGACGCGGCCGGGCTGACCGAGAAGTGATTGCGCACCAGCAGCCTGGCCAGTGCAAAGAAGTTTGCCCCCGTCCAGACAGCCGCCTCCTGCCACCGCGGCCGCGGGTACATGCCGCAATCCACCAGCGTGTCATCGACAACGCTCAACGTCCCTGCCTTTCGTTCGGTCTCCGCCCGGCTATGACAAGTACCCGCCCCCGCAGGCGGCGTCAATCCCCAATACGCCGACGGCGGGCCCCGTCGCCGCGTGCCGTCACTTGACGCAGGGCGCCGTGGCTTGACGCGAAGCGGCAACCACGAAACTTCCCGAATCGGACCATCGTGGTTGCCGCTTCGCGTCAAACCACGGCACCGGGCGCATCGGTTCCGCGTGCAACACGTTGCACGCCCTACGTTACTGCAAACAAGTTGCTCGCCCCATTTGTCGGATCGGCGCGCTATAATGGAGTGGGACGGGTGAGGTATACCCTCGCCGCGTAGCGTCACTTGTCTGCGAGCCAACGATGAAGAATCTGAAGCGTGACCTCGGCTTCTGGTCGGTCTTCTGCATCGCCTCCGGCGCGATGATCAGTTCCGGTCTGTTCGTGCTGCCCGGGCTGGTCTACACCGAGGTCGGACCCGCGGCCGTGCTTGCATACATGCTTGCCGGGGTGATGGTGATCCCCGCGATGATGTCGCAGGCCGAACTGGCGACGGCCATGCCGCGAAGCGGCGGGACGTACTTCTTCATCGAGCGCGCCATGGGCGCCTTTCCGGGGACGTTCGCGGGGCTGGCGAACTGGCTGTCGATCGCGATGAAAAGCGCGTTCGCACTGGTGGGCATCGGGGCGTTCGCCCAGTTGATCTGGCCGGAGACATCCGTCGGCCAGATCAAGATGATCGCCATCGGCGCGTGCGCGGTGTTTACGGTTCCGAACATCCTGAGCGTCAAGAGCACCGGACGGATGCAGGTGATGCTTGTGGTGGGGCTTCTGGCAATCCTCGCCCTGTTCATCACATCGGGCGTTGGCGCATACTACGACCTGTCGGAAGGCGGCGCCCGCCCCTTTGCCGGTTTCATGGACACCGGCTTTCTGCGCATCCTGGGCACGGCGGGAATGGTCTTCGTGTCCTTTGGCGGGCTGACCAAGGTCGCCTCCGTTGCCGGGGAGGTCCGCAAACCGGGCCGGAACATCCCGGCCGGTATGTTCGCCGCAGCGTGTGTGGTGACCCTGGCCTACGTGGCGGCAGTCTTCGTGACCGTCGGTGTGCTGCAACCCGACGTGCTGTCGGGCAGCCTGACACCACTGAGCCTCGCCGCAGGTCAGTTCATGGGGCGCGCGGGGGTCGTCCTGCTGTCGGCCGCGGCGATGCTGGCGTTTGTCACCACCGCCAATGCGGGCATTCTCGCCGCTTCGCGAAGCCCGATGGCCATGAGCCGCGACGGGCTGCTCCCGGACATCCTCCAACGCGTCAGCCGCCGATACGGCACGCCGCACGTCAGCATCCTCCTGACCAGCGCATTCATGATCACCGTCATCGCCGCCCTGGACATCGCCGACCTGGTCAAAGCCGCCTCGACGATGATGCTCGTGCTGTTCCTCCTGGTCAATGTCGCGGTGATTATCATGCGGGCCAGCAAGATCCAGAACTACCGCCCGCTGTACAAGTCGCCTCTGTATCCCTGGCTGCAGATCGCGGGCATCGCGACGTACCTGTTCCTCATCATCGACATGGTCGCGCAGATGGGCCCCATGCCCCTGGTGGTCCTCGGGGCCTTCCTCGCCGCCGGCGCGATCTGGTACGGGCTCTACGTCCGCACACGAATCGTCCGGGTCAGCGCGCTGGTGCGACTGGTCAAGAACACGGTGTCAAAGGAGATCCGCCACGGCCGTCTTGACGCGGAACTGCTCGATATCGCCCTGGAACGCGACGAGGTCACGCGCGACCGGTTCGACCACATCATCGCCGCCTGCCCCATCCTCGACATCGCCGAGTCGACCCCCGCGGCCGACATGTTCGACCAGGCGGCCACACTGCTCGCCGGACCGGTAAAGACTGACGAGAAGGTCCTCGCCGATCTGTTCCACGCCCGGGAGGCCGAGTCCAGCACGGTGGTCCAGCCGGGCCTGGCAATCCCACACGTGATCGTCGAGGGGCAAGACATCTTCGACATCCTGCTGCTCCGCTGCAAAGGCGGGGCGATCTTCCCGGGACATGACGTGCCCGTCCACGTCGGCTTTGTCCTGGTCGGCTCGCGAGACCAGCGGAACTTCCATCTCCGCGCCCTGATGGCCGTCTCGTACATCGTCTCGGAGCCGGAGTTCTTCCGCCGCTGGTTGACGGCCCCCACCGCCGAAGCCCTCCGCGACATCGTCCTGCTGTCCAGCAGAGAACGCGACGCGGCCTCCGCTACGTGACGATCCGTTATCGGGGGACGTCAGACCGCGGCGCGCCAGCGGACCGTCAGGGCTTGCTTGAGTTTGGTCAGCGCGAGTTTCTGGATCTGTCGCACGCGCTCGTTGGTCAGCCCCACGACGCGCCCGACCTCGGCCAGCGTGTTGCCTTTGCGGCGGTCGGTGCCGATGGCGAACCGCAGCATGACGATGGTTCGTTCGATCTCGGAGAGTCTGGCCTCGTTGCCGGCCAGCGCCTCGCGGAGGTCGTCGATGTAGGCCTCTCGCTGCACGCTGCGGCGATGCTCGTCGTAGCCGCCGCGTTCGAGGGCCGGGTCGAACTCCGTGGGGAAACGGCTTCGATACCGCCCGGTCTTGGTCGCCAGGCGGTTGAAACTCTTCAGGATGGCCCGGCAGGCGTAGGTCGAGAGCTTAAAGCCGCGGCGCACGTCGAACTTCTCGATGCTCCGCAGCAGCGCGAGGTTGCCCTCGCTGATCAACTCGTCGAAGTCGACCGTCGGGATCCGCGTGCGTTTGGCCATCGCGACGACCAGGGCCATGTTCGCCTCGACAAGGTCCGCCCTGCCGGTCAGGACGCGACGATACCAGGAGACCATCTGTTCGGCCCGGGCCCGTCCGCGCCTGCCCGCCGCGCTGTCCTGCAGTTGGGCCAGCCGGTACTTGGCGTAGTTGTACCGCAGGAAGAGCTTGACCTCGTCATCGGCCGAGAGGGCATTCCGCTCGCGAGGCGCCGGATCCAACTCGCTCACCATGCGGGGAAAGTGCAACCATCGACAGACATCGACCGGGTCCGCCTGATCCCCGAAAAGCTCGGCCTCGGCTTCAGGGGACTGGAACGAGGGATGGTTGACCCACTCGACGGTCGGTGGGATCTGCACGTAAAGTGTCTTCTGTTCGTCGCTGAGTCCTGCCGGCGCCCGCCCGCGAACGTCGGCCAACTCAAACGCTGCTGTCAGTGCGGCCATGGGGGCCTCCCTTCCGGCCATCGCGTCCCCGCAAGGTCATGGATCTGACGTTCACTTGCATAGAAAACACACTCTGCTTATCCTGTATATGTCCAACGTGACAACCCACAGATGCATCCTGATCTGGATCTCTATCTATATAGTACACAAATCCCATTGGGTTTGTCGAGTATAAAATGGCCGGGCGAAAAAAAAACTTCCTGCCGCTGCGGCGGGTCTCCCCCCCACTGAGGAGGCCCGTACCGGCCCGGGATGGGCTGGAAACCGGGCCGGTCCCGTGTGCGTCGGGATCGGCCGTTCGGTGCGGTCCGGCTGAAGGGGACAGGCGTTTAATGGTGTTGGTCCGCGGCGCGATGACGGGTATCATGGCAGGTCCCGCCGGCGGAGCTTAGTTTGTGCGGAAAGGACGACCCTGATGGCCAGGTTGCTTTGCTGTTCATTTGTCATGATGGTACCGGCAGGCCTCTGCGCCGCGGGCGTCCCGACCGCCGCCCAGAACAACGCGGGAGTCAATCACGCGGCGTTGAAGAACTTGCGCCCGGAGATGACGGGGATCAACGAGATCATCTTCGTCCAGCGGGGCCAGTACCGCGACGGGCACTGGTATGCGAACATCGGCTACTACTGTGACGACAGGAAGGCCACCGTCTACGCCCGTGGCGCCCAGTTGTGCAAGCTGAACCTCAAGACGGGCAAAGTCAGCGTCCTGCTGTCAACCGAGGCCGGCTGCATCCGCGACCCGCAGGTCCACTACGAGGGAACAAAGCTGATCTTCGCCTATCGCAAGGCGGGTGCACACAACTACTCGCTGTACGAGATGAACGTCGACGGCAGCGGCCTGCGGCGGATCACGTCCGGGCCGTACGACGATTACGAGCCGAGCTACCTGCCCGACGGCGGGATCGTCTTCGTCTCCACGCGCGCCCGCCGATGGGTCGGCTGCTGGATGACACACGTGGGCACGCTTCACCGCTGCGACGCGTCGGGGGGCAACATCCGCATGCTCTCGTGCAACATCGAGCACGACAACACGCCGGCGGTCCTGCCCGACGGGCGGATCACCTTCATGCGGTGGGAATACGTCGACCGCTCGCAGGTCGAGTTCCACCACCTCTGGGCGATGAACCCCGACGGGACCAACCAGACGATCTACTACGGCAACGAGCGGTCGTGGGGCGTGTTCCTCGCGTGCAGGCCCGTGCCGGGCAGCCCCGGCGTGGCGGGGATCTACTCGCCCGGGCACGGCAAGCGGGACCACTACGGCTTCCTGACGTTCTTCACCGATCGGCACGGACCTGACGATCCGCGAGGGCAGCAGTACCTGACCTTCGACCGGGGTGGACGCCCCGACCTGGCCGACCCCTGGCCGCTGAGCAAGGACTGCATCATCGCCGCCGCGTCGCGCGGACCCGCCCTGGTCGTCGCCGAGCCGTCCGCCACGGCCAAGAAGGGCATATACACCCTCCGCACACTGTACCGCATCAAGGACAACCGCCTCCGCTGGATCATCCAGGAGCCGCGCCCGGTCATGCGGCGCCAGCGTGAGCGCGTGATCGCGCGGCGGAGCGATCTCGGCAAGGCCACCGGCAAGCACATCCTGATCGACGTGTACAACTCGCAGAACATGAAAGGCGTCAAGCGCGGCGAGATCAAGAAGCTGCTTGTCCTCGAACTGCTGCCCAAACCCGTGAACTTCTCCGGCGGGCCCGACACGCTGACGTGGCTGGGCTCGTTCAACCTCGAGCGGATCCTCGGCACGGTGCCGGTCGAGCCGGACGGGTCGGCGGCCTTCGAACTGCCCGCCAACCGCCCGGTCTTCTACGTCGCGCTCGACAAGGACGACCTGTCGGTCAAGCGGATGCAGAGTTTCACCTCCGTCGCCCCGGGCGAGACCACCTCGTGCCTCGGCTGTCACGAGGACCGCAGGCAGACCTCCGACAACGTGGGCGACCTGCGCAAGATCATGGCGATGCGTCGCCCGGCCTCGAAGATCACGCCGATTCCCGGCGCCCCCGACGTGCCCGATTTCATGCGCGACGTCCAGCCCGTACTCGACAAGTACTGCGTTCGCTGCCACAACGTCAAGGACCGCAAGAACAAGATGTCGCTCGCCGGCGACATGGGCGTGCACTGGGCGATCAGCTACTACTCGCTGATCATGCGTGACCAGGTCGCCGACGGGCGAAACGGGCTGGGCAACCGACCGGCGAGGAGCATCGGCTCGTCGGCCTCGCCGTTGCTGAGAAAACTCGAAGGCGGCCACCATAAGGTCAAAGCGTCGCGCGAGGATTGGCGCAAGGTCTGGGCGTGGATCGAGGCCGCCGCCCCGTTTACGGGCACCTACGGCGCCCTTCGCAACAAGGCCGACCAGGACACGAAGGTCTGGCTCTTCCAGAAGCACGCCGCCGCCGTCCTGAACAAGCGCTGCCGGTCGTGCCATCGCGGCGGCGGCAAGGCGCACCAGTTCCCCGTCGGCTTCAACATCGCCGCGCGGCGAAAGCACTACAAGCGCCCCACCGGCGCCCACGAGCGCCTGACGATCAAGAACGATCCGCTGCGCCACTACGGCTGGTCGGTACTCCTGAACGCCACACGCCCGGACAAGTCGGCGGTCCTGATGGCCCCGCTTGCGAAGCAAGCCGGCGGCTGGGGCAGTTGCCCCAACGTCTTCAAGACCACCAACGACCCCGACTACAAGCGCATCGCCGCCGCCTGCCGGACCTGGCAGGCCGAGTGGCTCAAGGCCGGTCGCGTCGGGGCGCCGAACTTCCGCGTCAACCACCAGTACGTCCGCGAGATGGTCCGCTTCGGCGTGTTGACCCCCGGCACGGTCCCGGCGAAGGTCGACCCCTTCGCCACCGACCGCAAGTACTGGGACCTGTTCACCTACCGCCCGAAGACGAAGTAGATGGTAGCGGGACAAGCGGTCATTGCCCGACGCGCGTGGCGGACGAGACGGCGAAGCCGCAAGCGGCGCCCGCGGCGGAGGGCGTCGCCTCTTGGCGGGACGTAACGATATGACGACAAACTGACCTTAGACTGGAGACCTTCCGATGCAGACGAATAGACGCAGCTTCCTGAAGACGATTGGCGCCGGGGCCCTGCTGGCCGCCACCACACGCCTCACGGGCGCCGACACCCCCACCGCCAAGCCGAACATCGTCCTGTGCATGGCCGACGACCAGGGCTGGGGCGACATGGCCTACTACGGCCACAAGGTGCTCAAGACGCCGAACTTCGACGCGATGGCCGCCGAGACGCTGCGGTTCGACCGCTTCTACGCCGCCGCGCCGGTCTGCTCGCCCACCCGGGCCAGCGTGATAACCGGACGACATCCCAACCGCATGGGCGTCTTCAAGTGGGGCCACCCCATCCGACCCCAGGAAACCACCATCGCCGAGGCCCTCAAGACCGCCGGCTACGTGACGGGACATTTCGGCAAGTGGCATCTCGGGTCGGTCTACAAGAACAGCCCCGCCAATCCCACCGCGTGCGGGTTCGACCAGTGGCTCTCGGCGCCGAACTTCTACGACAACGACGCGGTCATGAGCCGCGAGGGCAAAGCCGTCCAGACCAAGGGCGAAAGCTCCATGATCGCCGTCGACGCCGCCATCGAGTTCATGGGCAAGCACGCCAGGAACGCCGCAAAGCCGTTCCTTGCCGTCGTCTGGTTCGGCTCGCCGCACAGCCCGCACATCGCCGCCGAAGCCGACCGCACCCTCTACGCCGACCAGGGCCGCAAGAGCAACTTCCTCGGCGAGATCACCGGGATGGACCGAGCGTTCGGCAAGCTGCGCAAGGCCATCGCGACCCTCGGCGTGCGCGACAACACGATCCTGTGGTACTGCAGCGACAACGGCGGGCTGCGGGGACTGGGCGCAACCGGCGGGCGGGCCAACAAAGGCTCGGTGTACGAAGGCGGCCTGCGCGTGCCGGCCATCCTCGAATGGCCCGCGCGGATCAAGGCCCCTCGCGTCACCGCCGTCCCGTGCAACACGTCTGACATCTACCCCACGCTGCTGGAGATCGTCGGCGTGAAGGTCCCCGACGCCAAGCAGCCGCCTCTGGACGGGATCAGCCTGGTGGACCTGATCGACGGAAAAATGACCACCCGAGCCAAGCCCATGGGCTTTTGGGACTACCCCGCAGGCGGCATCAGCACCCGCAGCACGACGCTGATGGCAAACCTGCTGAAGCTGCAGGCCGACGGCAAGGAGGTAACCGACCCGGGCGCCCTGCGCATCAGCGACGCGAAGGTGACGAAACAGTATCCCGAAGACACCTTCCCGGGCCACTCGGCCTGGCTGGACTGGCCCTGGAAACTGCACCGCATCGAGGGCAGGGGCAAGCCCAAGCCCCAAAAGCCCCGCAAACGCAAGCCGGCGCCCAAGGGCAAGGCGCCGGGCGAACCCCCCACGCCGGGCAAGCCGAGGCTCGAACTGTACAACCTGGCCACCGACCCCAACGAAGCGACCAACCAGGCCGCCACCCACCCCGACCGCGTCAAGACCATGACCGCCGCCCTGGAAACCTGGCTGGCCTCCGTAGTCCGCAGCCTCAACGGCAAGGACTACACATAAACCGCCGCCCCGGCCAAGGGCGGCCAACGCCCCTGGCCGCCCTCGGCCGCAGAAAACGACTCCTGGCCCCTCGGAGGGTCCGATCGTCGCTCAGGCCGCGACCTCATGCGTGCCAGGGGGTCTGGCTGAGTGCTGGCTCGTCGGCCCCGCGAACGTCCGTCTCGCCGCTTCGAGAACCTCTCTGCACGTTTGGGACGCTACCAACATCTTGAAAGGGCAGTGGTCCCGTCGCGAGATGGGCCTATAATACCCCCGTACAGGAATCAGGGCTGACCGGGTGGTGTTGCGCTTTTCTGCGCATCTGTTATCGCGACTGAATCCCTTGAAGCGGAAGTGTCGGCAAGTGTTGAAGCGGGAACTCGCCTTCTGAGCCGTGAACTTCATCGCGCGCAGCAAACATCGTTAGGAGACTGGAATGGAGATATTGTCAATAGTTGTGGATGGCGGACGGAGCATTGTTTCACGCAGCG
>CAZVEV010000242.1:0-9561 GCA_964625865.1 uncultured Planctomycetaceae bacterium | reverse complement strand
TTTCGTAGCAGGCACCTGCGCGGGCAACAGCGTCCCGCTCCGGAGCCAGTCCCCCTTTTTCGGCGCATCGGCATTGACGGGGGGCGACTTAATGCGATCGCGGTCCGCAGTTTCCTCTTGCCTCGCGGCCGCCCGGGCGCGTACGATTTGCCCGGTTGCAGTATTCACGAGCAGGGTTATGCCGAAGAAGCTAACGTCCAAACAGCTCAACAACGCACTCGACAGCCTCTATGCGTCTATCGTGGCTGATCTGCCCAAGGACAAGCCGATCGCGGTGGTGGGCATCCGGACGCGGGGCGAGACGCTCGGGCGGCGGGTCGTCGAACGGCTTGCCCAGACCGAGGGCATCGAGGCCGAGTATGGCGTGCTGGACATCACGTTCTATCGCGACGACCTGTCGCGTCGGCGCGGCGTGCCGCTGGTGCGGGCGACGGAAATCGACTTCGATCTCGACGGGGTGTGGCTGCTGCTGGTCGACGACGTGCTCCACACCGGCCGCAGCGTCCGTGCGGCGCTGGATGCGATTCACGACTTCGGGCGTCCTGACGTGATCCGCCTGGCGGTCCTGATAGACCGCGGCGGGCGCGAGTTGCCTATTTCCGCCGACTTCGTCGGGCGCAAGATCACCGCCCCGGCCGGGTCGCGCGTTCAAGTGAAGCTCAAGGAAAACGATGGCCAGGAAGGTCTCTTCATCATCCGAAGAAGTTGACGCCGCGGCAGCCGGGACCGACCGGGACGCCGACGCCCCGTTCGTCTGGACGCGGAAGGATCTGCTCGGCCTGGACGAGCTGTCCGCCGAGGAAATCACGCACATTCTCGACACGGCCGAGACGTTCAAGGAAGTCTCCACCCGGTCGATCAAGAAGGTCCCGACGCTGCACGGGAAGGTCGCGGCGCTGCTGTTCTTCGAGAACTCGACGCGCACACGGATGAGTTTCGAGCTGGCGGCCAGCCGGCTCAGTTGCGACACGCTGCTGCTGACGAGCAAGGGCTCGTCGGTGGCCAAGGGCGAGACGACGCTGGACACGGCGCGGAACGTGGCGGCGATGGGCGTGGACATCATCGTGATGCGTCACGGGCAGTCCGGCGCGCCGCACATGCTCGCGCGGAACATGCCCGAATCAATCGTCAACGCCGGCGACGGCTCGCACGAGCATCCCACGCAGGGCCTGCTGGACATCTACACCATCCGCCAGCGCCTGGGCGGCCTGGAGGGGGTGAAGGTCGCCATCGTCGGCGACATTGCCCACTCCCGCGTCGCGCGGAGCAACATCCTGGGCCTGACCAAGCTCGGGGCCGAAGTGGTCGTCGTGGGCCCGCCCACGCTCGTGCCGGCGGCCATCACCGCGATGGGGTGCGAGATATCGCACAGTCTCGACGACGTGCTGGCCGAAGTCGACGTCGTCAACATGCTGCGAATCCAGTTCGAACGGTTCAGCAGCAATCTCTTCCCGTCGGTGCGTGAGTACAGCCGCCTGTACGGGCTGAACGCCGAGCGGCTCAAGCGGGCCCGCAAGGACATCCTCGTGATGCACCCGGGCCCGATCAATCGCGGGGTCGAACTGACCAGCGACGTCGCCGACGGGCCCAACAGTTGCATTCTCCAGCAGGTCACCAACGGTCTTGCGGTACGGATGGCCGTGCTGTACCTCGTCAGCCAGGGCAGAGCATGAACGATCTCTTGACGCGGCAAACGGGCAGTGGCTTCCGGATACGGACAGCCTTGTCGTGTGTGAGCAGTCAGGGCAGCGAATGAACGATATCTTGATCCAAAACGGTCGCGTGATAGACCCCGCCACGGGGCTGGACGAGGTCTGCGACGTGACGATCCAGCGCGGGGTTATCGCTCGCGTGGGCAAGGCCAGAGGCAAGAGCCGCGAGGTTATCGACGCGGCCGGCAAGATCGTCTGCCCCGGCCTGATCGACCTGCACGTCCACTGTCGCGAGCCCGGTCACGAAGAGGAAGAGACGGTGGCCACCGCGGCCGCGGCTGCCGTTGCGGGCGGGTACACCACCATCTGCGCCATGCCCAACACGCACCCGCCGATGGACAACGACACGTCGGTGCATTACGTGCTTCACCGCGGCGGGGAGGCGGCCCTGGCCCGCGTGATGCCCGTCGGGTGTATCACCAAGCAGCGCGCCGGTGACGAACTGGCGGAGATGGGCCTGATGCTCGACGCGGGGGCCGTCGGCTTCAGCGACGACGGGTCCGGCGTGAGCAGTTCGGTGCTTATGCAGCGGGCTCTGCAGTACACGGGCATGATCGGCGCCCCGCTGATGCAGCATTGTCAGGACCCCGACCTGTTCACCGGCGCGATGAACTCCGGCGCCGTGGCGGTGCGGCTGGGGCTGGGGGGCATTGCGGCCTCCGGAGAGCAGATCATGCTTCAGCGCGACCTCGAACTGGTCCGCAAGACCGGGGCGCCGTATCACGTGCAGCACGTCTCGAGCGCGGGCAGCGTGGAGCTGATTCGCGCCGCCAAGGCCGACGGGCTGCCCGTGACCGCCGAGGCCACCCCGCACCACCTGCTGCTGACCGATGCGGCCTGCATGGGCTACGACCCGAACTTCAAGGTCAACCCGCCGCTGCGTTCGCTGGCCGACGTGGAGGCGGTCCGCCGCGGCGTGGTCGACGGCACGATCGACTGCCTGGCGACCGATCACGCGCCGCATGCCCAGGAGGAGAAGGAACTCGAATTCAACCTCGCGCCGTTCGGCATTGTCTCGCTGGACTGTGCGCTGGCACTGTACGTCAAGGCCCTGATCGCGACGAAGTTGCTGACCTGGCCCGAACTGATCGCGCGGATGACGGTGAATCCCGCGGCAGTGATCCACAAGCCGCTGGGCACGCTGGCCGCCGGTGCCGCGGCGGACGTGACGATTATCGATCCGAAGAAGCGTTGGACGATTCGCCCGACGGCGTTCGCGTCGAAGGCCCGGAATTGCCCCTACGACGGGTGGCGCGTTCGCGGGCGGGCGGTCTGCACTATCGTCGGCGGACAGGTGAAGTTCCGTTTGTAGCCGCCTGGCGGAATTGCGTGGATCACCACGGTTTGTCCTTGCTTTAAGCTTGGTGTTGTGGTAGGGTCCGAGATACTGGTAAGGCAGTCTGTGTGTTCCTTCAGGGGAACGGTGAAATGAGTGAGTGGCAATCTGAACGGCGGGCGCACGCGCGCGAAGCTCTCGTTTGTCCTGTACGTGTTTCCAGCGGTGTCGACAACGGCCGCACCGAGGGACACACGCTGAACATCTCCGATTCCGGCGCGATGTTCACCGTGCCCATCACGTTCCTGTCACACTTGCCTTCAACCGTGAAGATGAGCATCTCCGTGCCGCGTTCGACGGCCAACACGCACATGCTCGAGCAGGTCACGACCGAAGCGACGGTCGTGCGGCACGAGCCGATGGTCGACGAAGAGCACGCCGGCATCGCCGTACGGTTCTCCGCGCCGCTTGACCTGAAACTGCAAGTCTAGATCGACGGCCGCAAGTCCGCGCTCGAGGTCGAGTCGTCAGCCCGCAATCGTCAACCGTCAATCACGTGATCGCTTTGCTCGCGATGTCCTTGCGGTAGTAGGCGCCGTCCCAGTGGATCTTTGCCACCGCTTCATATGCGCGGGCCTGGGCGTCGGCTATCGTCTCGCCCAGCGCCGTCACGCCGAGCACGCGGCCGCCGTTGGTCACCAGCTTGTCGCCCGACATCGTCGTCCCGGCGTGGAAGACCTTCACGTCGTCCATCGCGTCGGCCTCGTCGATGCCCGTGATCTCGAAGCCCTTGTCGTACGGGCCCGGATACCCGCCCGATGACATGACCACGCAGACCGCCGGCCTCGGGTCCCACTCCAGTGTGATATCGTCCAGCTTGTGCTTTGCCACCGCCGCCATCACTTCGACCAGGTCGCTCGTCAGACGCATCATCAGCGGCTGACACTCGGGATCGCCGAAGCGGCAGTTGAACTCGATGACCTTGGGCCCGCCCGGGGTGAACATCAACCCCGCGTAGAGCACGCCCTCGTATCGCCCGAAGTCGCGACGCATCGCGTCGACGATCGGCACGAGCACTTCGCGCTCGATCGCGGTCATCGCGGCGCCGTCGACGATCGGCACGGGGCTGTAGGCGCCCATCCCGCCGGTGTTGGCCCCCGTGTCGCCGTCGCCGATGGGCTTGTGGTCCTGAAGGGCTTCCATCGCGTAGATGCTCTTGCCGTCGCACAGAGCCAGCACGGTCGCCTCCTGGCCGGTGAGCATCTCCTCGATGACCACCGCATCCCCCGCATCGCCGAAGACCTTCTCGCCCATCATCTGCTCGAGCGGCTTGATGGCCTGGTACGGCTCGGGACAGACCACCACGCCCTTGCCCTTGGCCAGTCCGCACGCCTTGACCGCCACGCCGTCCTCGCGAGACAGCACGTATTCCTTGGCCGCGTGCAGGTCGGTGAAGACGCGTCCCTCAGCCGTCGGCACCGAGGCGCTGCGCATCATCTCCTTGGCGTAGGCCTTGTCCGCCTCGATCCGCGCGCCGTTGGCGCTGGGGCCGAAGCAGAGGATCCCCGCCTCGCGCACCGCGTCGCCCAGCCCGTTAGCCAGCGGATCCTCCGGGCCGATCACCACCAGGTCGATGGCCTGGTCCTTGGCAAACGCGATGATCCCCTCGGTGTCGTCGACCGACAGGTCCACGCAGTGGCCCACCTGCTCGATCCCCGGATTGCCCGGTGCCGCCCAGATCGCCTCGCACAACGGCGACTGCGCCATCTTCCATGCCAACGCGTGTTCCCGTCCGCCGCCGCCTACCAGGAGAATCTTCATCGCCGCTTCCTTCTTCGGTTTCCGTCAAGGAGTCTAATCGAACGCTTGTCCCGCGAGTCTACCGCCGCGGCGGCGACGCGTCCAGTGTCCGAAACCTGACACGAGGGTCCCGTTGCTCGCACCGTTTGGCGGTCGATTGTCAGATCGACGCTCCTCGTTCGCGGAGGAACCGCAAGTGTCGATCCGACGATCGACCGCCAAACGGGATGCGGACCGGATCGGCGGAGAGACGTTGTCCCTTTCCCGCGACGCCCTGTGTGCGGTATCATTCTTTTTCCGTACTCACTGACAGAAAGGACCCTCCATGAGATCGCGTGTACTGTGTGTTGTTCTGCTTGGTTTACTGACGACCGGATACGCCGCAGACAGGCCCAACGTGCTTGTCGTGATGGTCGACGACCTCGGGTTCTCCGATCTCGGCTGCTATGGCGGCGAGATCGAGACGCCGAACCTCGACCGCCTGGCGGCCGGCGGGCTGCGCTTCTCGCAGTTCTACAACACCGCCAAGTGCCACTCCTCCCGCGTCTGCCTGCTGACGGGGTCCTACTGCTACCAGGCCGGCGACGTTCGCCTGAACAAGGCCGTCACGTCTGCCGAGACGCTCGGCAAGGCCGGCTATTTCACGATGATGACGGGCAAGTGGCACCTCTCGAAGGAGCCGACCGACTTCGGGTTCGATCGCTACTTCGGCCACCTCAGCGGCGCGTGCAACTACTACCTCGGTGACAAGACGTTTCGGCTGAACGGCAAGCCGTGGCAGGTTCCGGACAAGGGATTCTACACCACGGTCGCCGACGTGGATTACGCCATCGACTTCCTCGCTGAAGCACGGAAAGCCCGGAAACCGTGGTATCTCTACGTCGCGTTCAACGCTCCGCACGCCCCGCTCCAGCCGCTGGAGGCCGACTACCGCAAGTACAGAGGGCGGTACGACGAAGGCTGGGACGCTATCCGCCAGAAGCGCGTGAAGAAGCAGGCCAGGCTCGGACTGTTCGGCAAAGACGTCCGTCCGTCCCCGCGCCCGAAGCACGTCCGCACGTGGAGCGAGCTGAGCCCGGCGTGGCAGGACTTCGAGAAGCGCCGCATGACCGCCCTGGCTGGCATGATCGACCGCATCGACCAGGAGATGGGCCGCCTGATCGCCAATCTGGACAAGGCCGGCGAACTGGACAACACCTTTATCCTGTTCGTCTCGGACAACGGAGCATGCCCCTACGACCGCCGCTCGACCAATCCCGACGGGAAACCCTACGACCCCCACACCCGATGGAGCGACAGCACGGGCTGGTCGTGGGCGCGCAACGCCCCGCTGCGCTACTACAAGCAGAACCAGTTCGAGGGCGGCATCTGCACGCCGGCGATCGTTCACTGGCCGGCCGGCCTCAAGGCCAAGTCGGGCACGATCGTCCACACCCCGGCCCACCTGATCGACGTCCTGCCGACGCTGGCCGAGATCTGCAAGGCGCCCGTCCCGACGAGCTGGCCCGGGCGCGACGTGAAGAAGGTCTCCGGCGTCTCGCTGGGACCGATCCTCGCGGGCAGGCCGCTGGGCAAACGCCCGCCGATCCATTTTCTGTTCTCCTCCGACCGCGCCCTGCGCGACGGCGACTGGAAGGCCGTCAGCTTCCGAAGCCAGCCGTGGGAACTGTACAACATCCCCGACGACCGCACCGAGTTGACCAACCTCGCTGCCGAGCAGCCCGAGCGCCTGAAGACGATGGTCAAACAGTGGCACGAGATGGCGGAGAACATCCTGGCCGCCCCGGCTAAAGCGCGCGGCTCCGTCGCCACCGAAGCCACCGGCCACGTGCACCCCGAGTGGAGCAACTACGAATACGCGCCCGGGGCCGGATCAAGGAAGCCCAAGCCCGGGCGGAAGAGGCGGGGCTCCCAAGGCAAGAACCCCGCGAAGGCCAAAGCCGGCATCCGCGCCCGCAAGGACACGTCGATGACGATCAAGGGAACGCAACTGGAGCTGACCTGCACCGGCACCGACTCGGGCATCGCCATCGACCGAATCAAGAAGGACCTGCCCCCTGGCCCCTACACCCTGACCTTCCGCCTGCGGAGTAAAGCCGGAGGCACCGGCGAGGTGTTCTTCACCACCGACAGCAACACCACCTTGCCCAACGGCAAGCACATCGAGTTCAAAGTGAAACACGACGGCGCCTGGCAGGATGTCACGCTGAAACTGGACACCCCCAAGGCCCTCCGCGCCCTGCGCCTCGACCCCTGCAGCACGCCCGGAAAAGCAACCATCGCCGACCTCCAGTTGAAGGACGCCAAAGGCAAGCCCCTCGTCCACTGGCCCGCGGAATAACACCGAAAGCACGTGACTGTCCTCTGCTTTCTTGTCCTCCATTTGCTGGAATAGGATAGCAATGCATACCACACGCAACATCGGTGCATTGATTGCTTTGCTGGGTATCGGCGGGGTGTCCGCTGCCTCGGGGCCTCCTGCAAAGGCAGACTTCTACGTTTCCGTCGACGGGGACGATCGCTGGTCGGGCACTTTGCCGGTCGCGAACGCTCAGGCTTCAGATGGTCCGTTCGCCACGCTGGCTCGCGCGCGAGACGCTGTTCGAGGGGTGAAGCGAAACGCGCCGAACAGGGACGTGGTCGTGCTCATTCGCAAGGGAGTGTATCGTCTGGAGAAGACGGTTGTGTTCGGCCTGCAGGATTCGGGCCAGGGCGACCGGAGCGTTACGTACGCGGCTTATCCCGGTGAGAGCCCGGTCTTCAGTTCGGGCCGACCGATCACGGGCTGGAAGAAGGTAACCGCCGACCTGCGAGGCCTGCCGAAGAAGGCGGCCGGGAAACTGTGGGTGGCGGATGTTTCACATCGCTTCTTCACGCTCTTTGACGCCAAGGGGCTGCTGCCCCGCGCGCGGTCGGCCGGGTTCATCCCGCTGCAGGGGGGCACGAAGAACGTTCTCCGCTTTCCTCGCGGGCGGCTGAAGAACTGGCCCAACCTTGAGGACGTGGAGATCGTTATCCGCCCGCACCACGCCTGGATCGTCAACATCCTGCCACTGGCGTCGGTCGACGAGAAGACCCGGACCGCCCGCACGGCCATCGACGGAACATACGCGCTGAATCCCCTTCACTTCCTGAAGGACACCGAGTCGTGCTGGGTCGAGAACGTGCTCGATGAACTCGACGAACCGGGCGAGTGGGTGCTGAACACGAAGGCACGCAAGCTCTACCTGTGGCCGCGGGGCGGGGATGTTCCTGAAGGCGTCGTGGCGCCCGCGCTGCGGGAACTGGTCAGGGTCGAGGGCGCGATCGACAAGACCGGGCCACGGGACAAGCCCGTCCGGAACCTGTGCTTCCGGGGGCTGACGTTCACGCACGGGGACAGCTATCGGCTGGCCGACGACGACGCGGGAATTCAGCACGACTGGGAGATGCACGACCGGGACAGCGCCCTGATTCGCCTGCGCGGCACCGAGAACTGTACCATCGAGCACTGTCGCTTCGCCCACAGCGGCGGGGGGGCGATTCGCGTGGACCTGCACGGGTAGAAGAACAGGATCTGCGGCAACCGGATCGAGCATATCGGGGGGACCGGCATCCTCCTGTGCGGCTACGGTCCCGGAACCAAAGACGTCAACAAGGGCAATCTCGTCTACAACAACCACATCCACCACACGGGAGAGGTCTACTCGCATTCGCCCGGCGTCATGATCTGGCAGAGCGGCGAGAACCGCATCGCCAACAACCTGATCCACCACACGCCCTACACGGGGATGATCGTCTCCGGATGCATGACGCATTTCTTCGCGCGAGGGGACGGCCGCGAGTTGTGTCGAACCATCAGAAGGCATGAAGTGAGGACGTTGCCCGCCAGGCCGAAGCCGGATGACGTTCGCCCGTACCTGCACACGCACGACAATCTCATCGAATACAACGAGATCCACCACGCGATGGAGAAGCTGGGCGACGGGAACGGCATCTACATTCGCGGCGCGGGGGCAGGGAACGTGATTCGCCGCAACTACGTGCATCACCTCGTGGCTCCGATGAAGATGCAGGCGGCGATCCGCACGGACGGGGGGCAGCGAGACACCCTCATCGCCGAGAACCTGATCTACAAGTGCGTCGCGCAGGGGATCATCCTGAAACTGAACAACCGCTGCGAAAACAACATTGTGGCCGACGTGATCGCACCGCCCCGCGGATACTGCCTCTCTCTGCGTGAAGGCCCCATGACCGGCGCGACCATTCAACGGAACATCTTCTACTCTTCCGGTAAGCAGGTCGTCTTCATCCATGAACTGCGGCCCGGAAGAGGGAGAAAGACCGAGGATTCGCGAGGCAAGAAACTGGCGCGATCCAAGGAGGCCGAAACCGATCGTAACATCTACTACTGCGCAGGGGATCCCGAACTGGGCAAGAAGATGCTGAAGCAGCAGCGGCGCGATGGCGTGGATGCCCGTAGCCGGGCTGTCGATCCGCTGTTTGTCGATCCGGCCAATGGCGACTTCCGACTGAGGCCCGACTCACCAGCCTTGAAGCTCGGCTTTGTCCCAATCGACGTTTCCAGGATCGGCCTGCGAAAGCAAGAGTAACCACGGTCTCGATGAATCCGGCGGCACGCCGGCCAACGCCCATAGAAGCCCCTGGCCGCCCTCGGCCGAGCGAAACGACCTCTACCCCCTCCGAAGCCCCGTTCGTCGCTTAGGCCGCGGCCTCGTGCGTGCCAGAGCCTCCGGCTGAGCACAGTAGAGTCCCCCGAGAGGCTCTCAAAGG
>CAZVEV010000241.1:0-9572 GCA_964625865.1 uncultured Planctomycetaceae bacterium | reverse complement strand
ACCGCGCATCTTCAAACCGCCCGATTTACCCCATTTTCACACCGGCGCTGACAGTCGCCAAGGGTGGCCCCTATGTGTCATGGCAGCCCACGGTCATTCGCTACGCGGATGACTTTGTGATCCTGCACCGGGACCTCGGCGCGATCCGACACGCCCAGCAAGTTGTGGCCGAATGGCTGAAAGGCATGGGCCTGGAGATGAAACCCAGCAAGACGCAGATCACGCATACCTTGCAGGAAGTAGACGGTAAGGTGGGATTCGACTTCCTCGGATTCCATGTACGCCAATACCCCTGCGGGCAATCTACGTCCATTCGGATTCCCAAGACCGGGAAGCCGACGGGCTTCACCCCCAGCATCAGACCAAGCAAGGAGTCCCAGAGACGATTCCTCGAACGCATCCGGGAGATTGTGCGAACCAACCGAGCGGTAAGTCAGGAACGACTTATCCGGTTGCTCAACCCGGTGATTCGTGGATGGGGAAACTACTTCTCCAAGGCCGTCTCGAAGGCCATCTTCGGGAGACTGGACGCGTTAGTCTTCCAGAAGCTGAAGGCCTGGGCTTACTTCCGCCACGCCAACAAGGGTCGTAAGTGGATCATGGCCAAGTATTGGTCTTTCCGCCACGACCGTTGGGTATTCGGTATCCAGGACAAGATCAGATTGATCAAGCTCTCGGATATTCCGATTCGGCGGCATGTCTGCCTTCGTGAGGGCAAGAGCCCTTTCGACGGCGACTGGCTGTATTGGAGCAAACGACTGGGGCAGTACCCGGACGTGCCCAAGAGCGTAGCGATACGTCTGAAGGCACAGAAGGGCATCTGCGCTCAGTGTGGATTGCACTTCACCCCTGACGCCGCGATGGAACTCGTCCACCTGGACGGGAACCGTTGGGACTTCAGCATGAAGAACGCGGTGCTGGTTCACCAGCGCTGTGTCGCTTCCCTGAAGTCAAGGCATGCGAAAGATGCACCACATGCTGAGGAGCCGTATGAGGAGAAATTCTCACGTACGGTTCTGAAGACGAGTGCGAACGGTGACGTTCGTGCTTAGTTTAACGGGTTTGCGGATTACGTCGAGGTCTCCGAAGGCACCACCGTGGAGGACTTCTTCCAGCAGAAGCTCCCGGATCGCCATCCGGCCGACTTCCTGATCCGCGTCAATCGCCAGCCCGTCACCGCCGAGCAGACCCTCCAGGACGGCGACCGCGTGACCATGACCCCGACCAAGATCGAGGGAGCAGCCACCAAGTCCCGCCACCCGCTCCAACCTGTCGCCAGCCATCCGCCCGGACCTGTAACCCGCCTGATCAGCCCAACCACCCGCTGAACAACGTACCCTACATGCCTTACATCCCTTACATTACCGATCTCCCCCGCATTTCCAACGTGCCCTACGTACCCCAAGTGCCCTGCATGTCACCCCGCCCGTGGCATGCAGGGCACGTAGGGCACATTCGCTCTACGGGCCACGGCCACTATGTATTGGGCCTCAAGAAGAGGTCCTGAAGGGCGGACAGAAACATGTCTAACGCCATCCTCTCACTCCAGAGCGCGTGACTCTGAAGCCTGAGCGAACCGAGCGATTCCGGCGCCCCGAAGTACTCCTTCACAGTGCGCGCGGCCTCTATAAGAACCGCATGACCCTGCTGTGCGGCAATACGCTGTCGCGTCTGGTCGAACTCCACCTCGGTTAGCATTGCCACGATTCGATAGATATCCAACGCATGATGGCGAGCCAGGCCCTTCTCTTGGTCATGACGCCGATCGCGGAAAGCGTACAGTTTCATCAGCAACAGCGTGAAGGGTGAGGGAACGTGGATTGTCGCGTGGTAGTTCTCATCCGACGACAGTACTCCATCGACCGGAATCGCCATTGTGTTGTTTTGGAACTCCAGGGCTTCGTCCGTCCGATGGGCGTGCAGGTGAACGCTCTTCCGCGGTCGAACCCGTCGGCTGTCGATCTTCACGCGAGCGTCAGTCGCTAGCGGACCAAGCGGCCCGGTCAGCAGGTCGACCTTGACGAATCTTCCGCCCCCGAGTTGCTTGATAAACTGCATGTACTCGGCCCCAGGCACGACGGTGTAGTTTAGGCGATCCAACGCGGTGCGAATAGGCCCCATGCGTTCGGCATCAATCACGACCTCGGTTCTCAGCAGGATGTCAAGATCTTCGGTCGCGCGGGGCACAGGCCAAAGTTCGCCCTCGATGAGCGTGGGAACGGCCAGGGTGTTCTGGAGATGAACCTGTTTTAGATAGAGCCCGTAACCGCCGCCCAGAATGAGCCGGAGATCCTCGTTGCGAAGTTCATAGAGCAGATCGAGCAGACTGGTCTTCAAGATGGCTTGGTCGCGTCTCATGGTTGATCATCATCCTCGGCTATGCCCAGCGAGGCGAGAATGCCGCGCCGGACCTGCTCGGCGGCGTCCTTTTGGCGCTTATCTCCGTTGGCAAGTTCCAGGTAGGCCTGAACGGGCGAAGCGACCCTCACGCCGTCTTGGACGCGAGGGTCGAAGAACATCCTCGCGTCGGCCGTCTGCAGGATTTCAAGAGTGGCGAAACGCCCGGTCTCCTCGACGGCTAGGCCGCTTCGTTCCAGCAGTTCCCCGGGGGGCAGCGACGTGTAGAGTGACATCAGCGGTTCACGGGCCATCGTAGCGTACTTCTCGGCCGACGCGGAGCCGCTCATGACGACCTGCCCGCCCTGGTCCGAAGCCACCGACGCCAGTGCCTGAATGATTCTGCTGTCAGACAGGTCGCACTTTCCGCAATACCGTTCCGTGATATTCGGCGGATCGTAGTTGTCGGCCAGCTTGTCCAGAAGCCTCTCGGCCTGGAGGAGGCGAATTCCGCCACCTTGGCGGCTTACGACGAGATCCTCCTCCAGCCGCTTGAGCGCCTTGGATACCGTGGATAACGCTACGTTGCCACCTCGTTGCGTAAGCAGTTCCAAGATGCCCTTGACCTGGGAAAACTCCGGTTGGATGAGAAAGCTTCGGGCCACCAACGAATTCTTGCCCCGATAGACATTCTTGAGCGTAGTTGACTGGGGGAATCGGTTCGGCTGGTCACTGCGGAGGACCAGCATTCGGCCGGGGACGACAAGCACCCCGTTGCCGCAAAGGTCCAACCCGCTAACCCCGGCGGCAGCGAGTTCCTCGATCTTGCCGGATGAGAGATACGGCACGACGACCATCGGGTACGCCTCCGGCGGCGATGCCGCGCACCGAGCCACCGCGACGGCCTGGCGAAGCGATTTCGGCGTCGCAAGTGCCTTGATCTCGGCCATGAATCGGACGGTCTGCCCTTCCCATCGCGCTTCGATAGTGGCCTCGGCGCACATACGCCCCCCTTCGGTTGGCTCGACGTCAATCAGACGTAGTTCCACCGGAGGCAGCGACAGCTCGCCTGCCCTTACCCGAGCCAGAATGTCGGTTTCGCGGTTCATGTTCCTGTTTATCGGCTTTCTTGTTCAAGAAAACAAGGCTAAAGAGGAAATCTCCCGTCCGCCTTTCTCTGTTAGCCCGACTTTCCTCTTCAAGAAACTCCGCAGGAACAGGAAACAACGCAATCCTCCCATCGCCACGCTAGAAAACGACACGCCACTGTTCCACAGCCTCGATTGAGCTTTCCACATCCGGCTGACATCGGCACGTAACATCTCTAAATGACGGTGGCCTTGGGGGTTGCCGCTTTGGACTCACTTCACACTCTCGGTTTACCACTCGTTATGAAAGGACTTGGCTATGTGTGATCACGATGCGCTTACTCGGCCGCTGCCACCGTTGTGGCGGGTGGCGGAGGCGATTCGGCGGCGGTTGCTTGTTCGGAGGCGGTGTCGGCTGGAGACGGTTGAGGGGGAGATCGTAGATTCGTTGGTCTGCCGCGGTTGACATCCCCAAACGTGGTGTGGGATACTGACGGCACGCCCCGCTGATCTGGGCATGCAACTAGGCGGGGACGTTGGCCGCAAGGGAAAGACGGACCATGGGAATCAGAGACCACATCTGCGATCTGAGCGTTCTGCCACCGCGATTTACCCTCATGCTGGAGCAGGCGATTCTGGCGGTCGGGGGCGTCAGGGACAGAGAAGACCTCTGCACCATAGCGTGCGTGGTATCCAATGCCACGTGGCAGCACTGCCAGGCCGCGAGATTACCGGACGACAACCGCCGGGAACACGAATGGACCGTGTTTGCCAACGTCATGAGAATCGCCGAGAGCGAGAAGCTGTCCCTTGAAGACAGACGAACCGCTACGGCGTTTTGCTTCGTTCACGATACGTTCTTCATAAAGCGGATAATGGAAGAGGACATCCGCGCACTGGAAGCAGACGGCCAGGCTGAAGAAGCGGCCACACTGAGGAGGATGAAGAAGGCCCAGCGCGACGACCACATGAAAGGCAGCGCCGAAAACGCACGAGTCCTACTGGAGCCCCTTGAGCATCCCCACACGCCTGGAGTACCCCTTCTCAGCGAGAGGGAAATCACGCGTTGCGTCGACATTGTGGCTCAGCACGATTCATGGAAAGTGGATCCGCCCAAACCGCCTCCCACGGAAGATCGCCTGGCGCTTGCGTGTGTCGAAGGGGACGCTCTCTGGCCGCTTCATCCGATCGGAGTCCTCGCCGACCTGGAGCGACCGAACCCGGAGGGACGCAGCGCCGATATGTTCGACCCGTCGGCATGGCGAAACAAACTCACGCACAGCCTTCGGACACTGGTAGCCCCCAGGAGCAATTGGGACGGCATCCCCGATAGTGACTTCATTGACACTGAAACGATCTTCCGAACCCAGGAGGGGCATCGATTGTACTCCGAGTGGCGAGGACTCTGGAGCCTGTGACGGGTTTGGGGCGACCTGACAATTGGGTTGGGTGCATGATGAGAAGCACCACCGCTGATGCCGGCGTTCGACAGGTGAGAAATGGCAGTCGGAATCATATTCTGCGCGAATCGGATCCAGGATGTCAAAGGTAGCCATGACTACGTCCAGGCAGCCCTTGGGCCGACGGGATTGAAACTGGACTGCGAGCGAATCAAGGCGACCGGCCCCCGCATCGCGGAGATGCTGCGTTGGATCGTCTCTCCTGGGCCTGCCGCGTACCTTCAAGAGGCGAGTGTCTTTGTTACGCGTGGGTGAGTTTGCTTGTCGGAGCACGCCCGGCGGCCTACAATACAGGTGTTGGGCAAGAGCCTCCGCAGTCAGGCATGCCGCGCTACCTTGCAGTGGGCGCGGCAAGGCCAGGCGCGGAATGAAACCCCATGCTCTCCGAGAGTGTGGGGTTTCTTATGCGCGGGCGCCCCTGGAGCGTGTCGGGACACGTGACGCCCCGGGCGGCCTTTGAAAGGCTTTGTTCGGACATGGTGCCCCCGGCGGGGACCTGCGGGAGTTTGCATCCGACGAGGCGCCTTCCGCCCATCTCGCCATGAAAGCCCCGCTGGCACCCTCGCAAACGCATTATCCGCAGCATCATTGACTTGCACCGGCCACGAACGGATAATAGAATCAAGTCGGGGCGGTCCCGGCCCACTTGGGCGTTTGGCAGGCGGTGTGCCTTTCCGTTAAGCTTGGGCCACAGCCCTGACTCAACAGAATTCCGTTCAATCAATGGTTGGGTGCCAAAGAGTCGATGTGTCGGTCTGGTCTGGCACCAAGAAGTTGTGAGAAGAGGCGGTGAGTATGACTAAACCGACAGTGAAGGCGTATCAGGGCGACGAACCCTACATCTTTGTGAGTTATTCCCATCGGAACAGCCAGATCGTGTATCGCGCAATTGAGCAACTGTGTGCGGCTTACTTCCGGGTGTGGTATGATGAAGGGATAGAACCCGGCCGAATCTGGAAGTCAGTGCTCCAAAAGAGAGTTCGAGACTCGCGTTGTGTCCTGGCGTTTCTCTCCCACGACTCCGTTGCATCAGACCATGTCATAGGCGAACTGACGATGGCTCGTAACTACGGCAAACAAACTTTTCCCGTCTACTTGGAGTCTACGGTGTTGCCAGCTTCGATCTCGGAGTTCATATCGAGTTACCAGGCCATTGGCCTGGAACAGGCAGAGTCCTCCGGGCGCTGGACTGGCCTCGCTGAGGCCCTCCCGGTTGAAACACGGCAGTTTCTGAATTCTGAACAGAAGCTGCGCTTTATCGAGAAGGGGCTCGGAGATCCACAGGTCCATAAGCTGTTGCAGGAGAGAGCACGTAATGATCTTGGTTGGTGTTCCGTTCAACGACGCGGCAGTCCATACGATGACTTCCTCCAGACGTGTAAGCTCTGCGGAGATACCGACTGGTTTGAGGCAAAGGGACTGGGAAGTCCTGGACCAGCCAAACAGTGCGCAGAGTGCGGGCTCGCCCAAGATCCCGGACGGGCTAAGCCTTGGTTCGAGATCGTCGAGAGGGAAGGCGAGAATGTCCGCGTCAAGTGCACAGACTGTGGACACTTGACACTGTATGCTTTTGATGACGGCCCCCCTCTTGTCTGTCCCAAGTGTGGCCGCCTGCAGTACGAGTAGAGGGTCCGAGAATGTCACACGACGCCTTCATATCGTATTCCCATGTCGACAAGACCATAGCCGACGCTGTCTGTGGTCGACTCGAAGGCTCAGGCGTTCGCTGCTGGATCGCTCCTCGCGACGTGCGCGCTGGTCTGCCATATGCCGAATGCATAGTGGACGCTCTTAACGGCAGCGCCGTGGTGATCCTTGTCTTTTCTTCTGCCGCAAACATCTCACCCCAGGTTTCGAGGGAGGTGGAAAGGGCCGTGGCTAAGGATATACCACTTCTGCCTTTCCGTCTCGAGGAAGTCCCCCTGTCGAAATCAATGGAGTACTACATTTCCTCATGCCACTGGCTCGACGCGATGACGCCACCGGTGGAAGAACGTATCGCTGACCTGACAGAATCTGTTCTGTTCTTACTGAAGCGGCCGGTCTCCACTGAAGCACATGTATCGTCTGTGAGATCACGTCAGCCATCAAGAAGCGACAGTCCCACCAGCCCGTCAGATATCTTGAGGAAACGTACAGCCATACAGCCCTGCCGTGTTGCTGCGGGCGCCACACCCCTTCAGGACCGCTACCCGTTCTTAATGAACTTCGAGCGAGGCGATCCACAGGACTACGTGATAACCTGGGGGCCACCGCATGAGCGAGATGCCGACGGCGATCATATCGTTCACTGCCGCAAGTGCGGTGCACCCGAGTACTGGACTAGCAACCCCATCATGGAGTGCAACACCAACTGTCCATGCGGTTGGGGGCCACGGCAGAAAGGCACGGTTTATCTCAGCTTTGGGGAGAATGCGAAGGCGATAGGAGAAGTGTTCGCAGAAGAGCTGCAATCCTCCCGTGGTTTCACAATGGAATGTAATGCCCTGACGACCAAACGACGGGCAGCAACAGACTCGCCGGAGTTTGTGTCCGAATTGCGGAACAAAGGGGTCTTTGCCTACATTGCGGCGAGGGATACGGCAGGTGATGAAGGCCTGGCGAAAGAACTGCGCCTAGCCAGGGAAGCAGAGCTTACCGTCCTTTCTCTTGCGGTGGATGACGCTACTGACACAGGCCAAGCAGGAGGATATCACGAGCGGGTTATTACCTTTCCCGATTCAGGAGAAGCGTGGAATCTGCGGCTGAAATCTGCGCTGCGGGACGCTCTATACGAATTGCCAATCAACCGACGAAGCTGATCCACAGGATCAGACTGGCAAAGGAGGCGGTGGGCGCCGCTTCGATCATCACCACGCCCCCCGCCCTGACTGCCCGCAGAGAAATGCCCCGACCTGCAGAAGGGCCGGGGCACACAGGCGCCAGCCCCGCGGGGGACGCAGAAAGAATGCATTCCTCGCGGTTTTGCTCTTGCACTCCGGCTCAGCAGTGGTAAGATAATCCTTAGCGTTAATGTGAGGCTCCTCGGTCAGAATGACATTTTGTGTTTTGATCGAGTTAAGACGACGTCGGGCTCCCCTCCCCCGGCGTCGTCGCTTTTTTGCGCGATGTGCCACCCGCCTCGGGGTACGTGGGATATGTAGGGCACATCTAGCGGCGGCCTTGGTCCAGATTCACGAAGAAAATACCTGGCCAGCCCCCCGCCCCGAACTTCACTCAGCCCCGCATTCTCAACGTGCCCTACGTGCCCTATGTGCCCTGAATCCCGCTCAACGCCCCTATCGCCCCGTTTTCAACGTACCCTACGTGCCCTGATCGCCGCCCGCCCGGGGTATGTAGGGCACATAGGGCACATCCAACGGCTGCCTTGTCCCCCCCCAGAACACCTTCACAACCCCCAGGAGCACCGACCATGATCAAACTGAACGCCGGAGTGTCGCGCAAAGTCGGCGAGCCGAACTACGGCAGCCGTGGCGCGACCGTAAACGTCGAACTGGAGCTTGAAAGCTCCGCCGCCCAGGATGCCCACCTGCTGCATGACCGCATCCGAAGGCTCTTCGCGATCGCCCGTGAGGCTGTTGCCGAGGAACTGGGCCTGTCGATGCAGACAGGTGCCCCTTCCCAGACAGCCCCCCCACCGGCAAGTCAGCCCGTAGTGGCCAACGGCAACGGAAACTCGGTCCGCCACGCCAGTGACGCCCAGATCCGGGCGATCAACGCTATCTGCAACCGCCTGGGCCTGGATCCGCACGCCGAGTCCCACCACCGCCTGGGACGCAGCATTCAGGATCTGACACTGCCCGAGGCGTCGACCCTGATCGACCAGTTGAAGCAGGTGCAGGAAAGCCAGAACGGCCAGGCGCCATGGGGAGACAACCATGACCAACACGCGTGAGAGCCAACACCATGAGCCGCCTGGGGCAATCAGTCTGCCCCAACTCGACGCATTTCTGGATCAAGGGGGCTTTGCCGTGCTGACAAAGAACCGGCACGACCCGAACCCCGGCATGCCCTTCGAAGCCTGGGCATATCAAGGGCCACTCGACTTCGACAGTGCCACGCCCCTGGTGTTCGGCCTTGGCACCAGTGCGTTCGACGCCCTGTGCAGCCTGGATAAGCTGCTGGCCGATCGCGGGGGATCCAGTCCGGCACCTGACCAACACAGCCGGGGCCCCCTGCTCATCGACGATCGGGAACTGGCGACGATCCTTGCGGCGCTGCGGTTTCATCAGGCCGAGAACCTGCAGGGCACCAACGAGATACCTGGTCAGGCTATCAGGGAGATCGCGACGGACGGCGGGCGTCTGGAGTCGTTGGGCTTCGAGGACGTGGACCGGTTGTGTGAGCGTCTCAACCTTGGTGCCGACGGCTCATATTCCCGCCAGTGGCGATGGCGTCGGGTTCAGTCCCGACGGGGTCTCAGTAGCAAACACAGCGGGCGGCCCCTCGGCGCGAGTCCGCAAAGCAAAGCCCCTTAGTGATGATGAGGTAACGGTGACGCACCGACACGTCAAGGGCCTCGAACTCGCACGACGGGAAGAGAAGCTCATTGAAGCCAGAGAGCTCATTACTGCAGGAGCAAAGTCCTTCCGGGAAGACAAGCTTGCCTCTTCAGAAACCAGTTACCGTCGTGCACTAGACCTTAAACAAGCGAGCTATGGAGCGTGTTCGGGCGCCTGAGGCCGTG
>CAZVEV010000240.1:0-9601 GCA_964625865.1 uncultured Planctomycetaceae bacterium | reverse complement strand
CCCCCCCCCCCCCCCCCCGCGGGCCCCCCCCCGGGGGGGGGTTGGTGGGGGGGCGAGGCCTTTCGGCTGGTGACGAACCAGTGCTCCACCGGGACAAGCCCGGTGGTGGCAGTGAGGATCAGCGAAAATGTCTATGCCAACGTCGGACGTGTTATTGCGGCTGGAGGGTGTCACCAAGACGTACGGGCACACCCGGGCGCTGGACGGGGTGGACTTCGACCTTCTCGCCGGTGAGATCCACTGTCTGGTCGGAGAGAACGGGGCCGGCAAGTCGACGCTGATCAAGATCCTTGCCGGCGCCGTCCGGCCGAATGCGGGAACGATCTGCGTGATGGGGCAGGAGATGGCGGCCCTGGACCCGAGGGGGGCAATGGCGCGGGGCATCTCAACGATCTACCAGGACGTCGAGCTGATCGAGTCACTCACCGTGGCCGACAACATCTTCCTGGGCTGTGAGACCGGGGGGAAGGTCCCCGGCGTGGTCGATTCGCGAGCCCAGATCGCCGAGGCCGGACGGATCGTGGCGTCCCTGAGCATCGATATTGACCCGCGGGCGCTGGTCGAGGACCTCTCGGCCGCACAGCAGCAGATGCTCCAGATCGTCAAGGCGCTGCACGGGCAGGCGAAGGTCCTGATCATGGACGAGCCCACCAGTTCGCTGGGCCTGGCCGAGACGCGGGCGCTGATAGACCTGGTTCGAGACCTCCGCGGGCGCGGGGTGGGCATCATCTACATTTCACATTACCTCGAGGAGGTCTTCGAGATCGGGGACCGGGTGACGATCTTGAAGGACGGCGGGCTCGTCGGCACGCACCGGGTCAGCGACGTGGACTTCCAGACCGTTATCAAGCAGATGGTCGGGCGGGAGGCCTCGCTGTTCTTCGCTCGCCAGCCGGTCGAGATCGGGCCCGTGCAGCTCGAGGTCAGCAACATCTCGCAGGGCCGCGCCGTCAGGGACGTAAGCTTTGCGGTCCACCGGGGCGAAGTGTTCGGCATCGGCGGGCTGGTGGGATCGGGCCGGAGCGAACTGGTCAACCTGATCTTCGGCGCCACGCGACGCGACGGGGGGAGCATTGTGTTGAACGGCAAGCCCGTCCGCGCCAGTTCGCCGCGAAGGGCCATGCGCGAAGGCATCTGCCTGATCACCGAGGACAGGAAGGCGTCGGCCCTGTTTGCCCAGCGGTCCGTGCGAGAGAACATCATCATCGTTCGCAACGAACTGCTGCCCCGGGCCGTCCTGCGCCTTGGCGAGGAACGCCGCATCGTCGACGACCTCGTCGAACGGCTGGAGATTTCGATATCGGGCCCGGACCAGGCCGTGACGGACCTGAGCGGGGGCAACCAGCAGAAGACGGTGATCGCTCGCCTGCTGCTCAGCGAGGCGACGGTCTTCATCTTCGACGAGCCGACCAAGGGCGTCGACATCGGCGCCAAGGAGCACATCTACGCCCTGATGGTGGACCTTGCCGCCCAGGGCAAGAGCGTGATCATGATCTCCTCGGACATGCCCGAACTGATCTCGATGAGCGACCGCATCGGCGTGATGCGACACGGGCGAATGACCCACATACTCCCCGCCGCCGAAGCCGACGAGGAACGCCTCATCCAGTGCTTCATCGGCGCAGGCGAGTTCCAGGACGACAAGGCCGGCGCGGTCGGACCGGAGGGCGGGCGATGACGTCCAAGCAGCGCGTGCTGATGACGATGGCGCACGGCCAGGCCGACCGCGTGCCGATCAACTACGGCGCCAACGCCGGGATCGACCGGCGCCTCAAGGCGCATTTCTCCGTCGCGCCGGATGACGACGAGGCCCTGCGCCGGGCGCTGGGGGTGGACTTCCGCGGCGTCGGCGCGCGATACGCCGGGGCGAAACTGCATCCGGACATTCCCGACCGGGGGATCGTTGCCGACAACTGGGGCAGGCGCCGGCGGTGGGTCGAGCACGAGACCGGCGGGTACTGGGACTACTGCGAGTGGCCCCTTCGCGACGCGGACGCCCAGGCGGTGGCCGACTGGCCCATGCCCTCCCCGGACGACTTCGACTACAGCCACGTTGCCGCCGCGTGCAGGGAGCACCGCGAGTTTGCCGTCTACGTGGGCAATCCCGGGCTGGGCGATATCATCAACGCCAACGGCATGCTCCGGACGATGGAGCAGACGCTGGTGGACCTGATAACCGACGACCCGGCCGGGCTCCTGCTGGCCCGGCGCCGAACGGAGATCAACGTCGAGGTGACCCGTCGCACACTGGAAGCAGCCGACGGCGGGGTCGACTTCATGTGGCTGGGCGAGGACCTGGGCACGCAGATCGGCCCGCTAATCAGCCTCGACCTGTTCCGCAAGCACATTCGCCCGCTGCACCAGCAGTTGGTGGACCTGGCCCGCGCGTACGACCTGCCCGTGATGATCCACACCTGCGGGTCGAGCAGTTGGGCCTACGAGGACTTCATCGACATGGGCATCGCCGGCGTCGAGACGCTCCAGCCCGAAGCCGCCCACATGGCCCCGCGGTACCTCAAGGACACCTTCGGCGGGCGCCTGTTCTTCCACGGCTGCATCTCAACCGCGGGGCCGGTGGCCTTCGGTACGCCAGCCGACACAGCCGACGACGTCCGCCGAACGCTTGAGATCATGGCCCCCGGCGGCGGCTACTGCCTCGCCCCCACCCACGCCCTCCAGGACAACTCATCAACGGCCAACGTGGTCGCCCTCTACGAAACCGCCCGCGAGTACGGGCGGTATTGATGCGACGGAGGCGCAGGTTTCCCCGTCGCCCGCGTGCAAGCCCGTTGTGTGCGGCCTGCCCCCTTATGCGTAGCTGTGGATGCCTTTGAAGGCTTTGTCCAGGTTGGCCCACAGGAGGGTCAGGAAGATCAGGATCGTGCCGGCGATGATGCAGGCGGCGTTGAGCTTGGGGTACTTCTTGCCGAACATGTAGCGGACGTGGAAATACACCACAAACGCCAGCCACGTCGCCAGCGACCACTGCTCCTTGGGGTCCCACTGCCAGAAGTCGCCCCAGGCGTACTTGCCCCAGATGGCGCCCAGGAACAGTCCGGTCGTCAGCAGGGGAAAGCCCATGCACGTCATGCGGTGCGCGGCGGCTTCGCGGCGGACCAGGTTTCCCCCCGGTTCGGTGTCGCCGTAGATCAGCACGCCGACGGCCTGGATGGCGGCCTTGACCATAATCACCGTGCCGAGCATGTACACCGCCACGTGGGGCACGAACAGGTCGCTCTGCAGCGCGGGGCGCAGCGGGCTGGTCTCGGCGTCGCGAACGAACCCGGCCGGTATGCACATCACGGCGCCGACGAGCATGTCGAGGGTCCGCCCGTCGACACGGAGAGCCCAGCGGCAGAGCATGGAGATCGGCCAGACCAGCATCGCCAGGGTCACAAACACGTCGAACAGGTCCTTCAGCGGGACGTGGCCGGTGTCGTTCCAGCGGTAGATGAACGAGGCAAACGCCAGGGCGAATGCGGCAGCGAAGACGAGCTGCGCCAGTATGGCGAACGGGTTGATCCAGGGCCCGGTCTCGTTCGAGGCCTCATCGCTGTTCCGCCTGACGGTCATGGCGAACAGGCCGATGATAAAGGCCAGAAGGTACGTACCCATCGCCAGGTAGATCAGCGTCCCTTGCGTAGTGTACTTGATATGCATTATGCGTCCCCCTCATCGCCGGCATCGCTCGGGTCGGGCAGCGGTGGCATGCCCGGGACATTGACGGGCGCCACGTCTTGTCCTGGAGATCGGCCTCGGGCGGCCTTAATGATCGGGATGAACCAGAACTGAAGGAACGCCCCGGCCATCAGGAGGATCATCCCCACGAACGCCAGCGGCCAGCCGGCGTCGCTCTTGACGGTAATGAACGTATAGGACAGGTCGCCGTGGTCCCAGTCGCTCTGGTAGAAACGGTATCCGCCATACTTGAGCGGGTGGTTGACCTCGATGTCCTTGGTCGCCACCTCTTTGCCGTTGTGGTGGATCACCAGGCGGCTGACGTAGTCCTTGGTGGGGGGCTCGTCGGCGGCGTAGATGCGTGGCGCGCCGGCGGCGAGCCAGGCGTCGTGGGTGTCGTAGAGGAAGTCCAGCCGCACCTCCTGCGAGGGGCGGCCCTTGTGGATCGTGATGGTCTTGCGGCCGAACTTGGCGCCGCGTTTGGCCTCGAAGGTGATGATCGGACGCTGGAGACCCTTGGTCTTGGTCGGGTCGTCGGCGGGGATGTACCTTAGGGTGATCGGGCCCTCGTCCTTCGCTGTGGTCTGACTCGCGACGCCGGGGGTTGGCGCCTGAACTCTGCCCCGCATAGTCAGCAGGTCGATCTCGGCCATCGGCTCGGCCCCGGGCGTGTTCGCTTCGACGATAGCCAGTTCCTTCGGCGCCGGCGCGGTCGGGTCGGCAGCGGGGGCGCTTTCCAGGGCGACGTGGAGGATTCGTTTGACCCGTCCGATGACCGTTCGCCCGCGCCCTGACATGAAGGTAAACTCGCTGCCCGCCTTGGCGGGGACGACCTGCTTGTCCATTCCGGGCGGCAGGGCGACGACAACCGGTCCGTCCCATTGCTTACCCGTCTCAGCGAGCGTGTCGGCCTGTTTGACGTATCGCAGCCGGGCGTGCATGCCCGCCTGGCCGGTCGCCTCGGCGATGGGTTTGGTGTAGGCGTGAATCGTGCCGCCGAACTCCGTCAGGTTGACCAGCGCGGTGGGAATCGTCCCCTTGGGGTCCGGGTGGAGGTAACGCTGCCTCGGGTCCATCGGGTGCGGCGCCCAGCGCGACATGGTGACTTGCTGCACCTCGCACAGGAGTTTCGCGTTGTGGGGCATGGGGACTTCCAGCGTCTGGCCCGGCACGGCGGGGCCCACCTCGACGGGCTTGACGTCATGGCCGTGCCCGTCGTCGGCCGTCACCAGCAGCATCGGCTGGGTGACGGGGTCCTGAATCTCAAACTCCGTCACGCGGATCTCGACGCCGTCGACCAGCGGCAGGTCCTGCCAGTTGCCCACCTCGAACTTGAACCGCTTGGAGTCCGAGTCGTAGTCTTCCTTCTCCTTGCCCTTTTGCCACCGCCCGGTCTTCCTGGCCTTGCTGGTCAGCACCGTGAGCTTGCGCTGGTAGGGGTGGTACTCCATCCAGAACTTCCGGGACTCGACGTGGAAGGGCAGTTCGTCGAATTGGTTGCCCATTGCGTCCGAGACGTCCTTCAGGCGTTCGCCGTCGCTGAGGGTCATGTATCCCTTGTAGATCCGCTTGTGGTCCTTCCAACTGTCCAGGACCTTCATGCCCGCCTTCGACCCGCTCATGCCCCCCAGCAGGAGCACCAGGGCACCCAGGTGCATCAGGAGAAGCCCCGGCTTGCGGACCAGTCGCGGGAAGGCTGCAAACCCCACCACCAGCAGCACGGTAAGACCCAGCCAGGCCAGCATCAGCGGGACCGAGTTGAACAGCGCCCAGGCCTTCGCGTCGCCGATGAACGACGAGAGGATGGCGATCTGGCCCAGGTTCAGCAGGCCGATCACCGTTATCCACAACAGGATTCTACGAGACGTTCTGGTCATGCGTTTCCATTCCAGGCCCCCCTTGCCACGTCGAGGGGCTATTAGTACACGATAGCGCCCTCAGCGTCCAGTGTTGCGGATTTCGCCGCATTCTCTGCGCACGGAGCGGCCGCTGGGATATACACTTCAAACATCGCGCCGCGGCCCGGGGGTCGGCCCAATCACGGCGGCCCTTGACCCATGGGCCGCCGTGAGGACACTGATGCATCGATTCGTTGTCCGATCGCACCACGGGAGTCTTGCCATGAACAAGTTTTGCGTCTCGGCCGCGCTGGCGGCGGCAGTCTTGTCCGCCAGTACGGGCTGTTCGGTTATCCAGAAAGAGAACCGCCGAACGCTCAATGCGCTCGACGAGGCCGTCCGGATCGAGTCGGCGACCGGTCAGATTGCCGCCGCACCCGTCTTCGTTCCCGTCGGCGTTGCGGCCCTGGTCGCCGATGCGGTCGTTGTCCATCCCCTCGTGTCCGTGCCGGCCGCCTGGTCCGACACCAGCAGGGTCGTCTGGGAGGACCCCGAGGGCTCGGACTTCTACCAGGCGATGGTCTTCCTGCCGAAAGTTGCCGTCACCCCCGTGGTCCTCGTCGGCGACTGGGGGCTTCGCGTTCTGTTCGGAGCCGAATTCTAACCAGGGAGCACGAGATGAAGATGCTGTCGATACTCCTGACGATGGTCTTGGCCGCCGCGGCCGTCTGCGCCGGCGGATGCGCCGCATCCGACGCCTTCGCGTTCGGGAATCGCGACAACATGCGGCTGCTCAACTGGGTCGAGGACGACCTGATGCCCGCCGAGGGCACGACCGCACGGCTCGCGTCGTACCCGGTCATGGTCCCGTTGGGCCTGGCCGCGACGGCTGCCGATATCATCGTGGTTAACCCGATCTACAGCATCGACGACGCCGTGCTCGACACCCAGGACGCCTGCTGGGACCACTTCGACTGCCAAGAGCAGTACGTCACCGAGTGCGCCGTCCTGCCGTTCCGCGTCATCGGCACGCCGATTGTCCTGGTCTTCGATTGGGGCGCACGCTGCCTGTTCAACATCTCGCCCAACAGCCGCGCACCCCAGCCGACCCCTCGGAACGTGCCGGGCGACCAGGAGCCCCCGGAGACCGTCCCCGAGCCGCCTCGGCGGGCGTACTATGTCCAGAGGTTCTTCGAGGGCATCTTTGACGACGGGCAGGGCGTAAGCGTGCTGGCGCTGGCCGACTCGCCGCGCTGGATCGGACACGACAGGAAGGGTCTGGGCAAGAAGATCGTCGACGCCCTCCGCAACGACAGTTGGGAACTGTCGGGCGACCGGGCAGTGGGGGGCGGCGGCATGCCCGAGGATCCGCTGTGCTGGATTACGGTTCACACGCGCCACGCCGTCATGAGCATCTGGGTCGACGACCGCGGGTTCGGAATCAGCGGGGGCGGGCGATTTGCCAACGCCACGCTGGCTCGCATCCTGACCGAACTGATCGACGCGGGGGTATTCAACCCCGCCGATGCCGCCCGCTGGCCGGCGGCCCTCGAAGCCGGGGCCACCGCAGGCCGCCTCGAGGTGTGATCGCCGAGAACCGCATGCATGCGAGGGAGTTTGGGGTGCATCCCTCTTGAGTGGGTAGTGTCTCGGGCCTATCCGGGCTTCGGTGACAGGGCACCACCGCCCTTGCCTCGGCCGAGCGACGTTCCGTCCACAGGTCGTGTATTAGGCCACGGCTTCAGCCGTGGTGTCTGGGGCGCCCCCCGGCACACCAGCCCGTTTTACGGGCTTCGAGCAGGATCCGGATTGGGTCTGCTCGGCCGGCTGCACGACGCGATGCGGGCATTCCTTGCGTTCCTCCGACGTGGATAAGCCCGTTGAACGGGCTGATCGTACTCGTCTGACGTCTCGGACACCACGGCTGAAGCCGTGGCCTAATACACGACAGCTCAGGGTACCTGCCCCCAACCTGAGCCGCGGGGCGTGTCCCCATGGTGGCGCGACGGGCGATCGCTGCGACGTGACCCCCTGTCGCTCTACCTACTTAGGAGGGATGTATCCGGAGGTCGACTCTCGCGCGTTTCACCATTGAACTGTATCGGTTTCCGTGTACACTGTGGGACTTGCGTGTCCCGCGTGCGGCGGGGCGTTGGGCCGACTTGGCGGTTTAGAGAAAGATCCATGGAAACGTTTACTGACGACGTGTTGAAGCGAACCCACACCTGCGGGCAACTCCGCAAGAGCGACGAAGGACAGACCATTCGCCTGTGCGGCTGGGTGCGAAGCTACCGCGACCACGGCGGAGTGATCTTCGTCGACCTGCGTGACCGCGACGGGATTACGCAGGTCGCCTTCGACCCGGACACCCTCAGCGAAGAGCAGTTCGCACTGGCCGACCGCCTGCGCAACGAATGGGTCGTCGCGGTGGCCGGCACGGTGCGCGACCGCGGCGAGGACCCGGTATCGGGCAAGACGCGCCACAACCCGAAACTCCCCACCGGCGAGGTCGAAGTCCTCTGCACGGACGTGACGCTGTTGAACAAGTCCGACACCGTGCCGTTCGAGCCCGACGAGTACGCGACGGCCGCCGAGGAGATGCGGCTGCAGTACCGGTACGTCGACATCCGGCGTCCGGAGATGGCGCGCCGCCTGCGGCTGCGTCACGAGATATGCAAGGCGATGCGCACCACGTTGGACGAGGCCGGCTTTGTCGAGGTCGAAACGCCGTTCCTGACCAAGTCCACGCCCGAAGGGGCGCGCGACTTCCTCGTGCCCAGCCGGATGCAGCAGGCGGCGTTCTATGCCCTGCCGCAGAGCCCGCAACTGTTCAAGCAGATCCTCATGGTCGGCGGACTCGACAGGTACTACCAGATCGTCCGCTGCTTCCGCGACGAGGACCTCCGCGCCGACCGCCAGCCGGAGTTTACCCAACTCGACCTCGAGATGTCGTTCGTCTCCGAGGGCGACGTGATGGAGATCGTCAACGGCATCATGCGGAACGTCTGCGCGGTCGTCGGCAGGGAGTTCCCCGACCAGGTGCAGACCATCGGTTTCGACGAGGCGATGGACAAGTACGGCTGCGACTGCCCCGACATGCGGTTCGAGATGCTCCTGCACAACGTGGGCGAACTCCTTGCCGACACGGAGTTCAAGGTCTTCACAACCGTCCTGGGCTCGGGCGGAATCATCAAAGCCATCGCTGTCCCGGGCGGGGCGGCCCTGACGCGGAAGCAGATCGACGGGTACATCAGCTACGCCGGCGACTTCGGCGCCAAGGGCATGGCCTGGTGCAAGCTGACCGACGGCGCCGCTGCGGGCGGGGTCGCCAAGTTCCTGACGCCCGAGATTCAAACCGCACTGCGAGAGGCCACCGGCGCCAACGAAGGCGACCTGATCTTCTTCTCCGCCGACCAGGCCGAGATCGTCAATAAGGTCCTCTGTGCCGTGCGACGCAAGATCGCCGCCGACCTGGAGATGTACGATCCGGATGCGATGGCCTGGTGCTGGGTCATCGACTGGCCCCTGTTCGAATACGATCGCGAGCACGCCCGTTGGAATGCGCTGCATCACCCGTTCACCACGCCGCGGATGGAAGACCTCGAGAAGCTCTCGTCCGCCCCGGGCGAGGTCCGCGCGCGGGCCTACGACATCGTCTGCAACGGCTCGGAACTCGGCGGCGGGTCGGTGCGTATCCATTCGCCTGAAATCCAGAAGCAGGTCTTTTCGGCTCTGGGCATTGGCGCCGACGAGGCACGCGAGAAGTTCGGCTTCCTCCTGGACGCCCTCCGGTTCGGCGCCCCGCCGCACGGCGGGCTGGCCCTCGGGCTCGACCGCATCGTCATGATCCTGACCGGCGCCGCCTCCCTGCGCGACGTGATCGCCTTCCCCAAGACCCAGCGGGGCACCTGCCCGCTGACCGACGCGCCGTCGCCGGTGGCCGACGCGCAGTTGGCTGAGCTGGACCTGAAGGTCATTGTCCCGCCCGTGCCGAAGTCCTAACGGCCCGGAGCCGTGGTGTGGCGCGAAGCGGCAACCACGAGACCTCCGACACCGACGCGTCGTGGTTGCCGCGTCCCGGCAGC
>CAZVEV010000239.1:0-9636 GCA_964625865.1 uncultured Planctomycetaceae bacterium | reverse complement strand
GGCCCCGGGTTCAAAAATTGGGCCACGCCCTACGATTGGTCAACCAGTACGCCAGTTAACCAGTTAACCAGTCAACCAATACACCAAACCGGCGGTGCGGCATGAACATGGTCGAGATAGGCGAGGCGATCGGCGTGGTGGCGGCGTTTTCCGCAGGGAGCGTCGAGCCGCGGACATTTCGCTGGGGCTCCAAGGACTATCGGGTCGACGCGGTCAACGGCAAGTGGATCGACCGTGCCGGGGCGGCCCCCTCGCTGCACTTCAGCGTCCAGGTCGGCGACGAGACCTATTACATCCACCTGGCCACCGGCGAAACCCAATGGTGGCTCGACCAGGTGATCAGCGAATAGAACCGTTGGCTCTATTCGCTGAAGGTTAGAGGTGAGAGGTTAGAGGTGAGAGAAACGACGGAAAGGCGAACTGCCGGTCGACGCGCTCCCCGTCGTCGGGCGCTGCGCTATGCAGGCGATACGAAGGAAACGCTTCGCCCCGAGGGGCGCGTTGAGCAGGCAGCGCCGTCTTCGTCACGAAGCACTCTCACCTCTCACCTCTCACCTCTCACCTGTCGTTCAAGCGAACGACTGATTCTTCACGTAGACGTCGATGCGTTCTTTGCGTCGGTGGAGCAGTTGTTGATACCGGCCTTGCGGGACAAGCCGGTGATTGTGGGCTCGGGCTGCATCGCCTCGTGCAGTTACGAAGCCAGGGGGTTCGGGCTCCATGCGGGGATGTCGCTGCGCCAGGCGAGGCAACTCTGCCCGCAGGCGACGGTCATGCCCGGGCGACAGTCGATCTATTGCTGTTTCGCCGAACATGTGTGGCAAGTCTGCCGGCGCTATGCATGCGATCTCGAGACGTTTCTCGACGAGGCGTACGGCAACGCGGCGGGGATGGGCGCGCTGCATGGTCGGCCCGAAACGCTCGGGCGAGCCCTGCGCGCCGAAGTGCTCAGCGAGGTGGGCCTGTCGGTTTCGGTCGGGCTGGGCGCCAATCGCATGCTGGCCAAGGTCGCCTCGCGACTGGCCAAGCCTGCCGGCGTGCGGTGGGTGGCCCCCGGCGACGAGCGCGGCCTGCTGACCGAGATGCCCGTCGACTCGCTGCCCGGTGTGGGGCGCAAGACGGCCGAGCGATTGAGCGACCTGAACATCGCCACCGTCGGCGATCTGCGGTCGCTGTCGCGCGAGATGCTCCGTGCGATGTTCGGCCGGCGAGGCGAGGTCCTCTACGAGCGGTGTCGCGGGCGCGACACGCAGCGCCTTTCGCCGCATGCGCTGCCGAAGACGATCTCACGCGAAACCACGCTGCACGCGCCGACGTGCGATTACGGGCAGGTGCGCGCGATGTTGGCGTATCTGGTCGAGCGCGCCATGCGGGCGGCCAGGAAACTCGACCTGCAGGCCGGCGCCGTCGAACTGACTGTCCGCTACGACGATTGGAAGCAGTACGCTGCCCGGCGACGACTGGATCGTCCGGCCTCGGACCGGGCGGCGGTCCTGTCGACGGTCGATCGCCTGCTCGGTCAACTGCTCGGGCGTCGCGTCGCGGTGCGCCACGTGGGCATCGTGCTCAGCGCCCTGACGCCGGAAGACGGCCAGGGCGAGTTGTTCCCCGACCAGGCCCAGACGCAGCGAGATGACCTGACCCGTGCGGTGGACACCATCCGCGACCGCTGGGGCCACGCCGCGGTCGTCACCGGCGGGTCCATCCCGTTGATGGGCAGACTCGAACAGGACGATTACGGCTTCGTCCTGCGGACGCCCTCGCTGACCAAATGAGGCAAAGCCTCATTTGGTCAGGTTAGAGGTGAGAGGTTAGAGGTGAGAGAAACGACGGGAAGTCTGACTGTTGATCGGCAAGGTGCCTGTAGTCGGGCATTGCGTTCCTTGGCGCCAAACACTCTCACCTCTAACCTGTCGTTCCTCGCCTCTAACCTTAGAGAAGAAAGGATGTCATGATGGCGAAGGTCTCACGTGTGGGGGATCTGAAGGTCTACAGGCGGCTGGTCGAGCTGCATTTGCGCGTTCACGAGTTGTCACTGACGTTTCCGAAGTTCGAGATGTATGAATTGGGTTCCCAGGTTCGTCGTTCGTCCAACTCGGGGCCTGCAAATCTCGCCGAAGGATTCAACAACAAGCACAAGAAAATATACCTGGAATCGATCAGCCGTGCTTTGGGTGAAATGCGCGAGACGCAGCACCACCTCATGATCGCCCATCGCAAGCAATATCTCACACGAGAAACCTACGAGGAACTTGTCGGTGAATACAACGAGTGCAGCAGCATGCTCCGCGCGATCGCCCGCACTATAGAAGCCAAGAGCAGGTGAGGGGTTAGAGGTGAGAGAAACGGCGGAAGAACGAACTGTTCGTCAGCGCGGCGCCCGTAGTCGGGCGCTGCGCTGTGCGGGCGATACGGAGAAAACGCTTTGCCCCGAGGGGCGTGCTGAGAAGGCAGCGCCGTCTTCGGCGCGAAGCACTCTTACCTCTCACCTCTCACCTCTCACCTGTCATATCACGCCGTTGCATGTTCGTAGTGGGTATTCACTGCGGTGCGGGATGGTCATGCCCGGGCCGCTGGTGGCACGGGCGCGGGCGGCGGGGCATGGGCGGTTGGCGCTGACGGACGTGAACGGCCTGTACGGGGCGACGGCGTTCTGGAAGGAGGCGATCGCCGGCGGTGTCGAGCCGATTATCGGGGCGGAGTTGCATGACGGCGACCAGGCGGCGGTGGCGCTGGTGGCGGACGATACGGGGTATGCCAATCTCTGCCGGCTGATCACGCGGAGACATCGCCGCGACGGGGCGACGACGCTGGCGGGCGATCTGGCCGAGCTGTCCGGCGGGCTGCACGTGATCGTCGAGGATCCGACCATGGCGGCCAGGCTCGTGCGCAGTGGGCACACGGCCGACGGGCTGTGGCTGGACGTGGATCCCGGTTCACAGAGCCGCTCGGTGCTGCGGCGTTTGGCGGACGGGGCGGTCGAGCTTGACCTGCCGACGGTCGCCACCGGCAAGACGATGTTCCTCGATCCCGCCGACCGCGAAACGGTGCGTCTTCTGACGGCGATGCGGTTGGGGACGACGCTGGATCGCGTAACGGATGAGCAGTTGCCTGCCCCCGGCGCCTGCCTTCGCAGCGGTGAGCAGCTATTCCGCCAACTGGCCGACTTCCCCGACGCCATAGCGAACAACCGTCGCCTGGCTGACATCTGCGCCGCCTACCGTTTCCTGCCACGTCCAACCGTGTTCCCAAGCTACCCGTGCCCGAAAGGGCGCCCGCCCGAAGTCGAACTGCGACTCCTGTGCCGCCAGGGGCTTTCGCGGCGTTACGGCGACCGCCCGCCCGCCGGCGCCGAAGCCCGGCTCGCCCGCGAACTGGGCGTGATTACCCGGATGGGCTTTACCGAGTACTTCCTGGTCGTCTGGGACATCGTCCGCTACGCTCGCGACCTCGGCGTTCCGGTCGCAGGACGCGGCAGCGGCGCCAGCAGCCTGGCGGCGTATCTGCTGGGCATCACCAATGTCTGCCCGCTGACCTATGATATCCCCTTCGAGCGATTCCTCAACGAACAGCGGCGCGACTTCCCGGACCTGGACGTGGACTTCTGCTGGCGAATCCGCGACGACGTGATCGACTACGTGTTTCGCCGCTGGGGCGCCGGCCGCGCCGCGATGGTGTGTACGTACGGGACGTTCCAGCGGCGGTCAGCCGTCCGGGAAACCGCCAAGGCGCTGGGCTTTGCGGAGGACCAGATTTCCCGTGCAACGGTTGCCTGCACCGACGACGAGCCCCGCCTTCGGCGCGTCGAGCAATTCAGCCAACGCATCGCCGGCCTGCCGCATACCCTCTCGGTCCATCCCGGCGGGGTGGTGATCTCGCCCGGTCCGCTCAACCGCCATGCCCCCCTCCAGACCGCCGCCAAGGGCGTGCCTCTCGTCCAGTACGACAAGCGGGGCGTCAAGGCCGTCGGGCTGGTCAAGATCGACCTGCTGGGCAACCGCAGCCTGTCGACTCTCCGTGCCGCCTGTGATCTGATTCGTCGCGACACCGGGCGCCAGGTACAGGTCGAACGCCTGCCGCCTGCCGACGCGGGAGCCCTGGCAATGCTGCAGGCTGCCGACACCGTTGGATGCAACCAGATCGAATCGCCCGCCATGCGCCACCTGCTGCGGGCCCTGCGCCCGGGCGGGGTGGGCGACCTGATGAAAGGGCTGGCCATGGTGCGCCCGGGCGCGGCGGGACTGGGCATGAAGGACGTTTTCGTCCGCCGCATGCGCGGGCTGCAGCGTGTCCTGTCCGGTTACGGGCCGGTCGATCGTATCCTGGCCGACACGTTCGGCGTGATGCTCTACGAGGACGACGTGATGTCGGTTATCGGCGCGATGCTGGCCACCGGCCCGGCCACCGCGGACCGCTTCCGAAAAGCCATCCAGAGATGCCGCAACGACGACCAGCGTCTGGACCTGAGCCGTCGCTTCCTCGATGGCTGTGCCCGCAACAGCTTGGACCCCCGGTACGCCAAGGCCATGTGGGTCCAGATGGCCAAGTTCAATTCCTACTCGTTCTGCCGCGCCCACGCGGGGTCCTACGCGATGCTCGCCTACGCCCTGGCCTGGCTGAAGTGCCACTACCCCGTCCAGTTCTGGACCGCCGCGCTGAACAACAATCAGAGCATGTACCATCCGCGGGTCTACGTCGAACAGGCCAAGCGGGCCGGTGTGCGCTTCGCTCTGCCGGACGTCAACCGCTCACAGGCCGAGTTCGACGTCCAGGACGGCGTGATTCGCACCGGCCTCGGCTGGATCGCGGGCCTCGGCCCGGTGGGCGTCGAAACGATTCTCGAGCAGCGCCGGCGCCGCGGGCCTTTCGCGCACCTGAGCGATTTCGTGTTCCGCACGCGGCTGGGGCGCGCCGAAACGCGGGCACTGATCCTCTGCGGCGCGATGGACTTCACCGGGCGGACGCGCCCCACGCTGATGCTGGAACTGGACCTCGCCCTTGCCGCAGCCGGCGGGCTGTCCGGGGGAGGGCTTATCGCACCGTCTCCGACCGTGCCCGACGTCGTCCGCGACTTCCCGCCCCTTCGCAAATACAGCGACGAGCGCCGCGAACTGGGCTTCTCCGTCGGCGAGCACATCATGACGATCTGGCGCGGCGCCCTGGCCGGGCGGACGGACGTCGACAGCAGGCACTTGGCCCGGCGAGTCGGGCGGCGCGTGCGAATTGCCGGCGTCCTCGAAGCCCGCCGCACAACGCAGACGCAAACCGGCCGACGCATGATGTTCCTGACGCTCGACGACGAGTACGGCCTGTTCGAAGCCAGCGTCTTCCCCGACGCATGTGCCAACAGTCGCCACGTCGGCAGCTATGGCCCCTACATCATCGCCGGCCGCGTCGAAGAAAAGTATGACACCGTCACACTGACCGCGGACCGCATTGCGTTGTGTGAAACGAAGAAACCAACAGAGGAACTGATCCACTGATTGCACGGACGGGAAGGAAAGCGAAGAAGGGTCCACGAATTGCACGAATTACACGAAAGGAAACGGAATGGGGTTCAAATAATCTCCTTCTCTCAAATCCATGAAATCCGTGTAATCTGTGGACATATTCGTGTAATTCGTGCAATTCGTGGACCCGGTCTTTCCGTTGTCGTTCCTTAATCCGTGAAATCCGTGTAACCTGCCTACCGGCAGGCAGGTCTGTAGACAATGAAACTCCGGCGGAGATGGACATGACTACGCGATATCGTGTCGGGACCAGCGGGTATTCGTTTGACGACTGGATCGGGACGTTCTATCCGGCTGACACGCGAAAGCCCCACATGCTCGAGCGGTACGCCGAGCACTTCGAGGCTGTCGAGGTCAACTACACCTACTACCGCCTGCCGAGCGTCCGGACGATGGAGTCCCTCGTGCGCCGCACGGGCGAGAACTTCCTCTTCTGGGTCAAGGCCAATCGGGAGACGACGCACAAACAGAATCGCAGTGTGGCCGCCGAGTTCATCGAGAACATCGCGCCGCTACGGGCGGCCGACAGGCTCGCCGGCGTGCTGCTGCAGTTCCCCCAGTCGTTCCACCGCACGGTCGCCAATCGCAAGTATCTCGCCGGCGCCCTTGCCGACTTCGCGCCGCTGCCGCTGGCGGTCGAGTTTCGTCACCGGTCATGGCAGCATGCGGCGACGGCGGAGGGTCTCAGGCAGCGAAATGTCACGCTCGTGATTCCCGACGTACCCGAGATCCCCGATCTGTACCACTCGCCCCCGGCGGCCACCACCACGACGGGGTATCTGCGTCTCCACTCGCGCGATGCGTCGAAGTGGTACGGCGCCGGCGGGGCTGACCGCTACGACTACAGCTACAGTCGTGACGAACTGGTCGAGTTCATCCGACAGTGGTCCGAACTGGACGAGCCGCTGGCCCAGATCTTCGCGTTCTTCAACAACTGCCACCACGGACAGGCCGCCGAAAACGCCGAAGCATTTCGCAGACTGCTCGAGGAGATGTGAACGTCCACGCGAGGGCGGCATGGCGCTGAAGGTCTGTCGCCCTCGTGCGAAGCTGCAAGGGGCCGCTGCGCGGGACGGTCATCGGCGCCGCGATCGTGCGCGCTTGGTGAGGAACTCGGTCACCGCGTCGACGATGGCGGTGGCGATGCGGGTCCGCCCCTGGGTGGTGGCGAGCATGCGGGCGTCGGCGCGGTTGGACAGGTAGCCCGTTTCGACCAGGATCGCAGGGCAGGTCGTCTTGCGGAGCACGCGCAGGCCCCGCACGTCCTTCCGCACGTTGCCCTCCATCCCGGTCGCCGCGAGGTGGCGTTCTGCGGTGGCGGCCGCCTCCAGCGAATCGGCCGACGCCGCCGCGGGGCGGAGGATCAGGAATCCGCGCTTCGACGTCTGCCCGAACGAGTTGGCGTGGATCGAGACGAACAGCTTGGGCTTGAGGTGGTTGGCCATGTACACGCGGCTGTCCAGCGAGACGTAGGCATCATCGTCGCGGGTCATGTGGACCTCGGCCCCGCGGAGCCTGAGCATGTTCGCCACGGCCCGGGAGATCAGCAGATTGACGGTTTTCTCATAGAGCCTGATGCCGTACAGCCGCACCGCCGCATCCGTGCCCACATCCCGTCCACCATGCCCTGCGTCGATGACAACGCGGCCGAGGCCGAGCGGGGGGGGCTTCGGCCTGGATCGGGGCTTGGGGCTCACGGGAGGGCTGTACGCTACGCGCTCGGGCTTGGGCATGGCCGATGCTATCGCGCCGATCAGCGACGGCGGGAAGCGGACGGACTTGGGGCCGACGACGATGTGTCCGCCGCCGGGCACGTCAATCGGTCGCCCGTTGACATAGGCCTGTCCGCCGGGCTCGGCAAAGAGCATGACCACGTTATCGCCGCGGCGCAGCGTGGCGCGGTGGGGCGATGACTCGACGATGACCAGCCCCACCCGCGAGGCCAGATCCAGCGCCGTGGCGGTCTTGACCGGCTCCGGGCGCAGGGTAACGCTGCGGGGGACGGCGTGGAAGTCGATGTCGGCGCAGCCGGTCGAACCGGCGGCCAGGAGAGCGATCGCGACCAGGAACAGCGCGCCGCGTGCGGCATCACGTCGTTGGCATCCATGCATGACGGTGACCTCGTGTTGTCAGTATCGGCGAAAATCCCTTTCGCACATTACTTTGCCGGCGCACCGGCCAACTGACAATACAGCATAAAGGCGACCCACGCAACGAATAATCCGGCCAAAGCGAGCAGTTTCCACCGTGGCGGGTTGGCCTGGCGGTCAGCGATGCCGTCGACGACGTCGATCGGCTCGGGCGGCGGGGCCGGAGCGGGGGGCTTGCTCTTGGCGGCGGTCCTCTTGTCGCGTCGGGTCATTCGGTCAACTCAAAATGGTCCGCGCCGTCAAAGGCGTCGTCGAACTCGTAGACGTCGCGGAAATCCTCGAGGCTGTCCTCGTCGGTCTTGCGCATGTAGTTGTACCGGATCAGCAGGTAGACCATGTTTCCGAAGTCGATGGTCGCGTGGATGTTCCACTGATCGAGAACGGACCGCGCGAGCATGCCCCAGCGGTCCTTGGCCAGATCGCGCAGGGCGAAGCACAACTGCCTTCCCGTCACGTGGCTCTGCGTCTGGGCGGCCTCTTCGGGCGTCTGGGGCAGGGCCGTCCCATGCACCACCTTGACCGCGCCGGCCAGGCCCTCATGGAGAAACTCGTACGCTTCGGGCGGATAGCGCCCGTCATCGCGAATGACCTCGTCCATCGATTTGTTCGGTGTGTCTGGCATCAGGTCCGTCTCACCTCTTCCTCGGGAAAAGGCCCTCGGGTTGTTCCGTTTGCGTGCCCGCAACAAGTACGCCCCATTGGCCGGCCTGGGCGAGCGGAGTCTCGTCGCACGAGAAGCCCAGTTGTGCCAGGCCCCGCTCGGCGGTCTCGGGCATGACCGGGCGGAGGTACACCAGCACGAGGCGCACGGCCTCGGCGCACGTGTAGAGGATCGTGCCCAGACGCTCGCGCTGCGAGGGGTCCTTCAGTTTGAACGGTTCGGTCTGGTCGATGTACTGGTTGGTCGCGGTGGCCAGGGAGAAGACCTTGTCGAGATAGACATGGAACTTGCAGGCTTCCATGGCCTCGACCGCCGACGCGTGCAGGTCCGTGGCGGCGGCCAGAACGGGCTGTTCGACCTCGCCAATCGCGGTGGCAGGGGGCAACCGGCCGTCGAAGTACTTGCCGATCATCTTGACTGTCCGGCTGAGCAGGTTGCCCACGTTGTTGGCCAGGTCCGCGTTATATCGCGCCTGGAGCTGGTCGCGGGCGAAGTCGCCGTCCGAGCCGAACGCCACCGACCGCAGCAGGAACCAGCGGTACACGTCGCGGGAGTACTCGTCGCAGATTTCCGCGATGTTCTCTCGCGAGATGAAGTTGCCCAGCGTCTTGGACATCTTCTGGCCTTCGGAGGTCCACCAGCCGTGGGCGAAAACGCACTTAGGCAAGGGGATATCCAGCGCCATCAGCACGCAGGGCCAGTACACCGCGTGGAACCACAGGATATCCTTGCCGATCAGGTGCACGTCGCAGGGCCAGTACGTTGCCGCCTCGCCGTCGTGTTCGTCACCGATTTCCGGCAGGCCCAGGGCGGTGTAGTAGTTGCTCAACGCGTCGATCCACACGTAGACCACGTGGTCCGGATCGTTGGGCATCTCCACGCCCCAAGGCAGCTTGGCCTTGTTGCGGGAGATGCACAGGTCGTCGGGGCCCTGCCTGAGCTTGCTGAGCACCTCGTTGCGTCGGGCGGCGGGCTGAACGAACGTCGGATTGGCCTCGATGTGCTCGATCAGCGCCGGGACCCACTTGCTCAGGCGGAAGAACCAGTTGTTCTCGCTGTATCGCACCAGCGGCTTGCCGTTGATCTCGCTCTTGTACTCGTTGTCGCGGGCGGCCGACTCGGTGACGTATTCCTCCTGGCCCTCGTCGTACCAGCCCTCGTAGCTGCCGAGGTAGATCTCGTCGCGGTCGACCAGCGTCTGGACGAGATTCCGCACGCGGTTTTCGTGTCGGTCCTCGGTCGTGCGGATGAAGTCGTCGTTGGAGATATTCAGGTCGACCCAGAGGCTCTGAAAGTGCGTCACGCCCTCGTCGGC
>CAZVEV010000238.1:7208-9649 GCA_964625865.1 uncultured Planctomycetaceae bacterium | reverse complement strand
AGATTCAAGTGTGACTGGAGTTCAGAACGTGTGCTCTTCCGATCTCGAAGCGGGCCACGGCGCGAATCCGGCGGGCAAGATCGAGGCCCTCGAACAGATCGACACGCACGTGGTGGCCCCCCTGCTGGAGCGACTGAAGCAAGAAGGCGACGAGTGGCGCATCTGCGTCCTGCCGGACCATCCCACCCCCTGCACGGTGCGCAACCACACCTACGACCCCGTGCCGTTCGCCATGGCGGGCAAGGGCGTGGCGAGCATTCTGTCCGGCCCGTTCAGCGAGAAGACGGCCACCCACAGCGACCTCCACATCGAACGCGGCTGCGACCTGATGGAGTACTTCCTCACCGTCCACTAGTGCAACACGCGGCGGAAGGGTGATTCGGCAGGGCGCACGCGATCAGGGGCTTCTCGCCGGTTGACATGGCGTGGCTCTGGTGATATCGTCACCTGCATTACCGGGCGGACAACAGGGGCCCGGGGCATGGGGAGTCATCCCGTGAGAGCAGCGCATGGGTAATCACCCTTATGATCAACGCCTCAGCTTCACATTCGCCGGGCGCCGGGTCTGCGTGCTGGCGACACTGATGGCGGCCACACTACTGGTCCCGGCGGGCCTGACCGCCCAGGGCCCCGCCACACGCCCGACGGCCCAACGCCCCGAGAGCCTCTGGGTGTTGGCGGCAGACTATCGCAGGTTTCGCCGAGACCCCGCCAAGCGGGAGGCGGCCGCCAAGCAACTCCTCGCCCGCGGCGCAGAGGGGGCCGTGCAACTCCAGGAGGAACTCCAGAAGGAGTTGCAGTTGGGCTACGCGCGGTATCAGCGCGACTTCTACGCCCAGGCGCAATCGCTTGGCCTGCAGAAGTATCGGGCGGCGAACAAGCAGCACATCGCGGCATGGCAGGCGCATGTCCAGGCCCTGGGGAACGATGAGGACCTCAGCAAGGATGCGATCAAGACTCGCGGCGAGCCGGCCCTGACGAATCTGCGAAAGGCCCTTACCTTCAGTTCAGCCGACGTGCTGGCCAGTTCACCGGCGCTGGCGGCCCAGAGGGAGGCCGTCATAGGGCTCCTGGCCCTGCAAGACAAGTGCTTTGCGGTTCGCGATGCGGGCAAGGTCGTGCCCCCGCGGCCGGACCGGACGAAGACCATCGTTCAGGACGAAACGATCCTGGCGATGATGGGGGCGCCCCTGGGGACGAACAACCGCCGCATCGTCGAGGACACGTGGCGCCGGCGGGGTGATCTGCTTCCCGAAGAGGCGCACGGTCTGATCGACCTGAACGTGATGCGTTCGCTGGTGGGCCTGGAGGCGTTGGTGCTGGACCTGCAACTGTGCAAGGCCGGACGGGGGCATAGCACGGACATGGTCGAGCGGAAGTTCTTCAGCCATACCTCGCCGGTTCCGGGCAAGAAGGCCCCAGTGGACCGCGCGCGCCTGGCTGGAGCAACACTGTCGGCTCTTGGCGAGTGTATCGCCTATGGGCAGCGCACGGCCGCCCAAGCCAACGCGGGGTGGTTCCTCAGTCCCAGTCACCACAAACTGATACTGGGCAACTTCACCCGGGCCGGGCTGGGAAGACACAAGAACTACTGGACACTGATGGTAAGTCGGTAGTGGGCTGTCGGCCGCCTGAAGACGTCGCGGTGAGCTTGTGGTACGACCGATGCGGTGGCCTGCCTGTCGCCCACCGGCAGGCCGTGCGATCGGACGTCTGGCGGCGAGGCCTGATCGTCCCAGGGAGGCAGAGCGTTGAGATTTCTATAAGGGAAGTGTAACCTCACGTGCGTTGACGCATTATCCCTTGTGTGGTATCATAGCAGTCGTGATATCGGGTGGGTGTTGTTTACCCAGTCGGCGGGGACGTGTATGCAGTAGGAACGGCGCATGAGTCATCGCCTCCAAGGTAGCCGTTTTGAGTTGAAGTACGTTATCGACGAGCAACGTGCGCTCGCGATGCTTCCCTTCCTCCGCTGCCACCTGGTTCCCGACGAACACGCCGACCCCCGCAACAACTGCCAGTACGCCGTCCACAGCCTCTACCTTGACAGCCCCGAGTACACGCTCCACCGCGGCACACGACAGGGCCTCAAGAACCGCTTCAAGCTCCGTATCCGCTTCTACGATCATCTGCCCCAGAGCCCCGTGTTCTTCGAGATCAAACGCCGCCAGAACGACGTCATCATCAAGCGCCGCGCCGCGGTCGGCCGCAGGGCCCTCAAACGTCTGCTGATCGGCCAGTGGCCGCGCCGCGAGGACCTGGCGGCCCCGGAATACGGCGAATGGGCGGCGCTGGAGAGGTTCTGTTCCCTGCGCGATACGATCCACGCGCGAGGCAAGGTGTTCGTCTCCTACATGCGGGAGGCCTACGTGACGCCCCTTGACGACTCGGTACGCGTGACGTTCGACCGCAAACTCGAGTCCCGCCGGTTCGGCGGCGTG
>CAZVEV010000238.1:0-7198 GCA_964625865.1 uncultured Planctomycetaceae bacterium | reverse complement strand
CGCTGGACGGCTGCGACTGCATCTCGCTCATGCGGAACAAGGTTATTCTCGAACTGAAATTCACCAATCGCTTCCCCATCTGGATGCGCGAACTTGTGCACTCTTTTAATCTGGAAAGAACGTCCATGGCGAAGTATATTGCCTGTGTGCGGGCATTGCCCAACCGACAGTTGCGGCTCGTTCCTGCTCGGGCTGTTCGCACGCACCATGAGGTATCCGCACTATGAGCGACTGGCTGACAACGCTTGAAACCAGCCTGCACACGATGGGGCCCGACGCCTCGTCGATGCTGCTGGCGCTGGTGCTGGCGTTCTGCGTGGGGCAGATCATCGGGTGGATCTACATGTGCACGCACGTGTCGCTGTCGTACTCCAGGACCTTTACCGCCTCCCTCGTGGTCATTCCAATCGTGGTGTCCCTGGTGATGGTGCTCATGTCGGGCAACATTGCCATCGCCTTCGGCCTGCTCGCCGTCTTTGCCGTCGTACGATTCCGCAACGTCCTGAAGGACACGCGCGACACGACGTTCATCCTCTGGGCGATCATCCAGGGCATGGCGGTGGGCACGATGCAGTTGACCGTCGCGGTGGCCGGCTGCGTCTGCGTGAGCCTGGTCTTCCTGTACCTGCGGTTCGTGGCCTACGGGACGCGACACCGCTATGACGTTGTCCTGTCGATCCACTGGGCCGGCGCCTCTGACGGCGTGCGGTCGCTCAGACCGATCCTGCGGCGACACAGCGCCCGGACGCAACTGGCCGGGCGACGCGACGGGCCCGACCAGGTGCTTGATCTTTCATACCGCCTGCTCCTTCGCGACCCGGGCAGGAGCGGCGAGTTGGTGGCCGAATTGCAGGCCGCCGAAGGCGTCGAAGAAGTCTCACTGTTCCATAGAGAAGATGAGTCGGAGATATAGTCCGTGGCGAAACGTCCCCGTCGAATCCGAACTCCGTTGCGGCAGCATCTGCGTCGCCTGCGGTACCAGATGGTGCCCGTCCTGGTCTTCTGCGGATGCGTATTCCTGGCCATGCAGTTGTGGCAGCGTCAGGCGGGGGTCGTTCTGGCTGTCGGCGAGGTCGCCACGGCGCCGGTGGACATCGTGCCCCTGATTGACGGCACGCTGGTGCCCATCGAGATTGAAGCCAGGGACGCCGATGGCGCAGACATTGTCTACGCCATCACGCGCCGGGAACTCGACGAGGTCGACCAGGGCGACCTGGTGGCGCGGATGGATGACGCACCGGCCAAGGCGGCCTTGGCGACGCTGGAGGGCGAAGTGGAGCGGCTCCGTGCGGAGTTGACCGCCGTCAGGACACAGGTCCTCGTCGCCCAGGCCGAGCGCCGCGCCGGACGGACCGGTGATGAGGCCTCGCAGGCCAGACGACTGCTCGTCGACATCGAAAGCCAACGCCTCGACGTGCTCGATCGCAAGACCCGGATCGAGTCCGGGCGCATACAACTGGCACGCCACAAGGAGAAGCTCGCGATCCTGAAGAAGCTCGTCCAGCGCGGCGTCGAAAACGAGTACACCCAAGTCGACGCGAAGTTGCGTCACGACACGCTGGCCGAGGAGATCAAGCAGGAGGAGGTCGCCCTGGTCGACGCGGTGGCATCCCTCGAGGCCGCCAAGGCGCGTCAGAAGGCTTACCAGGCCGCCCGGGTCAAGCCCGTCGTGTCGGACGATATGGAACTGGCTACCCAGATCGACCCGATACAGAAGGCCGTCGACACCCAGAACCTGCGCATCAGGGAGTTGACCGAGCAGATCAAGCGGCTGCGGATTATGGCCCCTGTCTCCGGACAGATCATGACCGTCGCCCGCCGCCCGGGCCAGGCCGTTCGCGCCGGCGAGATTATCATGACCATCGCGCCCAAGGCCACCGGATACATCATCAGCTACATCCCCGAGGATCGCCTCGTCGAGCCGGTCCCGAACATGCCCGTGAAGATCAAGTTGCGGTCCACGCCGCCCAAGATCGTCGCGGCACGGATCGACAAGATCGGCGCCCAGGTCCAGGCCATTCCGCTCCATCAACTGCGCGACCCCAACGTGCCCCAGTGGGGCCTGCCGGTCAGGATCGCGATTCCCGATGAACTGGCCCTCAAGCCCGGCCAGCTTGTCGACGTCCTCTACACACGTGAATGATCCGCCCCGTTGCCGGGGGACCTTCCGCCCATCTCACTTGCACACGAGCGGCGAATCCTTACAATACCCCGACTGACGTTTGGCTAAGGCCGTAAGCAACCGAGACCCGATAAGATTCAAAGGAACATCACGAATGTCTACCAGCATCAAAGCAGTCAAGGGCCGACAGATCCTCGATTCGCGGGGCAACCCGACCGTCGAGGTCGACGTGCTGCTCGAAAACGGCGTCATGGGACGCGCAGCGGTCCCGTCCGGCGCGTCGACCGGCGAGAATGAAGCCGTTGAGCTGCGCGATGGCGACAAGAGCGTTTACCTGGGCAAGGGCGTGCTCCAGGCCGTCGGACACGTCAACACCGAGCTGGCCGACGTGGTGATCGGCATGGACGCGATGGACCAGGCGGCCGTCGACAACGCCATGATTGCCGCCGACGGCACGCCGAACAAGGCCAACTTCGGCGCCAACGCGATTCTGGGCGTCTCGATGGCTGTCGCGCAGGCGGCGGCGACCTACGCCGACAAGCCCCTGTTCCAGTACATCGGCGGCGACGAGGCGATAACCCTGCCCGTGCCCATGATGAACATCCTCAACGGCGGAAAGCACGCCGACGGCACGGTCGACTTCCAGGAGTTCATGGTCCAGCCCTGGGGCGCCGAGACCTTCTCCGAGGGCCTGCGCATGGGCGTCGAGGTCTTCCACGCACTCAAGACCGTCCTGAAGGACAAAGGCTACAACACCGCCGTCGGCGACGAGGGCGGATACGCCCCGAGCCTCAAGAGCAACGACGAAGCCCCCGAACTGATCTGCCAGGCCATCGAGAACGCCGGCTACACGCCCGGGGAGGACCTGTGGCTGGCCTTGGACCCCGCCGCCAGCGAAATGGTCAACGAAGCCCGCGCCGTCGGCAAGGAAGGGTACCGCTTCTTCAAGTCCGACCCCGAGCGCATCGCCACCAGTGACGAGATGATCGACATCTGGGCCTCCTGGTGCGACAAGTACCCCATCCGCAGCATCGAGGACGGGCTGGGCGAGGACGACTGGGGCGGCTGGGGCAAGCTGACGGCCAAGCTCGGCGACAAGATCCAGATCGTCGGCGACGACCTGTTCGTCACCAACGTCAAGTTCCTGCAGCGCGGGCTCGACGAGAACTGCGCCAACAGCATCCTGATCAAGGTCAACCAGATCGGCACGCTGACCGAGACGTACGCCGCGATCGACCTGGCGATGTCCAACGGCTGCACCGCCGTCGTCTCCCACCGGTCGGGCGAGACCGAGGACGCCACCATTGCCGACCTCGTCGTCGCCAAGAACACCGGACAGATCAAGACCGGCTCGGCCTGTCGGACCGACCGCGTCTGCAAGTATAATCAGTTGCTCAGAATCGAAGAGACCCTCGGATCACGGATGATCTATGGCTCGACAACCTGGAACAAGGGATAGCGAAAAGCCAAACGCCCCGCCGGAGTCGCTGGCGTCTTTCCTCGGACGGATGTTCAGCTTCGTCCTGCTGGCGGGGGTGGCGATTGCGATTGTGGCCGGCGTAGTGCTCCTTCCAGCCTACGCCCGCCTCAATCGGGTCACCGCCGAGCACGAGCGTCTGGACGCCGCCAACGCCGACGACCAGGCGCGAATCGACGCCCAGGACCGCCTGATAGAGGCCCTGCCCGACGACCGCGTACTCGCCAAGCGCCTCGCCATGCGCCATTTCGGCGCCGTCCCGCGAACCGAGCACGTCGTCACTGCCACCGAGGACTTCCGCGCGCCCCAGCCCGGCACGGTCGCCATCACGCCGGCCCCGCGACCCAAGCCGGTGGCCAACTGGATGGCCCTCACCGCCCAGCGAATCGCCAACGATCGCATTCGCCTGACCCTTCTCGCCCTGGCCGCCGCCACCGCCGCCGCCGCCGTCCTGCTGTCCAACGCCCCGCGACGGAGACCCAAGCCCGCTCGCGTGCCTACGAAACGCACGTAAGCGACGGCCAAATGGGGGTCCTTCCGGCGTTCCGCCAAGAAGCAAGCTGCCACGATTAAGGTGACGTGGGAAGGATCAGAGCTTCGCGCCGGTCACCAACGATGCGGGTCACGCCCTCCCCGCCGCTGCCGCAAGCGCCTGCCCGAGGGAGATCCCCGCGTCGTTGCAGGGGACGGTGCGGTGACGCAGGACGTCGAAGCCGTCGGCGGACAGGGCGGCTGACAGGCGGGCGGTCAGGAGGGTGTTGGCGAAGCATCCGCCGGACAGGGCCACCACCGACAGGCCCGTTTCTTCGCGGGCCCGGTGGGCGGCATCGGCGAGCATCGCCGCGACGGTGTTGTGGAATCGAGCGGCCATCACGCCGGGGGCCGTTCCGCCCAGGCGATCGGCGACGAGTTGCTCCACCATCGGGCGCGGATCGATGAGGAACGGGCCGTCTGCGACGATGTTGAATGCATACGCCTCTGTGATATCTGCTTCGACGGCGGCTTGCAGCAACATGGGCGCCTGGGCCTCGTAGCGGTTCTCTTGCGCCACCCCGCACAGCCATGCCGCCGCATCGAACCACCGACCCAGCGAACTGCTCGCGGGGCAGTTCACGTCGGCTGCAAGCATCTGGAGGCAGGCGTCGCGCGTCGCATCGTCGACCTCCAGCCCCGCGTCCGCCAGCGCCGCCAGATGCGACTCGGTCTCGTCGCCGAACGCCTCCCACAGGGCCCCCACCGCCGGGCGGAACGTCTCGCGCGCCGCCGCGTCACCACCGGGCAGCGGACTGTAGCGCATGTGACCGATCCGCCGGTAGCCGCGGATGTCCGCCCGCAGGACCTCGCAGCCCCACACCGTCCCGTCATCGCCATAGCCCACCCCGTCGCATGCCAGGCCGATCACCGGGCCCGGCAGGCCGTGCTCGGCAAGACACGAGACGATGTGCGCCCAGTGATGCTGCACGCGGACGATCCGCACGGGCTCGCGGCCGGGCCCAAGAATCTCGCCCCGGTGACGCCGCTGGGCGTAGTCCGTCGAGAGATACTGCGGGTGCAGGTCGGCGGCCACCAGGGCCGGCGTGAACTCGTAGAGCGATTCGAGATGGGTGATGGTCTCGACGAAGTGCCGATAGACCCGCCCGTCCTTCAGGTCGCCCAGGTGCTCGGAGACCACCGCTCGCGAGCCGCCGAGCAGGCAGACCGTGCTCTTCAGTTCGGCACCGACGGCCAGCACATTGATGCGTGAGTCACTGACGAGTTGCTCGCCCAGGCGGACCGGGCGCGGGGCGTAACCGCGGGCGCGTCGCAGCAGACCGGGCGAGCCGTCGACGTGGATCTGCACGACGCTGTCGTCGACGCGCCGCTCGATCCGGCGGTTGTGCATGAGCATGGCGTCGGCAATCCCGGCCAGGGCGGATTCGGCGGCGTCGTTGTCCTTGATCAGCGGCTGGTCGCTGTAGTTGCCCGACGTCATCACCAGCACGCCGGGCCCGCAGGCCATCAGGAGGTGGTGCAGGGGCGTGTAGGGCAGCATGAGGCCGAGCGTGTCGAGCCCCTGTGCGACCGACGGCGCGACGGGGGCCTCGGTGCGGACGGGACAGATTATGATCGGGCGCAGGGGACCGGTGAGCATCTCGCGGGCGTGCGGGGAGACCTCGCAGAGGGCCTCGGCCGTCTCAAGGTCGGCCACCATCAGCGCGAACGGTTTGGCGTCGCGTCGCTTGCGCTGTCGCAGGCGCGCGACGACGGCTTCCTCATCCGCCCGGCAGGCCAGGTGAAAGCCGCCCAGGCCCTTTATCGCGAGGATCTTGCCCTCAGCGAGCATCGCCCCGGCCGCCGCCAGAGGGTCTTCGCAGTCCAGACGCTCCCCCGCCGGGTCAACCAGCCAGACGTTCGGCCCGCACCGCGGACAAGCCACCGGCTGGGCGTGGAAGCGTCGTGATGCCGGATTGCCATACTCGCCGCCGCACAGCGAACACATCGCAAAGTCGCGCATCGTGGTGTTCGGGCGGTCGTAGGGGATGCGCTGGACGATGGAATACCGCGGCCCGCAGTTGGTGCAGTTGATGAACGGATAGGCGAATCGCGGGTCGGCGGGGTCGGCCAGTTCGGCAAGGCAGTCGCCGCACGTGGCGGTGTCGACGGTGACCTGCGCGTCGGTCATCTGGCCGCCCTCGCTGGGGCGAATCTCGAAGTGCTTTTCGACGGCCAACGGCTCGACGTCCGCCTGTTCGCACGAGGCCACGCTCGCGAGGGGGGGCAGTTCGTCGCGGAGGCGGCGTGTGAAGTCTTCGACGCTCCCCGCGGGCCCCTGGACGCAGATCAGGACCCCGCCGGTGTCGTTGGCCACCCAGCCGGTCAGGCACAGGTCCTGGGCGAGCCTGTAGACGAACGGTCTGAACCCCACGCCCTGGACCTGTCCGGCCAGGACGAATCGCCTCCGCAGGATGTCAGGGGCGTCCGCCATACCTCGCCGCCTCACACACCATCATAGTTCAAGGGGATTGTCGATTGTCGACTCCCGGTCCCTGGGTTGCCCATGTCACGGGGGCCGTGGTCTGACGCGCAGCGGCAACCACGATGCGTCGTAACGTGGTTGCCGCTTCGCGTCAAGCCACGGCACCCGGCGTCAAGCCACGGCACCCGGCCGCTTCGCGTCAAGCCGCGGCACACGACGTTGAACCACGGCACCGGTCCTCATCGCAGACCGGCAAACGCCCTATCGTTTCTGCTTGGCGGCGTAGACGCTGATGTTCCTCATCAGCCTGAAGGCCGACCCGGTCTTCGCCAACGTGCCGGCCGAGTAGCCGTAGACCGACGCGGACGGACAGCCAAGCAGCCCGCCGGTCACGTCGTGGCGGCTGACGATGACGGCGGGCCTGCCTCCGATGGAGATGGCCTTGAAACTGGGCGTCCGCACGCCTCCCATCTGGAGGCTCGTCTGTCGGCGCCAGCCGATCGTGGAGATCTTCATGTCCGGCAGGTCAAACAGCGGCGAGGAGACCGACAGTCGCCTGAGGTCCTGGTCCGGGAACATCTTCTCGACCGTAACCGTTCAGGCGAAGCCTCCGACATTCAGATGACCTCGCCACTTCTGCCGA
>CAZVEV010000237.1:0-9665 GCA_964625865.1 uncultured Planctomycetaceae bacterium | reverse complement strand
ACAATCCCTCCAAAGTGTTACCCTAAATCAGGCCCTTTTGAACCACGCCCGAAAACGACAGTTATAACCTTCTTGAGATGAGCGATCTCACGCCTGAACGCGACGTTACGCTACAGCCTCCACGCGGCCCTCACCGCAACTGCATTGGAGAATTATACCCCGAATGCCCAGAAACGCAAGAGAAAAACGGATCGAAGTAGCACTTTTTCTTCAACCGAAAACACTGCCTCGGGGCAGGTACGTTCTGGACGCATCGGCGGCGGGCACGTAGGCTGATGGCTCGCAAGCACGTGAACCGAATCGAGCGCCGCGGTGATCAGCAGTATAGGGCGTTTCAACGTCCTTGCCACAAAGGCTTAAGCCGCTCTTGGTAAGCCCGTTGAAACGGGCTGAATCGTGGGTGGCCCGCCCCGAGCACCACGGCTGCAGCCGTGGCCTAATACACGACAACTCCGCCTGCAATCGCTTATCTTAGTGCCATTAGGTAGCCTCTCCTATACGGAGCCCATATCCGCCGGGACTGACGCTTAACCGCAGCGTTCGATCGCTTGTTTGAAGTCGGCTACCAGGTCGTCCGGCTCTTCCAGGCCGATGGACACGCGAGTGTAGCGCGGGGGGATGCCTCGCTCCTTCTCCTCGCGACGCACGCTGATGCGCGTGACCGGGTCGCCCAGGCTGCCGGCGTTGATCATCAGCTTGACATGTCTTCCCAGGTTCCGTTGCACCGAGCTTTTCTTCCACTCCACGCCCAGCATGCCGCCGAAGCCCTTCAGGGAGCCTGAACCCGCCTGCCGGTTCCAGGAGGGCAATCCCCCGTACCGGACTCGCGCGACCGCCGGGTGGGACTGCAGGAACTCGGCGACCATCTGAGCGGAACGACAGTGCTGCCGCATTCGCATCCCAAGCGTCTTGACGCCTTGGGTGACGAGGAACGCATCCATCGGCCGCAACAGTCCGCCCAGCCAGCACTGAGCCCTCTCGATCTTGCCCACAAGATCCTTCTTCCCCGACACGACGCCACCCATGGCATTACCGTGGCCGCCCATGTACTTCGTGATGCTGTGAATCACCAGGTCGGCGCCCAGGCGGTGGGGTTGCAGCAGGTACGGACTGAGCCACGTGTTGTCCACGACCACGGTGGCGCCCGCTTTCCTGGCAATACGGATCAGGGCGGGTGTGTCCAGGACCTCCATCGTCGGGTTCACGTACGGCTCCCAGTGAACGATCTTCGCCGGTTTGGCCCGAAGAGATTTGGCGAGATTCTCGGGATCGGCCAGGTCCACGAACTCGACCTTAACGCCCCAGGAAGGCAGGTATTCGCGGAACAGTGTCATCACCCAGTCGTAGTTGCAGCGGTGGGTCACCACGCGGTCGCCCGGCCTGAGCAGCGCCAGGTAGGTTTGCGAGATGATCCCCATGCCGCACGGCCCGCCGACCGCGGCCTGGGTGCCTTCCATCTCCATCACCTTCCGCAGCAGGGCGCCCACGGTAGGATTGCTCAGGTTCCCCGGGCGCTGATAGCCCGGTGCGGCCTTGTCCTGGCTGATGGGAGTGACCTGGTAGCCCTTCTGTTCGCCAACGTGGATAACCTGCGAGCTGAAACGCCGGCCTGACGCTGACGTGAAATGCTCGTCGAGCAGATCGGCGGGGGGTGGGGGCTTCGCCGCCGGCTGCGCATCTGGTGCGGCGGCACCGGCCAGCGGGGCGACCGCCGCCACGCCCAGTCCGCCCAGCACGCTCCGCCGCGGGATGCGGGCCTTCTTGTCCCGGCCTGCCTCCGGCGCAGTGCCTTCGGCCTCTCGGTTCTCGTTCATGGTGTTTCTCCAGTTGCCATGCATAGGCGACGCTACCCAATGGCACCAAGATAAACCCTCCCTTGCTTCTTCGCGAGGGGCTTTGAGGGCTCCATCACGGCGGGTGTCGCGTCTGACGAGCCGGCGGGGCTTCGGTGATACAGGTTAATCGCAGGTCAATCGGGACAGTTACCCTTTCTTGATTGCAGTGTGGCGAGGCCGGCGGTAGAGTTCGCCCATGCTGAGAACTGCACGTGTCGTCATTTCAGGGCTGCCGCATCCGTCCCGCCCAACGCGGTCGCCCACGAAAGAAGAAGATCGAAAACGGTAACCGTCTCGATTAAACCCCGAACTCCCGATGGGAGGAAATCACGTGTCCCGAATCCGCTGTGCGGCACTGTGGGCGATGGCCTGGGCGCTGGCGATCTCTGTCCCCGCGCGGGGGCAGAGCAACGCGGCCGACGCCCAGTCGAAATTCCTGTCGCTGCCCACCGACAAACGCGTTGCGGCGATCAAGCGTTCACTCGCCCACGCCGACCCGGTCGCCCGGCAGGTCGGCCTCAATGCGCTGGCCACGAGCTACGACGTCGCTTGCCTCGACGCCCTTCGTGCCGCCGCCGGGGCCGAGAAGTCCCGCAAGCTCCGTATCGCCATGAACCGCACGGTTGCGGCCCTAGAAGCGTACAAGCCGATCGCCGTCGACGGCTTGGCGCTGCTGCCGGGCAGTGACGCCGCCACCGCCCCGGCCGCTACGCCCGCGACGTGCAGGCTCATCGGCCCGGCGACAGCACACGTCAGCGTCTCCTCGGCCGGCGGAGCCGGCGTCGGCGGGGCGAGCATTCGGGGCATTTCCGAGGAACACGGCCTGCTCGCCCCGGCGGCCGCGCCCGCCCGGACCTCCGCCAAAGGCCAATCCTCGCTGGACATCTTCCCCGGCCGATGGACGTTCCTGGCCTGGACCGGCGCCGCCGGCGAAGGCTGCTTCGTCGGCCGATTCGGCGTGCCCGTCGCCAAGGGCGCCAGCGCCCGCGTGGCCCTGCGGCCGCGGCAGGCGACGACGGTCCGCGTGGTCGGACCCGACGGCAAGGGCATCACGGGAGCGGCGATTTCGGCGGCATACGTCGAGCACCTCAACTACGTCCGTCCGGTCCCGGTCGGCACGACGGGCGGCGACGGGCGGCTGCGGCTGTGGCTATCGGGTGACAGGCCCGTGGAGGTCCTCGCCGTCGCGCAGCCCGGGCGGGGTCCGGGGTTGGCCCTGCACGGCCGATGGCGCCCGGGCATGCGAGAACTCGTCCTCAGCGCCAGCCCGGGACAGGCCGCCGTACTCAGCCTCTCGGTCGCCGACGGCGAGATCAAGTCCACCACGGCCTCGCTGGCGCTGGACCCTTGGACCTACGCCGGCGTCCCTATGTCCGTCAGCGGCACGCTGCCGTACGACGTGCACGTCACCCCGGGGAGCGTCTCGGTCGCCTACGGCTACCAGACCGCCGTTCGGTACGCCCTCGCCTTCACGCCGAAGCAGATGACGCTCGGGACCAAGGCGGGCACCGCGCTGCTGCTGGGAGGGGATCTGAAGGTGTCGCTCTACCACCAGTACCACCCCCGCCACGGCGCGTTGCGGAGCCAACTCGGCGTCCATGTCTTCGTTCGCGACGCGGGCGGAAGCTATCTCAGCCGGTGCGCCAAGACCAAACGGAAACGGCAGTTTGCGGCGAACCTGGCCGTGTCCGTCCGCCACGGGGAGGCGACTGTCGTCAAGGCGATGAGCCCCGGTCGTCGGGGCCGGCCGCGGATGATCGGCGGCCCCATCGAGGGCCCGGGCATCCTGCCGGAGTTGACCTACGAGATCGTCCTGCCGTTCGCCCCCCAGACGCCGCGGATCGTCAAGGGCCACGGCGTAGACTTCACCAAGGAGAGCGAGCACTACGTCTTTCAGGCCCCGCGTGAACTGGCGCACACCGCCGATGCCTGGCTCGGCGGCGCCGAAAAGCTCTACGCCGGCTTCGCTGCCCTGCTGCGGAGGACGCCGACCTTCCGTAAAGGCAAGTCCGCCATCCGCTTTCGCCCGGTGATGCCCCCCGGGGTGGGCGCCTACGCCGGGGGCGGAAACACGACCTACACCACCTCCGGCGGCCTGAAAGTGACCGACGCCAACCGCATCCGCTTCGTCCCGGCGGCGCACGAGATTCTCCACACGTTCGGCCACGGGCACCGCGACTTCATGGGGCTCAGTTGCCGGGAGGTCGAAGTCCTCACCGCCGGCAGGCGGTCGGCGGCGCGGCTGGGCCGGTCGCGTGCCAACCAGACCGTCTTGCGCGGCGGCAAGGTAGTGGATCCGCAGAAGACGATCGACTCGGCCCTCTGCGCGGAGTTGGGCTACGACGCGTTCCTGGAGTTCTTCGACACGGGCCGCGCCCGCCGGAGCGAATTGGAGGCCGCCGGGCTCGGCGAGATGGAGACCAACTGCGCGATTCTGGACCACTACAACGACCGCCGCGCCCTGCCGATCTACCTCGCCGCACACGCGGCGATCGATCCGGCGAGGGTCGCCGTCGGACGGAAGATCCTCGCAGGCAAAGACGTCGGCGGTTCACCCTCCCGTGCCGACGGCAAAGGCGCCTCGCCTGCCACATCACCCGGTCGGGGGACCCAGACACGTGCGATCCGCCGCCAGATCGCCGCTGTCGGCAAGGCCTTTGAGGCCGGCGACAGGACCGCTGCTACGCTCGTGCTGGACAAACTCGCCGCCTACGTTGACGGACTGACCAGCCGCCGCGTCAAAGCCTACGCCCATGCTCGCACCGCCGAGATGCTGCTCGCCCACGACGATAAGGCCAACGCCTGCGCGCACCTCAAGGCCGCCCAACGCGTCGCCGCCGCCGTCAGCCTGCGCAAACTCATCTCCGTCCGCGGCGCCTGCATTCTTATCCTCAAGGGCGAACGCGTCGACGACAAACCGTTCTTCCGGTTCTAACCGCGTGAAGTAAACCACCGGCTCTTCCGGTGAGAACGTACAAGGCTCTGCCATCTCGTGCGTGATAGGACGTGGAGGTATAAGGGTTCTCCTTGAGGTAAGGCCCCGCGGGGCGAAGGAGAACCCGCAATGAAAGAGTGGCAAAGTCAGGCCCATGCTCGATGGGAGTGTAAGTTTCATATTGGCGCAATCCGGGGACACCGTGCAGTTTCCGGCAAGCGTCTGACGAGCCGGTTCTGGTCGGCGGGCGGTGTTTTTCGGGTCTTGTCAGGACCGTCGGAGTGGGGCTCGGGAGCGTCGATCTGACGATCGACGGCTAAACAGGGCGGATATGGGACGGCGGACCTGCCTGTCTTCCGGCAGCTTTCGGCTGCTGTTTTGGCTATGGAAGATGTCCCTTCGCGGCAAGTATACTCTGGGCGCAGAGGTATGGGGCGGGTACGCTGATGCTCGCAACCACGTGAACCGAATCGAGCGCCGCGGTGCGGCAGGGAGAGTTGAGATGGCTGACTTGAGGCTGTTTGATCTGACGGGAAAGAAAGCGCTGGTCACCGGTGGGGCGGTGGGCATCGGGCGGGCCTGCGCGGTGGCGCTGGCCACGGCGGGCGCCGACGTGGCCATCGTCGACATCGACGAGTCGACCGGGCCCAAGACCGCCGACGAAATCAAGGCGATGGGACGCGATTCGCTGTTCGTCAAGTGTGACGTGACCAGCAAGGAGCAGGTCCAGGCGATGGTGCAGACCGTCGTCGCGCAGTTCGGCCGCCTCGACATCGGCGTCAACAATGCGGGCATCGCCATCCTCGGCGCCGACGAGGAGATCGACCAGGCCGCCTGGGACAAGGTCATCGCGGTGAACCTGACGGGCGAATTCCTGTGCGCCCAGGCCGAGGCCCAGCAGATGATCAAACAGTCGCCCACCGAGGGCAAGATCATCAACATCGCCTCGATGTCGGCGACCATCGCCAACTGCAACGCCTCGTACGACGCCTCGAAGGCGGGCGTGGTCCACATGACCAAGACGCTGGCCGCCGAATGGGGGCGGTTCAACATCAACGTCAACTGCCTCTCGCCCAGCTACGTCCTGACGCCCATGCATGCGTCCACGCCCGTGCCCGTCCGGCAGCGCATCCGCGAACTGACCCCGCTGGGCCACGTCGAGCGCCCCGACGACCTGCACGGTGCGGTGATCTTCCTGGCCTCGGCGGCCTCCAACTACGTGACCGGCCACGACCTGATGGTCGACGGCGGCCATACGCTCAACGCCTGGCTGGTTCCGCTGTCGATGGCCGTCCCGCCGCGGGTCAGCCCGGAAGAGGAAGTCGTCCAGATGAAGCACGACCTGGACACGATGGGCATCGCCTACGACGCCGACGGCATCAACCCGACGGTCCACCCCGAGATCGCCGACGTCTTCAAAGCCGCCTTCGGCCTGGACGAGTGACCCGATAGGGCGTCAGGCCCGTCGCTTGCGGCGGGCGGCCAGGACCAGAAGCCCCATCGCCGCGACCGCCAGGGTGGCCGGCTCGGGGACCACTTCGGCGGCGAGGTAGTGGGCGGCGATCTGACTGTCGGACAGGACCGCGCCGTAGATGGCCGCCTCGTCGAGATTGCCGTCGAAGTACCGCGACCCGGTGGCATTGTCGAAGCCGATGTACGTGGGGTTCGACTGGGACGTCAGCGTCAGGTTGTCGCCGCCGTCGGCCTCGTTGCGGAGCACACCGTCAACGTATAGCTTCAACGCGCCGCTGGTGGCGTCGAACGTGCCCACGTAGTGGTGCCATTCGGTCAGGTCGAAGTCCGGAATGGTCCCCAGATCGAACGACACGTTCTTCCAACTGCCACCGACGACGTTGACGTAAAACTGCAGTCCCTTGCTACCATTGCTCGGATGCAGGATGTAGGCGTCGCGCTTGGAAAAGAGCATGCCCGTGTTGTTCCAGTTCTCCGTATTGGACTTGGCCCAGATCTCCATCGTGACCTGTCCGGTCGCCGGCTGGTCCGTCGTGCCGGTTCCACGGTTTCCGGAAGCCCCGGTAAATGCGGCCGATTGCCCCGCCACGCTCAGCGGCGTGTCGCTGTCCACGGTGATGGCACTGCCCTCGTAGATGCCGTCTCGCCCGTTGCCCGATGAATCGGTCAGCGTCGAACCGTTGGTCCCCGTGTCGGCGTCGATGCGGTAGTAGACGAAGGGGTTGTCAGCCAGCACGGTTGACGAGTACCGCCTGCCGAAGTCGTTGGCCGCCAGCACGCCGACCTCTTCGACCGACAATTCGCGGTCCCAAATGGCAAAGTTGTCCACCAGGCCGTTGTAGCTGTTGCTGGCATTGATCTCACTGCCGATATAGGCCGACGTGATCGTATGCAGCGAGGCGGTGGTCTGCCCCTGCAGCCACAGGCTGCCGTTCTGGTAGATCTTCGAGGAGTTCGCCCCCGTGCCGTTCTTGGTGAACACGTAGTGGTTCCACCGGCCCTTGTAGTCAATGGAGTCGGGTTCGTGGGCGTCGATGCGGTTGGTCCCGCCGGAGGCCCCGCCGCCGACGTCCCAGTAGATCCGCCCATTCGACCACGGCAGGTGCGATTGCAGTTCGCGATTGTTGCCCTTGTAGAACCCGAAGACCGTGGAATTGACCGAGTCCAATTGCGTCCCGCCATAGGTCCACAGCGAGACGCTGGCCGCGTTGGTTGTGGCCACGGAGTCAAACGCGCCGCTCGTCGCTGTGGGCAGGGCCACGTAGGCGCTGTTGCCCGCAGCGCCGAAGTCCATCGCGTAGTCGCTCGCCAGGCCGCTGCGTCCGCCCGTCGAAACGGTGTAGGCCGCCGGGCCCGTCAGCGTGCCGTCGTTGCCGCTGCCGCTACGGTCATGGGCCTGGCCCGCGACATAGTCGCCCCGGCCCGGATCGTCAAAGTTCCAGAACCCCAGCAGGTCCGCCCGGGCTCCCGTGGGGAAGATCAGGGCAGCCAGCAGGCACGTAATCCCTATCCGTCGAAACAGGCTCATCATGGTCCAACCTCCGGGCTCTCGCCGTTTCTATCGTATCGTCGCAATCACAGAAATGCGCACACCTTCCTGTAGACTCACTTTATATCATACACCGGAATTGCAGGATGTAAAGCTCTTTCTTGAGAAGATTCGTCCCGTCGGCGCTCGGGATGTCCCTACATGCTCCAGCCCTTGCGGTAGGGCGGGTTGATGTAGGCGTTGGCTTCGTCGCAGTTGGTGAAGCGCATGTTGGGCCCGTCCCAGGCGAGTTTGCGGCGGGTGCGGATCGCGATGTTGCCCAGCAGGACCACCTCGGCAAGGTGGGCCGCGTGCAGCGCGAAGTCCGACCCGGCCCGCGGGCCGCCCTTGCACGCGATGAGCCATTCCTTGTAGTGGCCCGGGCTGCGCGGCAAGGTCTTGGGCGGACGTTTGTACTCGCGCATGCGGGCCTCGGGAATCAGGCGGTAGCCCAGCATCATGCCCCTCTCGCCCACGTACAGGTTGCCGTCCCCGCCGCCCATCCGCCGGCTCGCCTCGAGGATCTCCGGGCGCGGGGGCATCATCCCGCCGTCGTACCAGATGATCTTGACCGGCGGGCGCTTGCCCTCGGCCGGGAACGTGTACCGCACGATCGACGAGATGGGGGCGGTTTCGTTGGCAATCTCGGGGCCGACCTGGTCGTTGCTGGAACAGGCCTCGATCGTGCTCGGGTGCCCGAGCTTGAGGGCCTTGAAGATCGCTGACAACTGGTGACAGCCGATGTCGCCCAGCACGCCCGTGCCGAAGTCCCACCACCCCCGCCACCGGAAGGGCAGGTACGACGGATGGTACGGGCGCTCCTTGGCCGGGCCCAGCCACAGGTCCCAGTTCAGCGTCTTGGGCACGGGCGGACTGCCTCCCGGGCGCGGAACGCCTCTCTGACTGATCCGCCGCTTGCGATTGGACCAGGCGTGGACCTCGCGAACGGCGCCGATCGCGCCGTCGGCGATGAACTCCGCCAGCAGGCGGGCGCCCTCGGAGGCCTGCCCCTGGTTGCCCATCTGCGTGGCGCACTTGGACTTTCGCGCCAGTTCGCCCAGCGTGCGCGCCTCGCCGGCCGAGTGGGTCAGGGGCTTCTGGCAGAACACGTGCTTGCCCCTCTTCAGCGCGGCCGCCGCGATCACCGCGTGCAGGTGGTCCGGCGTGGCGATGGTTACCGCGTCGATGTCCTTCTGCTTGTCGAGCATCTCGCGGAAATCCGTCCAGATCCGGGCCTTGGGGAACCGCTTGAACGACTTGGCCGCGTGGGCCTTGTCCACGTCGCAGAGGGCAACGATGTTCTCGGACGAGACGCTGCGGATGTCGTTATGGCCCATGCCTCCCACGCCGATCCCGGCGATGTTCAGCTTCTCGCTGGGCGGCGTCTTGCCCGCCTGGCCCAACACGTGCGGCGCGACGAGGGTGACCGTTGCGGCGGCGGCTCCCGCCATGACCTGACGACGATTCGGTGAACTGTTCGGCTTCATAGATCTGTCTCCTGAGAGTTCGGTCACGTGCTGCCACAAAACGTATCATGCCTCCGCGCGTCGTGACAAGCGGAATCAGGGCCTGATCCAGGGCGTACGCATCTTAATCTCCAGCCGAAGAACTGACCAGGAGCAGGAAGACACCGGACCGAACACGCCAGATAGAACAGGAACAGCAGCAACGACTCCAGCCGCAGATTTCGCAGATTCCGCAGATTAGAAACCGAAAAGACGGAGCAGAAGAAGGAGGAGGAGTTCCGAAACGGCGAAAACGGAAACGGATAAAACGACTCTGTGATCATCTCTCCGTTCAAATCATCTTTCTATTTCTTCAAATCTGTGTCATCTGCGAAATCTGCGGCTAGAGTCGTTGTCGTTTCTTCTGTTGTTCTCTCTTTCGGTTCTGT
>CAZVEV010000236.1:0-9715 GCA_964625865.1 uncultured Planctomycetaceae bacterium | reverse complement strand
ATGGTCCGGGCCATGTATCGTACGTTTCGAACGACAACGTCGTCGCCGATGTCGCAGGCGATGAAGTGGCTGTTCACCAGTCCGACCGGCATCGTCAGGTCGTGCACCGACAGGCTGACGTCGCGCAACCGCCCGATCCGAACCAGTCCCGAGAACTGACACCCGCGAACCAACCTGGCGTTGAACCCTCTGGCGACCCGAACGTCGTCCCAGTTCTCGCAGATGTTGCCGTTCGCGATCAGTTGCTCGGTCTCCTTGGCGTTGAGACGCCGCCAATGGCTGGCGGGCCGGCCGACCTGGCGGTTGCGCAGGTAGTATTCGTCCTTCCCCTTGGGCAGATGCTTCGCCGGAATGAACCCGTACCCCAGGTCCTGCGTCGGGAGGATCGATAGTTCAGCCATGGCCTGCCGTCTCCATCTTCGGGCTCGCATCGAAAGGCACGCAATCCCTGATAGGGCTTGCACGCCGAGAATACTCCGCCCCTCCAGTTCATGCAACCGCACACGATCACCGGACGCGTCTGGCATGGAGCGATCCCCGTTTTCTTTCTCTCCACCCGCTTGCGTCGTGTTAGCCGCGCGGTATGATCGTCTCTGGCGGCTGAAGGCCGCCACGTGGTCTGCGAAAAGGGCTGAGCCCACCTTCACCTGAACGATTTGATCAACCTTCTTTTCTGCCCGTGCACGCAGACCCCGGGCGATATTGGAAAGGAAGGTTTGCCATGAGCCCGTCTCTACCCGCCAACCCCAGTCTCGAACACCTCCGGAATCAGGCCAAGGACATTCTCGGTCTATCTCCAAGCCGACCGCCCGGGCGGAAAGGAGATGAACGATGACCCTTCGAATGATCCTGTTGGCGTCCGCCGTTGCGACGATAACCGTCGCCGGCTGCGGCAAGAGCGATGAGCAGCCCACGCCCAACGACAGCTCCACGAGAACAGCACCCACTGACAGAGAAGGAAGGCCTACCATGAGCCGGTCTCTCCCCGCCAACCCCAATCTCGAACACCTCCGGAATCAGGCCAAGGACATTCTCAAGGCCCAGCGTTATGGCGACGCCGCGGGCTGTCAGCCGTTGCGCCATCTGCGTCAGTACGCCGAGCTTTCGGAGGCCGACCTGCTGGCCGCCCAGGTCAAGTTGAAAGAGGCCCAGCTCGCCTTGGCGCTCGACTACGGCTTTGAGAGCTGGGAAGCCATGCGCAAGAGCGTCCAGTCTCGCGGCGTGACCGACGTGCCCACGCTGGCGGCGGTCAGGCTTCGATGCAACCCGGAGATTCCCGGATACGCCGGGGCGGGCGTGCCGCTGGGCATTACCGCCGCACTCAACCATGCCGGCGTCGACATCGACTACATGACCTACGTCGCCGCCACGGGCTGGGCCTTTAGCTTCGGCTACAACTACGGCGGCGACCCTTACACGGCCTACATGGCCGTCCAAGGCGACGGCAGCAGCGACGGGCCGTTCGAGGTCTTCGCGTTCTTGCCGCCCAGGCTCGGCCAAGTCTACGAGATCGCCCCAACGCAAGAGCCCGACAAGCTCTGGCCGTTCGTGCAGAAGTACGTCGACGCCGGCGTGCCGATCATGAGTGAGCACGTCGACGGGGGGCTGATCTCCGATTACCGCGAGGCCGACGGGAAACGCCAAGTCTTCTTCGATAGCGGCTCGGGCCCGGGCGGTGGGTGGACCGATATCGACACGCTGCATCCCTATCACGTGGCGGTCTTCCACACGCAAGGCGAGCCGCTGCCCCGGCCGCAACTGCTCCGCGAGGCCTTGGCCCACGCGGTGGCAAAGGGCTCGCCGCATGAAGCCGTCGGGGCCCCGCAAGGGATCGCCGCGTTGGAAGCGTACCTGGCCGACGTTCGAGATCCCGCCAAGGACTTTGCCGACTGCGGCGAGTGGTTCTGCTGGGCGGCGTTTCAGCGTCTGACGGCCCGACGGTGTGCGGCGGTCTGGCTGACCCGAATCGCCGATGAGCTGCCTCAAGCCGCCGCGGGTCACGCGCGCAAGGCCGCCGAGCACTACCAGCAGGCCTTCGAGCTCTACGAGCAATACCGCCAAGAAGTCCACGCCGGCGAGCCGACGCCGCTCACTGTCGAGCAGCGCACCCGAACGCCCGAACGCATCGCCGTGATCGTGCCCATCCTGGAAGCGGCCATCGAAGCCGAAAAGGCCGGCCTGGCTTCGCTCGAAAAAGCGGTCGCCGCAATGGAATAGACCCACGCAGGGCCCCACGCCCGAACGGGGCGGATCACCCATGATCCGCCCCGTTTTCTTTGCGCCGCTCGCTTGCGTCGTTACCCCCGCGCGGTATGATCCGGGTGGCGGTTGAAGGTCGCCTCCCGGCCTGCGGAAAGGCTCAAAGCCACCTTCACACACGAGAAGAGATCAGCCTTCTTTTCAGTCTTGTTGGCAGGCCCAAGGCACGTCCGCCAACAGGCGGCAAGAAAGGAAGGTCGCAATGTCCCGTTCACTCCCACCCCGTCCGTCCATGCGGTACCTCCACACGCAAGCCAAGGGCCTGCACAAAGCTCATGCTGCTCATGACGCATCTTGCTGTCCGACGCTTCGCGGTCTTCATCGGTTCTCCGGTCAGTCCGATGAAGACATTCTCTCGGCGACGATCAAACTCACGGAAGTCCAGTTCGCCTTGGCTGTCGACTACGGGTTCAAGAATTGGGAAGCGCTTACCCGTCACGTCAACATGCTAGCCGGTGGCATTGCCTTCAAGGACCCACGCGCCGCCAGCATGCGGTTCACGGGGGATGTTGCTCGTGACGACACCTGCGCCATGGCCATGACGGTCGCACTCCGCGCGATGGGGATTCCGGCCGATGATGCCCGGGTGCGATTACTCGCAGGCAATGGCTTCGCGCCGGACTTACGCCCAGCGGAGCCGTGTCGAGTCTCCTGGCGGCTCCAAGGCCGTGACCGCTGTCTTGATATCATCGCGGCAGCCTATGGCGTCTCCCTGCGCCCGTTCCCCAGTGCCGCAGAGCTCTTGGAGGACATCCCCCCTCGGCAGCGCGACCCGGACGATGACACATGCCCCTGTCACGACTCCCGTCAGCCCGCAGCCGCCTATCTTCGTCACGCCCTTCACGCCGGCGAGGTGGTTGTGTCCTGCGGCGAATGGCAAGCAGAGGATGTGTTCTGGTGCGATTGGGGCCTGGTCACCGAGGCACGAGACGATGGCACGATCCTTGGCGCCGCCTCCAACGGTAGAGACAACAACAGAATCACCTTCATCCGAGATGGATGGATACTCTCGCCCGGCGCGCACACGGTCGACAGCAACGACATCGACAAGATGGTTCTCGCCCGGGCGGCCCAACGCATTCGTGGTGACTCGCCACCATTTGGTCCCGGGCCCCGCAACATTGTGTTCGGAGTTGCAGCCATGGATGTCTGGATCGCCGCCATGCAGGAAGTGCCTTTTGACGGCCAACATCCTGACGGACACGAGGGAAGCATCCATTGTGCGGCTGCAACCGCCCTCCCCACGTTTCTCGGAGCGAAACACTCCGCCAACGATCTCCGGGCAATGGCCAAGCGTCTTGCGCCACCGGCTGCCCGCGCGCTTCACGCCGCCGCCGAGCAATACGATGCGATCGTCGCTTTGCTGGCGCCCGCACTCACCGGGGACGCCCCGGACAACTACGCGAGCATCATGGGTGACGCTTCAAAGCAGGCCCACCACGCGGATGCGGTACTCAAGCCGATCAGAGACCATCTCTCCCGAGCATCCGATCATATGAGCAGCGCTCTGTCCGAACTCACGTAGGCCACGCCATCCTGCACCTCACGCGGCGGAGCTTGCCGGCTCCGTCGCGTTTTCTTTGCGCCGCTCGCTTGCGTCGTCACCCCCGCGCGGTATCATCGTGCTGGCGGTTGAAGGCCGCCTCCCGGTCCGCGGCAAGACCTTAGGTCACCTTCCCATCGCATTGACGATACGACCTTCTTTTCTGCCTGAGTGTGCGGGCCCCGGGCGCTGAGGAAGGAAGGTGCACCATGACTCCGTCTTTACCCCCCTCACCCAGCCTCAAGCATTTGCGTCATGAGGCCAAAGCCCTCCACAAGGCCCACCAGGCCCGGGATGTTGGCGCGTGTGAAACGCTTCGCCACTTGAAGCGCTTCGCCGGGGCGTCCGACGAGGAGATCCTCGCCGCCGACGTGCCGCTGAAGGAAGTGCAGTTCGCACTGGCGATGACCTACGGCTTCGCCAGTTGGAAGGCGATGAAGGACCACGTCGAGTCGCTAGCCGAGGCCGCGCCGGAAGCCGCCGGCGAGGGCGCTGAGGCCCGCTTCTTGCTGCTGGAGTGGGAAAGTCAGCAGCAGATGAACTGGGCCGTCCGACTGACGCTCGATGCGGGTCGCTTCGACCGCATCGTCGCCCAGGGCCATGATGCCGCCTTCGTCGACACGCTGACGATCGGGGAGGACAGCCGCACGCTGACCATCGAGGCCGACACCAGTTGGGCCCAGGGCGGCGCGGTGGTGGCCTTGGACGGCCCGACCCGTGGCGCAGTGGCTGTGGAGATTGCCGACCCCTATGTGGGCGACCGGACAACCGACCGATCCCTGGACCTGGCTCATCTGGCCCGGCGGGTCGAGCAGATCCAGGTCGTTTCGGTGGAGTGGCCCATCCGCAATTGTTTCTTCCGCATGACGGCGATTCCACGAATCGTCGAGCGCGGACGGACCGTTCTGGCGGCGCTGGGGGGCGGGCGCCACGCCTGCCTAGAAACGCTCCAACAATGCGCCGACCGGGCTGAGGCCAAAACGGACCGCAACAAGTTCCTGCTGCGGGCCGCGGCCGCAGCCGGGGGTGGATGTAACCACGGCCCCTTGCAGCCGGACGGCTGGGACCGCGCCATCGAGCTCTACCAGCGCGTCATCGACGACAACCCGGACACCACGCTGGCCGTCAACGCCCGCTGGGCGCAGGCGTCTTGCCAGGGGTGCTGGTCGCCCCAGGCCGGCTGCGACGCGACCGGCATCGGCAAGGGCGACTGGGCCGGGGCGTCGGCGATCTACGACGAGCTCTACCGAGACGTCAATCACCCCGGCGGCAAGGCCGCCGCCCTGCGCCGCAAGGCCGAGGTCCAGGCCTTCAAGGCCGACGACCTGCCCGGCGCGCTGGCCACCTGCGGCGAACTGATCCGGGCGTTTCCCGTTCAGCCGCCGCCGTCGGGCCAGTGGACCTACCGCACCTGCGTGCCGCACGGCGACACGCGCAGTCTGGTGCAATCGATCTTCAAATACCTGGCTGAGCAGGTCCCAGACGTCGAGCAAGCTCAGGCGATGTTCGACGACGCCTTCGGCAGCTTGGCCGACGACCCGCGATTCGGGGCACTGACGGCCTTGTTCCGAGACGCCGTTCGGCCCCCGGCCGCAGCGCCCGCCCCGGCGCCGGCGCCAGAGACCTTGCCGGCCGGGCCGGCACCGGACACCGAGACCATTCCGCTTCCGCCGCTGGTCAGCGAAGGCGCGTGCGTGATCCGCCACGAGAGCGGCTTCGTGCGCCTCACGTCCCTGGCCGACGATGAGACCTGGGCGATGACGACCGAGGAGGTCGCCACGCCCGTTCGCATCCGCATTCGGGCGCGGACCGACTCGACCAACATCCGCATCCGGTATTGGTGCGGGTTCGTGATCTTCAATTGGGAGGTCGACATCAATCTGCTCATCATCGGCGACATGTTCAACATGGGTGATGAGAACGAGCACCATGTGCCCGGCAAGGGCTACCTCACCGAGAACCACTGGCACGACATCGTGTGGGAAATCGACACGGGCCAGATGCGGGTGTTCGCCGACAACGAGCCGGTCTACACGCAGGACGGCGACTTCAGCGGCCTGAAGTCGGCCGTCAGTATCGGCCCCGGCTGGGGCAGCACCGTCGACGTCGCCAGCCTGATCGTCGAGCCGTTGTAGCCTCGCCGCATCCAGACATGCAGCAGCCCGGGGCGGGTCGTTCGCGGCTCGCCCCGTTTTCTTGCGCGCCGTGCTTGCATGGGCTCGGCCGCGCGGTAGGATTTCGGGTGGCGGTTGAAGGCCGCCTCCCGGTCTGCGTAAAGGGTCAAGCCCGCCTTCATGACGATTGAATAGTGACCTTCTTTTCTGCCCATGCGTGCAGGCCCTGGGCGTTGGACGAAAGGAAGGGGCCCCATGTCTCACTCACTTCCCCCTGTCGCCAGGAGAGAAGACGTGATTGATCCGCAACTCGAAGGGAAGACTGCCCTCGTAACCGGGGGAAATCATGGCATCGGAGCTGCAACGGCGAAGGCGCTCGCAGCCCAGGGCGCCAGGGTGTTCATCACCTACTACCGGCCGGAATGTCCATACTCGCAGGAGGAGCTTGAGGATGCGCGCGAGGCCGGGGTCGCTGGGGCCCGATTGCATCATGCGATGCAGCAGCAATCTCCCAACGTCGTCCTTGAAGAGATCCGCTCACATGGCGGAGCGGCAGTCGCCCACGAGTGTGACCTCGCCGACGTCGGAAACATCGCCATGCTTTTCGATCGGTGCCAGGAAGACCTGGGCCCAGTGGACATACTGATCGAGAATCACACCCACTGCGTGCTGGAGACATTTGATCCGGCTTTGGTGAACAGCGATTCTGGTCAGATCAACCTCATCACTGCCGAGGGCATTGATCGCCATTTCGCCGTGAATGCTCGCGCCAATGCGCTGATGATGCGGGAATACCTTGAGCGGCACATAGCGCGAGATGCACGCTGGGGCCGCATCGTCAGTTTGACAACGGTGTTCGCTCACTCTTGGAACGTGAGCTATGCGGCCAGCAAGCGTGCCCTTGTCTCCTACAGTCAGTCGGCTGCGGGAGAAATGGGGAGATACGGAATCACGGTCAACATCGTCTGTCCGGGAGCCACTCAGACCGGGTCCATCACGCCGGAGAGTGAGAAGCAATTGGCCGCTCAGACACGACTTGGTCGTGTCGGCCAGCCCGAAGATGTGGCCGACGTAATCGTCTTCCTTGCGTCGGAACAGGGGCGCTGGGTAACCGGGCAACTGATCTACGCTAGCGGCGGGTTCTTGATGTACCCGGCGTAAGTAAGGGACGCGCCCCGCTTTCGTTCGCGCGGCGCTTGCATCCTCGGTCCTGCGCGGTAGGATTTCGGGTGGCGGTTGAAGGCCGCCTCCCGGTCTGCGTAAAGGGTCAAGCCCGCCTTCATGACGATTGAATAGTGACCTTCTTTTCTGCCCATGCGTGCAGGCCCTGGGCGTTATCGGAAAGGAAGGTGCATCATGCCGCGTTCACTTCCCGAACACCCAAGCCTCGAAAGCCTCAAGAAGCGGGCGAAGTCTCTGCACAAGGCGCACCGAAACGGGGACCCGTCGTGCTGCCAGGTGCTGAGGCAACTGAACCGCCTCGCCGGGGCCGACGATGCCGGGATCCTGGCTGCCGACGTCTCGCTCAGCGACGTCTACTTCGCGTTGGCGATCTACTACGGTTTTGAGAGCTGGGACAAGCTCAAGGCCCACGTGGCCGGCGTCGAGGGCGCCGGCGACGGCGCATCGGTCGCGGCGGGAGACGCAGCCGGAACAGCTACGCTGAACGGACAGGCGTATCGGTTCGAATGGCTGGCTCCTCAGCAGCTATCGGCCGTGGAGATCATGGTCGATGGCGAGGAACGTTACGACGAAGCCTGCCGGGCCTTGTGGGGACGACGGGGACGGACCCACCCGCCCAGCGCCTACGCCGGCCACGTCTGGCCGCTGTACAACCTGCAGGAAGACACCGGGCCGGTGACCCCGCCCGAGGGGGACCTGTGGGCAGCGAGGTGGTTTGAGCTAGGTCGCGGCCTGGCCGGCAAGGTCGACCGGTTCGCGTTGTTGGCGTTCACCGACGGCGGGCTGGCGGGCACGATCCGGTTCTTCCCCAAGACGCTCACCATCCCGCATTGGGGCGGCTGGGGCGAACGGAACCACCGGCGCGAATGGACCGACGAGATCCTGTGGATTGGTTGCGGGTACGTGGATGCCCAAGGCATGGCCGACGGGCTGGACCTGGAGCTGACCCGCCGAGTGGTGGCGATGGCGCGAGAAGGCGGCTACGCCAAAGTGCAGGCCACCGGCTGGGCTGATGTGCCCGTCTACGCGATGTGGGGCCAGGCCTTTCGGGCGTCGGTGTTCCGGACGGCCGGCTTCACGCCGATCGTGGCGACCAAGGGCTGTCCGGACGCCCTGGATCACATGCTCGACGGCTGCCACGGCGAGGAGGATAAGGCGCGGGCCCGGGCCGAGATCGCGACAGGCCCGGCGCTGGACACCGCCCACCAGTGTGCGGTGCTGGAACTGCTGCTGCGCGAGGACGCATCGCCCGATCCGGGAGGCATCACCGCCGTGCCCGGCAGTGGCTCGGGGGATGTTCTCGCCGAGACGGTCCTGCACTGGGCCGCCCGCGAAGGGCAACCCGAAACGGCTGAGTGGCTACTCGCCAGAGGGGCCAGCGTCAACATCCGCAGCAGCGACGGCCTCACGCCGTTGCAGTTCGCCGACAGCGCCGACGTCCAGGCCGTCCTCCGCCGCCACGGGGCGGAAGGGTAGCCCGCCGAAAGGAGATCCCAACCATGCTGAAATACGATCCAATCCAATGGCTGATGCGACAGGACGATGAAGCCGCCATTCGCGCGAGATGCGCCCTCGGGCTGGCGCGCGAAGGCGACGACGCAATCGCACGCAAGGTGGCCGGACGCTTCGAGAAATCGCAGCTCCCGAACGGAAGCTTCGACGATAGCCCCATGAAGACCGCGGGCGTGGTGTGTCTGCTGGCGGACGTGGCGCCGGAGCTGTCGGCCGAGGTGATGTCGCGGGCCGGCGAGTTCCTGCTGGGGCTTCTGGAAGCGCAGCCGGGCTACCGCAAGGCCGCCCGCGTGCGGCCGGGAGCGTTGACCGCGCCCTGGGACCTCGGCGGGTTCTTCGGCGCCTGCGAATCCACCAGCGCTGCCTACGCGCCGACCGACGGCGCCTGTGAGATGAACATCTTCCGCCAGTTCGAGCCACTGCTGGGCCCGAAGTCGCCGGTGCGGACCGAGCGGCGCTCGTCGTTCGACAGGCCCGGGCCCGGTTCCTGCTACGACTACGGTCTGGTGCCTCTGTCTTACATCATCGAGGCCCTCTGTCGCAGCGAGTTCCACGCGGACAAGAGGCTCAAGCCCGCCCTCAACGTCCTGCTGGCCGTGCAACGCCAGAGCGGCGGCTGGTGCCGCAACCCGGGAGGCGGCTTCCCGTGCACGATTCCGGCCGTCCGGGCGTTTGGCGCTCATCCGAAACTGCGCCAGACCGATCATGCCGAAGCCGCATTGGCCTTTCTGCACGGGTCACAGACCAGCCCGCTCGGCAGCAAGGATCAGAGGCAGTGGCGAGGGGCGAAGCTCTTCGCGGCCCTCCACGCCGTCGCGCGCTTCGACCTGCCACTGGCCGACGAAATCCTCGCCGACGGCCTCAAGGCCGTCGCCGCCCACCAGCGACAGAACGGCAGCTTCGGCACGCCCTGCCGCACCGAACGCGTCGCCGCCGTCATCGCAGCGCAGAAGAGGCTGGAAGGAAGCTAGGCCTCGTCGCGATCCTGTGACCGGGGCGGGTCGTTGGCGGCTCGCCCCGTTTTCTTGCGCGCAGTGCTTGTATGGGCTCGGCCGCGCGGTACCATTCGGACGGCGGTTGAAGGCTGCCTCGACGTCTGCCTAAA
>CAZVEV010000235.1:0-9718 GCA_964625865.1 uncultured Planctomycetaceae bacterium | reverse complement strand
ACAGGCACGTCCTCGGCCTGCGGCCTGCGGGCGAGCCAGTCCCCGTTTTCGACTCAGTTGCACGGCCGGAGGGGTACCAGCGGCCAGTCAGCGAGTCAACCGGTTCAACCAGCCGCGATACCGTCCCTTCGTATAGCGTAGTGGTGTTCGACGTGGACATTTCGGGCGGGAAAAACGGAGTGTTTGAAGGTTTTTTTTCGTCAGGGGGACTCGGGAAGAACCGGCCGGCTTAAGCCGCCAGTCCGATCGCGCCAGCGCAGACCTTCGACCTTCGACCTTCAACCTTCAACCTGTAACACCCCCCGCAAATGTCCACGCTAGAGTCAAGGAGAACTATGCTATAACCATCGCCGCCACCTCGCGTGACGGACGTTTACACTGTAAGGGTCGTAAAGGGCTCCTGACGGGTCCTTTGGGGCGGCACCTGAACGTAACACCTTGTATATTCATATTTTCAGATATCATACGGCTTGTACGCATTCGGGGGTTTACACCTGGAAGTGTAAACCTCTGGGCACCAACGCGGCGGGGGCGGGAAATGGGGGATTTCGGGTGTCTCGGGTGTCCCGTATCACGGGCGTCTCGCCCGTGGAGAGGTCCGCAGAGGAACTGTTTTTCCCGCATTCAGTCACGGGCGAGACGCCCGTGGTACGGGGGGATTATCGTTGCATCGGGGGGGTCCGGCGGGGGACAATCCGGGGATGCGTCACAGGGAAAAGGCGATCTGCTTGCGAACGGTGGACTACAGCGAGACCTCGCAGGTGGTCCATTTCCTCACGCGCGGGGCGGGGCTGGCCAAGATGATCGCCAAGGGCTCCAAGCGCCCCAAGAGCAAGACCGGCGGGGCGCTGGACCTGCTGTCCGAGGGCGATCTGGTGTACTCGTCCGGGCGCGGCGGCGAGGCGCTGGGGACGCTGATCGAGTTCACCGAGACCGCCAGCAGGACGGCGCTGCGGCGGCGGGCCGGCGGCGGGCTTAATGCGGCGCTGTACCTGATGGAGCTGTCTGAGGCGATGGTGGCCGAGGGGGACCCGCACCCGGAGGTCTTCGACCTGCTGCACAACGGCCTGGCCCGCCTGGGCGAGGCCGACGCGCCGGTCGCGGCGGTGTTGGCCTATTGTCAGTGGCGCATGCTCCGCCACGTGGGCCTGCTGGGTGAGATGTCGGCATGCATGGGGTGCGGCACGGAGGTGGCTCGGGCGTCGGCGGGCGACGTGAGACACATGGTGTTCTCGTCGCGTCGGGGCGGGCTGCTGTGCGGCTCGTGCGAGACGGCGGCTAACGAGAAGTATCCCACCGACGCAGCAACGCTGGCGGGCATACGGGCGATGCTGGCCGCCGAAGCCGGGCGGGGCGGGGCGATGGACCCGCAGCAGGCGAGAAGCGTCAGCCGCATGCTGGCGTATCACATCACCGAGCAGTTGGGCAAGCGCCTGAAGATGGAGCGGTACGCCATCGGGTGACGGCGGTTGAGCGGGGCAGCCCGGGCGGCCATCGTAGGGCGTGCAACTTGTTGCACGCGGAAGATATGGCGCATTCGTTCCGCGTGCAACGAGTTGCACGCCCTACGGACTTGAGGGTGGCACGCCGGGTCGGTATAGTCTCGTGCGGACATGAGCAAGACCCAGACCGTGAGCAAACCGGGCCTCTACCTACGCTGGCTGCTGATCAGCGCGGGGATGGTGGGCGCCTTCATGGCCGCCCCGCTGTGGTACGAGTATGGACGGTGGCGTGTCGTGCTGTGGTACGCCGTCGGCGTCAACGTCGCGACGCTGCTGACGTACCTCTACGACAAGGACGCCGCGCGGGCCGGGCGGCTTCGCGTACCCGAGGGCGTGCTGCACCTGCTGGCGCTGGCCGGCGGGTCGCCGACGGCCCTGCTGGCCCAGCGGGCGCTGAGGCACAAGGTCCGCAAGGCGGGGTTCCGCAACATCACGTGGCTGATCATCGCGGTGCACCTGGCGTTGGCGGTTCGCGGGGCGATGATGCCGTCCCGCCCGCTGGGGGCGATTCAGCGCGAGTGGGTGTACCTGGCGGTGGGGTTCCTGGCGGCGATGAACATCTTTGCCGCCGCGGTCTACGCCCACGGCACGCGGAGGCGGCGGACGACGTCGGCGACGGTGGGGTATCTGCTGGTGATCGGCGGCGGGGCGCTGGGGGCGGCGTTTTCGGACCGGCTGGCCGACGGGTTCGCATGGCTGCCGACGCTGGTGGGCACGGCGCATCTGGCGGGCGCGCTGTACCTGGCGTTCCACGCGGTGGTGCCGCTCCTGCCGTGGCTGTGAGGTCCGGTTCGCGCGCAAGAACGCCCGCCGGGGCATACCCGACGGGCGTGGGGAAACGGGGTGATTCTCGCCGTCGCTACTTCTTGTCCAGCAGCTTCTTGGCCTCACCGATGAGGTAGAACGATCCGCAGACGCAGATGATGTCTTCCCTGCTAACGGCGTTGTGGGCGATGCGGATCGCGTCGGTCAGCGAGTCGGCCAGCTGGGCGACCCGCCCGGAGCGTTCCTCGTAGACCTCGGCGAGCTGCTTGGGCGTCGCGGAGCGCGTGTTGTCGGCGGCCTGGGTGAAGATCACCTTGTCGGCGCCCTTGGCGATCTGGTCGATCATGCCGGGGATGTCTTTGTCAGCGGCACAGCCGAAGACCATGACCATCGAATCGTAGGGGATATTCTGCCCGATGGCGCGGATCAGGGCCTGGACGGATGCGGCGTTGTGGGCCCCGTCGACGAGGATTCGCGGGGCGTCATGGAGCATCTCCATTCGCCCGGGGACGTAGACGCCTTCGAGCCCGGCCATCGCACGCTCGTCGTCGATCTCCATGCCCTGCTTTTTCAGTTCGTCCAGCATGGCCAGGGCCAGTCCGCAGTTCAGCGCCTGGTGTTCGCCCTGGAGGGGCACGGTCAGGTGCTCGAACTTGCTGTCCGGCGTGGTCAGGCAGATCCGCGTGTGGCAGCCCTCGAGGCGCGAGGACTCCACGCGATAGCTGAAGTCGATATCCTCGCCGGTGAACATCAGGTTGGCCTTGGTGTCCTTGGCCGCCTTGGTCAGGGCCATCCGAGCCTCGGGGGCCTGCTGGACGCTGATCGCGGGCGTATTGCTCTTGAGGACGCCGGCCTTCTCCGAGGCAATGGCGCTGAGGGTGTTGCCCAACTGGTGCATGTGGTCCATCGAGATGCTGGTCAGGCCGATCACGTCCGGCTTGAGCACGTTGGTGCTGTCCAGCCGCCCGCCCAGGCCGCACTCGACGACCGCGATGTCGACCTTCATGTCCGCAAAGTACTGAAACGCCAGCGCGGTGAAGATCTCGAAGAACGTCGGCTTGTCGTCCGCCATCTTCTCGATGATCGGCTCGACCTTGCAGATCAGCCGGGCCAGGGCGATCTGGGTGATCTTGTCGCCGTTAACCGTGATGCGCTCGCGGACGTCGCAGATGTGCGGTGAGGTGTACAGCCCCACGCGCTGGCCGCACGCCTTGAGCATCGCCGCCAGCATGGTCGCCGTCGACCCCTTGCCCTTCGTGCCGGCGATGTGGACCGAACGGATCTTCTCATGCGGGTTGCCCATGCTCCTGAGCAGGCTGCGCATGCGGTCAAGACTGAACGTGTCGCGATTATACCGGACGCGCAGCATCTGCTCGTAGTCGGTCTGCGAGAAGAGGTACTTCATCGCCGAATCGTACGTCCGGGCGGGTCTCTTTCTCGAACCGTTCTTGGCAGAGGCTTTCCGAGCGGTTTTCTGTGTTGCAGTAGCCATTATGCCGAGATTATAGGGCCTTGTTTAGACTGTGTCAAGGTTTTTAGCGAAAACTCCCGCAAAATGCGAAAAATCCGCTGTTCCGAACGAGAATTGCCGTTTTCATTGAGGAAAGCGACTATACGCACACTAGGCCGTTCCATGGCAAAAAGCGGCACGGGACCAACGCGGATGCGACGAACGAGGCGCCGCAAAGTGCTTCCCATCGCCCCGCTCGGGCGGTATGCTTGGGTCATGCCGTGCCAACCGACCGAACGTGAGACCGCCGCCCTTGGGCGACTGCTGGCCCTGGCGGTCGCTGAAGACCTCGCCGGCGGCGACGTGACCGGCGCCCTGCTGGACGCCGAGGTCCCCGCAGAGGGCCACTTCCGCACGCGAGAGCCGATCACCGTTTGCGGCACGAGCATGCTGGGGCAGATCGCATCAGCTTACAGCGACGAGATTTGCACCACCGTGACGGCCGAAGACGGCCAACAAGTACGTGCCGAACAAGTAATTGCGCACTGGTCAGGCCCGGCCAGGGCGACCCTGGCTGCCGAGCGGGTGGCACTGAACTTTCTCCAGCGCCTCAGCGGCGTGGCGACGACGACGCGGCAGTTCGTCCAGGCCGCCGCCGGACGGGCCGACATCTACGACACCCGAAAGACCACGCCCGGATGGCGCGATCTCGAGAAGTACGCCGTCCGCGCCGGCGGGGGCAAGAACCATCGCATGGGCCTGTACGACGCGATCCTCGTCAAGGACAACCACCTGGCGATCCTGGCCCGCGCGGGTGTGGCAGATACCCTTGCGGCGATCGGCGCCCGGTTGGCCGACGCGCGCGGACAGTTGGGCGACGGCGGGTTCGTGGAGATCGAGGTCGACGCCCTGTCCCAACTTGAGATCGTCCTTGATCTCGACGTCGACGTGGTGCTCCTGGACAATATGAGCGAGGCCGAGTTGGCCGAAGCGGTGGCCATGAGGGACCGGGCGGGCCTGCGCGGGCGGATTGCCCTGGAGGCCTCGGGGGGCGTAACGCTGCAAACCGTTGCCGCAACCGCCGCAACGGGCGTCGAGCGAATTGCCGTCGGCGCCGTGACGCACTCGGCCCGCGCGGTGGATATCGGTCTGGACGTCGTACTGGAAGGTCCAAAGTCGAAGGTCTGAGGTCGAAGGTCCAAGAGATCCGCTCGGGCGCGGCAGGGACGACCAGGCCTGGTCTTCTGACCTCTGACCTTCGACCTTCGACCTTTGACCTTCGACCTTCGACCTTTGACCTTCGACCACTGTTCTGTTTGCAATGGAAACGATCGGACATCACATCCTGGCGCTTCTGTACGACCGCGGGGAGCGTTTCTTCCTGCTGGACGACCTGGCGCGGGAGGCGGGCCTGGGACAACCGGAGTTGGCCCGCGCCCTGGATGACCTGCGCGAAGAGGGCTACCGCATCGAAGCGACCCCCGCCTACGGGGTCAGGCTGGTCAGGCCGATCAAGCTGACGCCTTTCCTGATCGAGCGTGACCTGCCCGCGCGACGCGTGGGGCGAAGCGTCATCTGCTTCGATACGGTCGCGTCGACGAACGACGTGGCGATGGCGTCGGCGCGCCAGGGCGACACTGACGGGCTGGTCGTTGTCGCCGAGACCCAGCGCCGCGGGCGCGGGCGCCACGGCAGGCAGTGGCTCAGCCCGCCGGGGGCAAACATCCTGGCCAGCGTCCTCCTGCTGGCCGAGAGCGACTGGTCGGGCCACGAGGCGACGACGATAGTCGCCGGCGTGGCCGTCGCTGAGGGCATCGCCGACGCGTGCGGCCTGCGGACGGGGCTCAAGTGGCCCAACGACGTGCTGCTGGACGGCGAGAAGGTCGCAGGCGTGCTTGTCGAGACGCGTCGGCAAGGCGATCGGTTGGCGGTGGTTATCGGCATGGGGATCAACGTCAATGCCTCGCCGGGCTCCGACGAGGTGGATCAGCCTGCAACGAACCTGGCCCGCCACGCCGGAGGGCCCGTCGAACGCACCGAAGTCCTTCGCGCCGTGTTGAGACGCCTGGACGGCTGGGTCGGGCCGCTCGATGAAGCCAGGCTGGATCAACTGCACGCCGCCTGGCACGCCCGCTGCGCCATGATTAACCAGCGCGTGCGGGTACGATGCGACGGCGCGATCTACGTCGGGCGCGTGCTCGACGTAAGCCCCATGGACGGGCTGACGCTCCACTGCGACGACGGCTGTCGCGTCCAGTTGTCCGCCGAGCGATCGACGGTCATCCGCTGAGGCCCGTGCGAGGCGGTGGCGATGTGGACGTACCATCCCGATGTACGTCGGGATCTCGCCCGTGAAAGCGGCGGCAAGATGGACCGAACATGAACCACGCCGTAACCGACAGAACGCTCCGAACAGCCCTGGGGGCGATTCTCGTGTTCCAGACGGCATGTCTCGTGGTGCTCTGGGCGTGGGCGCTGGACGCCTCGCCGCGGTCAACGCTGGGGGCGGTCGCGGCAACGCTGCTGGGGCTCTGCGGGACGGCCCGACTGGCGCCCAGGGCAGTGCGGCTGGCCCGGCGAGCGGGGGTGCGTGTGGGGCTGGGCTCGACGGCGTCAACGGGCGCGGCGGCCGCGGTCTGCGGACTGTGCAGCACGGGGGCGGTCCTGGCCACACCGGCGCTGGGCGACGCACTGGTTGCCGGCGTCCTCTGGTCCCCTGCCACCTGGCTGGGGGCGTGTATGGCGCTCCAGTTCGTGGGCATGGCCCCGATGGCGCTGGCGCTGGCGGCGACGCTTGGGCGTGACGAGACGGTTGATCTCGCCCCGTCATGCCGGGCCGCATCGTGCGGCCTGGCCGCCTTTGCCGTCGCGTGGTGGCTGGGCCTGAGTCTGGCGGCCCTGCCGGTGGTCACGGGCCTGCTCCTGCTGGCCGGGGCCGCCATCGCCCTGCGCCGCGTGCCTGAGACACCCGAGCACGAGACCGGCGCCCCTGCGGCCCCACCGGCGGCCCGCACGCGGCGGATTGTCTGGGCGTGCATTGCAGCCGGCGCCCTGGTGCTGACTGCCGCCGCGTCGCTGGTAGCCGACCTTACGGGCCTGGGGCCCGCGTGGTCGGTGGCCCTGGTTGCGGCGTGTCTTGGTGCAGTGGGGTGGATGCCCGCCCCACGCACGTCGCACCGTCTCGGGCCGGGCGATGTGTCGCTGAGAGCGGCAGCAGCCGCGGCGGCGCTGGGCGTGCTGGCCGTCCTGGCCGCCGGTGCGGCGGGACTGACCGTCCCGGCGCGCCGGGACGGTTGGCGCAAGGAGGCCATCGGCCAGGTCCTCGCCGAGGCGCTGACCCGCTGTCCGGCCGGCCAGCGGCTGTGGGTTGTCGCATCCGGACCGCCTGACGTCCCCGCCGAGATGCCCCCCCACGTGGTGGCCATGCGGGCGTCGGTCAATCCAGCCGCGCTGGGCGACGGCGAGGCGAGCAAGGCCCTGCGGGGGGAGTTTGGCGGCCGGTTCCTCGCGGCCGTCCGGGCCGGCCGGGAGCGATACGACGGCATGGTGATGGCCTTGGGGCGGGCGGACGGGCCGCCGGCCTGGCGCTGCTACGCCGAACGGACCCTCCGCCTCTGCGCGCGGCGCCTGGGCGAGGACGGGATGGTCATCCTGCGGACGCAGGCCGCACGCGAAAGCGCCAGCGACGTGCTGGCCCTGGCGGCGACGTTTCGGCGGGTCTTCGGCCCGGGATGGATGGCCATTGCCTGGGGCGAGGGACAGATGGACGTGCTGCTCGTCGCAGGGACCGCCCGGGCCGCACTGCGCCCCGAGCCGCGGCGCGGCATGGTGGTGGTGGACCTGGAGGCACTGGGCAGGCGATGGCCCGAGATCAAACCGCTGCGGATGACCCACCCGCGAGGCCTGCTGGCCCCGTCGACGACGGCCAGGGCGTTCGGACAGTGGCTCCGAGGACAGTAGGCGCCCCGAGTTCCGTCGTCGTAGGGGGTGCAACGGGTTAGTACCGTCACAAAGGTGCGGGAGGGTCCGGTTGGGACGGATCGCGAACCGCCGCGGGACGGCGTCGTCCCGGCTGACGCATTTCAAGCCCTCTGGCCGCCCTCGACGCAACAAGACACCCTCAAGGGTGTCGGCCGGAAGATAACCCCGCAGGCCGCTTCTCTGTGCGTTCCAGAGGGTCTGGCCGCCCACGAGAACCACGTGCGGTGCCATATTGGCGCGGTGCCGTGGTTTGACGCGAAGCGGCAACCACGTGTTGCACCTCCACGTGGTTTCCGCTTCGCGTCAAGTCACGGCACCGGCAGCAATTCCTTATCCGCCCAGGCATTGGCGGACCTGATCGGCGGTCAGGCCGGCGATGCGGAACTCCTTCCGCGGGTTGGTCGGCCCGCCAAGAAGCTCCACGTCTCGCCGGGCGACGCCCAGAGCCTCGGCGAGCGTCCTGGCGACGGCGGCGTTGGCCTTGCCCTTCTCCGCGGGGGCCGACGTGGTGATCTTCAGCGCAGGGCCCAGAACGCCGGCAACCTTGTCGCGACTTGATCCGGGCACGACCTTGACGGCAATGACCGCCCCGCCGTCGACGTCCCGGATGTCCAGTTGATCGATCTGCTTCATGGGCGTCGCTCACTGCGCGTCTTCTCGGGTAACACGATAGCCGAAGTTGTAGGGCGTGCAACTCGTTGCACGCGGAAGGGACAGTGTACTCGTTCCGCGTGCAAACCTGTTGCACGCCCTACCCGCTTTACCCGGCGCGCCGGGGTCAATCGCTCAGCATGCCTTTATCACGGGCGTATTGGAAGACCCCGCCGGCCTGGACGATCTCGGCAACGTCGCCCAGCGGATTGAGCGGATACGTCGTCCCGGCCGCCACGTCCGTCAGCGTCTGGGCCTCGGTGTCCAACTCCACTTCGGCGCCGGTGGCGATCAGGCCGACCAGGCGCGTCGGCGTCTCGAAGGGCACGAGGTATCCGCCGTTGATGCTGTTGCGGTAGAAGATGCGGGCGTAGCCTTCGGCGATGACGGCGTGGCAGCCGGCTTCGGCAATCGCCAGCGGCGCATGCTCGCGCGACGAGCCGCATCCGAAGTTCCGCCCGCCGACAATCACCGCAAAGTCGCTGGCAAACTCACCGGCGCGCACGAAGGGCACGTGGCCTTCGGGCAGGCCCGACTCGGCCGACGGCACGCCGCACATCGCGTAGGCGCCGAAGTACTTCCGCTCCTCGGCGTCGGCCGGGTTGTAGCTGAGGTATTCCGCCGGGATGATCTGGTCGGTATCGATATTGTCGCCCACCACGAACGCCTTGCCGCGAATGATTCTTTCCATCGTCTGGTTTCCTTGTCCCGCCCGCGGGACCTCCACGGACGAGAGCATTCTACCCGCCCAACCCCCCGCCGCCAAGGAGCCGGTTGCGACATCACGTCCCACTCACGAATGTATCGTCTGGAGCGGCGTTGACTCGCACCGGCCGCCGACGGATACTCAAAGCAGGTCGGGGGCGGTCCCCGATCCGCCATGGCGCTGGGTACGCGGTCTGCCTTTTCCATTCAATCAACTGTTATCAAGCTCAACACAGGTGAGACAATGCAAGACAACGATATAGCAAGACGACAGGTTCTACAGTACTCCATGGCAACTGCTTCCGGCCTGGCGGCTCTGGCAACATCAGGTATGGCGCATGGTGCAGAGTCCGAGAAACCGCAGGAATCAGCATTTGATGCAGACGGCAAGAGCACGCACAAGGTGGATGTCCTGGTTGTAGGCGGTGGTTCAGCAGGCATCACTGCGGCGATTCAGTGTGCCCGGGCCGGTGCGCAAACCACCCTGGTCGAGTGTGACAGCCAGCTTGGAGGAACGACAACGACCGGGGGTGTTTCATTTCCAGGCCTGTTTCATGCACATGGAAAACAGGTGATCAAAGGCATTGGGTGGGAATTAGTTGAAGACACTGGGTTGCTCCCCGAAATCTGATCCATGTGTTATGAGAGTTTCGAGTAGTGTATT
>CAZVEV010000234.1:0-9804 GCA_964625865.1 uncultured Planctomycetaceae bacterium | reverse complement strand
CACGACTCTTCACGTACCTCGAGAAGGTCGTCATGGAGGTCCAGCCGGCCAGCATGGACGGCGTATTCCACCCGAAGACGTGGCTTCTGCGTTTTGCGGCCGAGGACGAGGACCTGCCCATTGTCTATCGTTTTCTGTGTCTTTCGCGGAACCTCACGTTTGATCGGTCGTGGGACACGATCCTGACACTCGACGGTGTCCTGGAGGACCGCAAGAACGCCTTCTCCCGAAACCGCCCTCTGGCCGAGTTTGTCGCGGCCCTGCCGAAACTCGCGTGTGGCCCGGTGCGCAAACCCCTGCGCGAACACATCGACATCCTGGCCGATGAAGTGCTTCGTGTCCGATTCGAGCCGCCGGAGCGGTTCGAAGACAAGATCGGCTTCCTCCCTTCGGGGATCCCCGGGCACCTTGGTGAGTTCCTTCTCGAAGCTGGTCAGAGGAATCTTGTGATGTCACCATTCCTTTCGGAACAGGTCCTTGAACCTCTGACGGAATCCGGCGAGAACAACGTTCTGATCTCACGACTGGACAGCCTTGATACGCTTTCGGGCGAGATGATAGCGGCTCTTGAGAGCCGCGGCAGAATCTTCTTCATGGATGAAGGAGCCGAGCGTCCGGACGACCTCGACGCCGAGGAGGCACCTCATGAGAGCAACCGTGACGCTCACGGCGACCTCTCGGGGCTGCATGCGAAACTCTACATCATGGAACACGGCTGGCGTGCCACTATCGGTACTGGATCAGCTAACGCGACGAACGCCGCCTACCGCAGTCTGAACGTCGAGTTCGTCACCGAACTACGGGGGCTCAAGAGCAAGTTCGGCATCGACAGACTGCTCGGCAGCGAAGACGACAAGGTCGCACTGCGCAATATGCTTCGGCCGTACGTGCGAAGCCAGATGCCGGAATCCGATGAAAAGGCGCGAATCCAGATGGAACTCGAGGGGGAGTTGGAGACAGCTCGGCGATGTCTGTCTCGGCTTGGTTTGACTGCCGCGGTATCGCCGGCGACGGATGACATCTACACGTTGGCAGTGACCGGGCAAGAGGCGGCCGATGGCTTCCCTTCGAGCGTAACGGGTCAGTGCCATCCCATCTCCCTCAAGAACGATCATGCCAGAGACATCTCACCGGCCCTGGGCGGAGGGAGGATCGAGTTCGAGGGCATGTCGCTGGTCGCCCTGACCGGGTTCGCCGCATTTGAACTATCGACCCGGCGGGATAGTCATAAGGCCTCGGTGGCGTTCGTGCTGAACCTGCCGATATCCGGCATTCCGTCTCATCGGAATAGCAGCATCCTACATCACATCATCGCAGACCGGAGCAGATTCCTGCGTTATCTGCTGTTTCTTCTGGCTGACGATGACGCCCAATTCGGGGCCTACGGGCCACTGTCGGCTGGGCTTTCCCAGGATCCGGATAGTCATGCGAAGGGGGTGGGCGCCATCCCGCTGCTGGAGGAGCTCATCCGGGCCTACAGCCGCAAGCCTGAGAAGATAGACCGTATCGGGCGGCTCATTGACGACCTGAAGAAGGCCGGCCAGGCTGATGACCTATTGCCGGAGGGCTTCGACGCTGTCTGGCAGACGTTCGTTGCCGCTCGCCGGCAGGGAGGGGGCCGATGAGTCCGCGACAGAAGAAGCCTGATACACAGAGGATTCTGGCCACCCTGAAGGACTTTCAGCGGCAGACCGTCGATTACGTCTTCCGTCGCCTGTACACGGATCCAGATGCTGTCAAGCGGTTCCTGATCGCTGACGAGGTGGGGCTCGGGAAGACGCTGGTCGCTCGCGGGGTCATCGCCAGGGCAATCGAGCATATCTGGGACAGCATCGATCGGATCGACATCGTCTACATCTGTGCCAATCGCGACATTGCCAGGCAGAACGTCAACCGCCTGAATGTCACCGGCCGGCGAGAGGTCGCGCTGGCGACCCGGATGACCCTTCTGCCTCTTCATCTCCACAACATCAAGGACGAAAAGCTGAACTTCGTCTCGTTCACGCCCGGCACATCCTTCGATCTGCGATCCAAGGGCGGGATGTGGTATGAACGAGCCCTGATCTATCACATCTTGCGAGACGGGTGGAAGCTCGGGGAATCGGCCGGTCCGAAGAACGTCCTGCAATGCGGGGTCGGGAAGGACCGTTGGCGAAGGCTTCTGCGGGAGTTCCCCGTGGATGAGATCGACCAGGAGATGGCCGGGACGTACATCAAGGCTCTCAAGGGCGAGGGGGTTCGTCGGCGATTCAACGCGATCACGAAACGCTTCGCGTGGCACCGAAAACATATCCCCGCCGAGGACGCTGCCCTGCGGGCCAATCTGGTGGGCGAACTCCGCTCGATCCTGGCCAGGAGCTGCGTCGACGCTCTTGAACCGGATGTCGTGATCCTCGATGAGTTCCAGCGGTTCAAGAACCTTCTGGACGGCGATGATGAAGTGGCTCAGTTGGCCAAGGCCGTATTCGACTTCCCCGATGCCAAGGTCATTCTGCTATCGGCCACGCCGTACAAGATGTACACGATGCACCATGAGCAGCAGACCGAGGACCACTACACAGACTTCCTTCGCACGGCCAGATTCCTGTTCGGGTCGGATGACGAAACCGCCGCGTTCGAGAAGGACCTCGCCCGCTTCCGGAGGGTCCTTCTCGACTTGAGCCCCTCCGATGGTGATGACCTGCTCCGGACGAAGCGCGTCATCGAGGGGAAGCTCCGAAGGGTCATGAGCAGGACTGAGCGACTGCCCGCTACGACGGACCGCAGTGGCATGATCGCCGAGGCCCGCCACGGGAGGGCAACGCTGCAGCCCGATGACCTCGACGCTTTCGCTGCGATCGACAACGTGGCCGGTTGCCTCGGCGTCGGCGACATGGTCGAGTACTGGAAGTCCGCACCGTATCTGCTCAACGTCATGGATCGCGACGGCTACAAGGTCAAGAAGACACTAGTCTCACACACGGAGGAGCCTGGGAATCCGGAGCTTGCCCAGGCGCTTCACGCTGCGAAGAAGAGCCTGCTTTCATGGCAGACCGTTCGCTCATACCGCCCGATGGAGCCCGGCAACGCCAAGCTGAGGTCGCTGCTGGAGCACAAGGTGGACCCGGGCGCCTGGCGTCTGCTCTGGGTGCCGCCGTCCCTGCCCTACTACCGGCCCGGAGAAGGTCCCTACGCGGATGACGGGCTCCAGAGCTTCTCCAAGTCACTCGTGTTCTCCTCGTGGCTGGTCGTGCCCAAGGTTATCGCCATGCTCACCAGCTACGAGGCTGAGCGGCGCATGGTTACCCCGTTCGATCCCACGGCTGACTACTCGACCGAGCGACGCAGACGACGCCCGTTGCTGCAGTTCACCTTCTCGAAGGGCCGGCCGACGGGCATGTCGACTTTCCCGTTGATCTATCCGTGTCTGACGCTGGCGACACGGATTGACCCGCTGATGGTGTCGGCTGAGCTTGCTCGGAACGGTTCGGTGCCTGACGTTCAGCGCGTGCACAATGAGATTGCCAGGCGGCTGGGCGAACTGCTCAGACCGATCCTCAGACAGTATCCGGGCAAAGGCGGTCAGGTCGACGAGCGGTGGTATTGGGTGGCACTGGCACTGCTCGATCGGAAGTACTTCGGCCGTGCCGTTCGGAAATGGCTGCAGACGGATGACCAGAAGCTCGCGTGGGCGTCCATGGTCCGGCGTACGGACAAGAGCGAGGGCGATTTTGCCGAACACGTCAGAATCTTCGAGCGACTCCTACGCAGAAAGCGACGGCTTCGCCGCCCTCCTGACGACTTGATCCCCGTCCTGACGAAGGTCGCGATGGCCTCTCCTGCCGTGGTCGCTCTGCGGTCACTGCTGCGCACGTGTGATGGAGTCGAGCCGGACAAACTGGCCCCGCAACTCCTTCCGGCCGCCGCTAGGGTGGCAATGGGCTTCCGGTCGCTGTTCAACCTTCCGGAGTCCATGACGCTGATCCGGACGATGAAGTCGGGCGACGACACGCGCTACTGGGAAAGCGTGCTGGACTACTGCGTGGACGGCAATCTCCAGGCCGTAATGGACGAGTACGCCCATATCCTCCGCGAGTCGCTGGGCCTGATCGACTCACCTGCAGATGTGACCGTCCCACAGGTGGCCGAGGAGATCCACACGGCCGTGTCCATTCGCACGGTGAACCTCGACTTCGATGCGATACGGGCGAATCCTTCTTCGGGTACTGTCGAGTTGGACCGTCACAGCATACGCTGTCGATACGCACTGCGGTTTGGCGATGCCAGAAGCGAAGAAGAGGGCGCCGAAACACGCGCCGACCAGGTTCGCTGCGCCTTCAACTCACCCTTCCGGCCGTTCATCCTGGCCACGACGTCCATCGGCCAGGAAGGGCTTGATTTCCACCAGTACTGCCACGAGATCTACCACTGGAACCTGCCCGCCAATCCGGTCGATCTGGAGCAGCGGGAGGGGCGAATCCACCGGTACAAGGGCCACGTCATCCGACGCAACGCGGCACGCGCCTATCCATTGCCTTCCCTGTGCAGTAGGGTGGCCCCGCTTGCAGACCCCTGGAAGACCGTGTTTGAGCTTGCTGGCCGGGAACGTGACTCTGGGCAGAATGACCTGGTCCCATTCTGGATATTCGAGCTTGAAGGCGGTCACAAGGTCTACCGCCATGTCCCAGCCCTGCCGCTCAGCCGGGAATGTCAGCACCTGACCGACCTGCAGAATACGCTGGTCGCCTACCGAATGGTCCTCGGTCAGCCTCGCCAGGAGGACCTGGTCAACTTCCTGCAAGAGCGTCTGCACGATGACCTGAGTCCCGATGATCTCATAAAGTACAGGATCGACCTTGCACCACCAATCGCGCGAACGGCAGAATTTATCGAGTCGCCTCGCCGGTGATGATAAGTCCTTGATAATCAAGTTGGTGGGATGGACAATCTCTTATCGGGCGCAGTTTGTGCTGGGTGATCGAGAGTTGGCGTCGGGAGCTTCATGGGAGAGAGGTTCGTGACTCGCCATGGTGTTCTGGAACGCAGCGGTCCCCATGGCACTCTGGCTAGCCGCCATCTGGATGCGCACGTTGAGTCTGGGGCTGCTATGGACCAGGATATCGAGAAGCTACTCAGGGAGCATCCGACCGGCCTAACGGCCCGTCGGGCGGCTTCAATGTTGAGGCAGCCTCGTCACGTGGTTCAGGGCCTGCTTCGTGATCTTCAGAAACGGGGGTTGGCAACGCTCCGAGACGGTGTCGTGTGGCAATGGCGTGGGCCACGCGAGTCCTCGCCTGTGGCAACAGGTCCGTCTCCGGTCAGTACCGTCTCAGCGCCGAAGCGGCGAGAGGTCATACAGTTGCCGCCTACCCAGAGTCTTCCTGGGTCGGAATCGAGATGGAGTGAGTTCAGGAGGCTTTGTCTGTACTACGCTGAGTGTGTGCGCCTTGAAGACAGGGCCAGGATTGCTGAATACGCCGAGAAGGAGAATCAACGCTTCCTCAGCTTGCCCAGCGGGTTGAACTGGTCAGGGCTTTCCGGCGGGGCCGGTATTGCTATCGCCGCGCCTCCCGATTGGGGCAAGTTCGTGCGGCACATCAAGACCAGACGCTCTTCTCCACGTCTCTTCGTCGGGACACCCGTTGACATGCTCGTGTTCTCCGGTGACACGCCGGGAGAGAAGGTCAGGCTGATCTCGCCGGTGTTCGTTCAGCAGGTGGAATACAAGGTCGAGGCCGGAATGCTGTACCTGATGCCGGTGGGGCCGGTCGTGGTCAACCACGGGTGGTTGGAGAAACGCTTCAAGAAGGCAGAAGACCGTCGCATCTTCTCCGAACTGGTCGGACTGGATAGGCCGGAACGAGATGATGAAGATGGCCACAGGTCGGTTGCCCTGCCCGGCTTCCGTGAGGTCGTGGACTCGCTCTTTCATTCTTTCCGTGACTGGTGGAAAGAGCATCCGGACATCAACACGCCTAACACCACCCCGGGTTTCCACGAGATCAGTGACCGTGGTCTTCGCAACAGAGCAGTGCTGATGGCCCAGCCCAGACTCAAGTACTCCGGCAGACTGTACGAGGAGTTGCTGTGGTTGGCTCGGAAGGCCACCGACCAGGATCTTGACCGCTCCGCCTTACGGCACTTGTTTCCACATCAGCAACCGACAGACGAGACTGCCGAAGTCCCTCCACCGGATGGTGAGGCCGAGCGTCAGGCAGACGTAGCGGAGTGCGAACCACTCAACGATCAACAGCAAGAAGCGTGTAGGTTGGGGCTGAATGCTCCGATAGGCGTTATCACCGGTCCGCCAGGGACTGGCAAGTCTCGTGTGGTCGCCCACACGATGATCAACGCGGCTCTCACCGGACAAAGTGCGCTCTTCTCAAGCCGGAACCACCAGGCCATTGAAGCCGTCGTGCCTCGATCGAATTGCATGGTGCAGCCTGAGACGCTCATCCTCAGGGTCTCGAATCCGTTTGGAAAAGGCGGGACGGCGTCTCTGGCTCAAGTGCTTCTGGACATCTTGGCCCGGCCCCATCGCAGCCAGCTGGAGGCCAAGGTAAGCGCTGCTGCAGAGCATCTGACGACAGTACTCGAGCAGCGTCAACACCACCAGACGACCATGCGGAAGGCATTCGAGTGCTATGACGATCTGGATCAGGCCACCGAACGCCTTGCCAGCGTGACATCGTGTGTTCCGGCACAACTGGTGCCTACCATCGAGACGTGCCCCGACCTTCCCGGCGAGGCAGACTTGACCAGGTTGACTGCAGCCGTGGATTGCTTCCGCCAACCGCCCGCAGGATGGCTGAAGCGATTGCTCTGGCGGCTAGGCCGCCGCCTTAGGGGCCAGCAGGCAGTGGACAAGGCTCTGCGGGTAGAGAATCTGTACAGTGCGGCGTTCTCAACAGAGCCAGTTGCCGATGTGGGTGTTCGGTCGGAGAGTGACTTGGCGGGCCTTCTGAACGCTCTGAAGTCATGGCAGAAGGTCGCTAGGGGGATTGCGCAGGCGCGAGAGGTGAAACGGTTCAGGCGAGAGCTCGAGATGCTGCCGTCGTTGGAGGAGTGCCACAGGCAGTCTGTTGTGCTTCAGGAGCAGACCGTCCGATCAGCGAAGACGGCTCTCCAACTGCGTGCCGAAGCCTACGGCATCGGCGTGAGTGGTCCGCTGCGACAGCGGTTCGCGGAGATTCACAAGAGCATCCAAGCCGCCGGAGATAATCCTGACTACTACTCCGATAAGCTGGCCCGTGCCATTCGAGCATGCTTCCCTGAACTCCTGCGGCAGGTGCCGCTGTGGGCTACGTCGAATCTCACAGTGGGGAAGAACATCCCTGGTATTGCTGGTGCGTTCGATCTGGTGATCATTGATGAGGCGAGCCAGTGCGACATCGCGTCAGTCATCCCTCTGCTCTATCGTGCTCGCCGTGCGATGGTCGTTGGCGACCCGATGCAACTACCCCATGTGTCGTCTATCAGCAATGAGACCAACAGGCGCCTGTGTTCGCAGTTTGACCTGACGGATGTGCGTTTCGGTCGGTTCCTGTATCACGTTTCTTCCTTCTTCGATCTGGCCTCAACGGCGGAGGATCTGCCTGCTACCGTTCGATTGGAAGATCATCACCGCTGTCATCCGGTGATAGCGGGCTACTGCAACAGAACGTTCTACAGGAAGACGCTTCGTGTGATGACGAACGTCGACGCCTTGGCTTGCCCCGGGGGGGATGCCACACAGCATGGCGGGTTCCGTTGGACTACCGTCCCATCAGACGTCGAATCCGCTAGGGGTGGGGGATGTATCAGTCGCCGGCAGATCGACGCGGTTGTGGCGGAACTCAATCGATTGAAGGGAGACCGATTCCCTGGCACAGTTGGCGTAGTAACGCCGTTCAGGGCTCAGGCCAATCGCATAAGGGACAAGGTCGAGCAGGCATTCGGTCCAGAGGTCCCGGCTCACTGGCGGTTCCATGTCGATACGGCCGACGGTTTTCAGGGCGATGAACGCGATCTTATCCTTCTGAGCATCCCGGGAGGATTCGACATGCCGAAGGGGTCGCAATGGTTCCTTGCTCAAGGCGGAAACCGGTTCAATGTTGCCGTGAGCCGAGCACGTGCTCTGTTGCACGTCTTTGCCGATGCTGACTGGTGTGGCAACTGCGGCATCGGACATGTAGAGGAACTCCATCGTGCGTGCAGGGGGCATGCCGAGACGCTTGCAGAGCCTTTCAGGTCTGATCTCGTCGGCCCCGTCTGGGAGCCCAAACTGGCCACGGCTATGAGGAATGCTGGAATCGACTTCAGACAGCAATATCCGACATGTGGCCGCTATCTGGACTTCGCGGTCGTTCGCGAGAACGTCAAATTGGACATTGAAGTCGACGGCGAAGCCTATCACCGGTCCTTGGACGGTACCCGCAAGATCGACGATCTCTATCGAGATCTCGCTTTGATTGGCAATGGCTGGAAGGTGCTGAGATTCTGGGTCTATGAACTGCGTGAAGACATGGACGCTTGTGTTGAGCGAATAGAGGCCGCTCTGGAGTAGCGTCCTGAGCAAGTGGAGAAGAGACGATGAGCGAAACCAACAGACAGGAACAGAAGAGAGTCTCGCATGTGCCGAGTAAGGCGTGGCTTGTGATGCTTATTCTGTTCGGGGTCATCGCATTCGCAACTCAAGGGCTTGGACTGCACAGTCTCGTGGGCTTCACGGCCCTTAAGCGCGAGTGGGAGGCGACCCAGGAACAGCAGGCCAGTCTGCGAATGGAATGGGAGCAATTGGCTGAGGACCAGAAGAACAAGGCGGCAGAGGCCAAGAAGGAAGCTGGTGAGGCCCTTGCCGCGCAGGATATGGCCCACAAGAGTCGTGACCTGGCGACTGCTGAACTCGCTGGTCTGAACGAACAACTGAAGCTGGCCCGTCAGGCCCATCAGCAGGTGTTGGAGGAACAGAGAACGGCAACGGCGGACATGAAGCAGGCCATCTCAGTGCGCGGTGCTGTGCTGAAGGATGTGGGCGACCTGAAGACGGAGAGGTTCCAACTCACTTCCGAGATCACCAGGCTCACATCAGACAGAGATCGTCTCCAGCAGTCCATTTCGCAGGCTCAGACGTCTCTGGAGACCGTTCTGAACCAAGTGAAGGCGGCGAAGGCTGATACAGCGGCGGCCCAGAAGCAGGAATCCGACGTCCTTGGCAAATTGCGATCGGCCCAGCAGGAGTGGATGAAGGCCCTTGCGGACGTGGAGAAGACAACGAGCGCCGCAGGTGAGGCAATTAAGAAGCGCCAAGCGGAAGAGACGAAGCTGGCAGCCTTGCAGGTGAAGGCCAAGGCGCTTGAACAGGCGGAAACAGACAGACGTGATCTCGGTGAGAAGGTAGCTCTGCTGAACACGGACATCAAGCGGCTCAAGCTGCTGAAATCCCAACTGAGCCTCGAAACGACCAACGCAACCGAGAAGCTCGGCGAAGCCAGCACCCAGCTGGCGAAAGTCGTCGGGCAGACGGCGGCTCAGCGAGAGCAAGCGAAGCAAGCCAAAGATGAGATTGACACTCTGACAGGACGCCGTACCAAGATCGGCGCTGAAGTCAAAGTGCTTGAGACTGAAAGACAGCGTCTCCAGGCTGCGGTAGCCGAGAAGGCAGCAGAACTCAAGATACTGCGTGAGAGAATCAAAGAGTCTCGTTCTGAAACGCCAAAGCCGAACCCGAAAGACGATGGCACGGACTCAGCGAAGAGCAAGCCGGCGACCGCAGGGGACTGACAGATGATTAGGATCGACCGAGAGGATCGCATATGACAGGATTGACGATGGAAATGTACGCCT
>CAZVEV010000233.1:0-9826 GCA_964625865.1 uncultured Planctomycetaceae bacterium | reverse complement strand
ACATGCCCAAGCGCATCAACGTCCACCTGTTCCGCCAGCGCTACCAGTGGCTGTGGACGCAGTTGACGGCGCGGGTGCGGCAGCACGTGGGCAAGGGCGACGCGGCGAGCAAGACGGCGCTGGCTGACGCGATGGCCCAGGCCACCGAGGTCTGGCGCACCTGGAGCCGCGTCGATACGCAAAACAGTGCCCACCTACATGGGCAACTGGCCACCCTGCACCGCCAGGCCGGCGACCAGGCCGAGGCGTGGCGCGTGATCTCCACGCTGATCGACGTCAAGCCCAAGGACGGCTCGTCGTTCTACCACGTGGGGTACTGGTACCAGAGTTCCGGGAGCAACGACGAGGCCCAGCAGTGGTACGCCAAGGCGTACGACGTCGAGCCGACCAACGGCGACTGGATATGGCGCCGGGCCGAACTGCTGCGGTCCATGGGCCGAAAAGACGACGCCCGCAAGCTCTACCAGGAGATCGCGACGAAGAAATGGCAGCCGCGGTTCCAGCACTACACCAACCGCGCGAAGCAACGGTTGAAGTAACCCCGCGCATCGGTTGGGTGCCGTGGGCTGCGGAGCGAAGCGGAGCAACCACGTTGTGCTGCTTCCGGAAGGATGCCGTCAGGCCCCAACGGGGTCGTCAGCGCTTGGCCGGGGGTCGCCGCAGGCGGCCCCCGGATACATGCCAACTGACCCGAGAGCCCCGGAGGGGTGAAAGCACGACATGACTTTCACCCCTCCGGGGCGCGGAACAAGAAAAGCCGTCTTCCGGGGGCCGCCAGCGGCGACCCCCCGCCCAGTGCGCCGGCCCCCCCCCGGGGGGGTCCCCAAAACCTCCTCCGCGGTGGGGGGGGGCCGGGGGGCGCCCCCCCCCCGGCCAAGTGCTCAGGACCCCCTCGGGGCCCGCCTAGAACATCGCGGCGACCGATGCGCCCATGTACGAGATGAACACCATCAGCAGTTGACCGCACAACAGGACGGCGCCGGTGACGCGTTTGGCCTTGCTCGCGCCGGTGATCAGGTAGCCGATCTCCGCCACCGCCAGCAGCAGGAACCCGATCAGCATGAACCAGGTGTAGAAGTATCCCGACTTGCGCGCGCTGAGCTGGGCGTCCTGCAGGTCCTCCTGCAGTTCCTCAAGGTCATCCTTGTCCGCGTCCTTTTCCTGCCTCAACTCCTGAATCTGCGCGTTGATACGGGAGGCTTTGAGGTTATCGAGGACTGGCTGGAACAGGAAGAAGATGACGATGACCGTGCCGGCCAGCATCAGCCACGTGAACGGATCCTGCTTGAGCGGCCCCATCGCCTCCGAGACCGGCGAGGGCATGCCGCGCCCCACTCGCGTCCGCTTCTTCTTGGCCGGCGGCGGGTCGGCGAGGGGGGCGGCGGCGGCCGGCGCGTCGACCAGTTGCAGGCCGTCGGCCTCGATGGTGAACGTCGCGCCACAGCCCTTGCACGTCGAGCGTCGGCCTACGTGTTCCGGTCCTATCGTGTACGCTTCGTTGCAGCCGGCATTTGGACACGTTACTTGCATGGGTCTGATCCCTTTCAAAACATGGCCCGGCCCCGTCGCCGTGCTTCGACAACAACTCGCCCCACGCAGAGACGGCCTCGTGATCCGAGGTGTCCGGCTAGGCTGGGCAACACACCCATGGGCAGGGGCACCGGTCCGATTATCGTGTTAAAGTATGAAGTTATCGTCTGGTTTCGCAAGAGTTTCCACGCCAATGTAGACGCGGCGTCTCGCCGCGTCTCCCAGACCCGCCGGATGCCGCCTGCGGAGCCGGTGCCGTGGCTTGCGGAGCGCCGCGGAGCAACCACGTTGCGTCCATCTGCCGACACGTGGTTGCTCCGCGGCGCTCCGCAAGCCACGGCACCGGGTTGGTTGCGACACCGGGGGGAGATCCTTGCCCCCTTTTTCTTCACTCCTTGACCGGTGGCGAACTTCTTCGGAATAAGGCAATGCGGGGCGGGCACTGCTATAGTGAAGCGACCCCGGTCGCCGGAGCGGGGGAATGACAATCGAACGAGATGCCCGCGACGGCCTTGCCCCGGAGCGGGCTCGATGCGAGATGAGACGATGACACGACAACGAACGATGCTGGCAGCGGTTGCGGCGGTGATGCTCGTGGCGCCCGTTGCGGAGATCCGGGCGCAGGACCTCGGCGGATTCGACACCCCGGCCGGGCCTGTCAACCACGCCGACGCGAAGCTGTACACCCGCGCAGCCGACGGGAAAGTCCGCGCGGTGATCGAGGTGACGATCGAGAAAGGATGGCACCTGTATCACGACGAGTTGGGCAATCCCAAGGCGTTGGGCAAGCCGGCGGTGGTAACGATGGGGGGCAAGGGCGTTACGTGGACGAAGGTCCGTTTCCCCAAGCCGCACAAGCTCGACCAGTCGGACGTGCGGGCCGGGGCGTGGATCTACTCGCACGAGGGCACGATCCGCCTCTACGTTGAGGGCACGCTGGCCGAGGGCGCCGTCGGCGACGACGTGACGGCCAAGCTCGACGGACAGACCTGTTCCGACATGTCCTGTGTGGACTACGCGCAGTCGATTACGTCCGCCGGGGCGGGTGATGACACGCTGTTCGCTGCGTTTCCCGACGACCTCGAGGAGGCAGGGAAGGCTGACTCGGGGTCGTCGGCAGACCAGGCCGGGCAGCCCGTCAGTCAATCGCTATGGTATTGGCTGCCCCTGGCCTTCCTGGCCGGGATCCTGCTGAACATCACGCCGTGCGTCCTGCCGCTGATTTCGATCAAGGTCTTGAGCTTCGTCCAACAGGCCGGTGAGAGCCACAAGCGCATGTTCGCGTTGGGGACGGCGTTTACGGTGGGCATGATGGCGGTGTTCTGGGCGTTGGCGACGGCGGCCATCGTGCTCAAGCTTGGCTGGGGTGAGCAGTTTCAGAGCGCCACGTTCACCGTAGTCATGATCGCGCTGGTCTTCGCGTTCGCACTGTCGCTGATGGGCGTGTTCACCCTGGGCGTGCCGAAGCAGATCACGCAACTCGACGCCGGCATCTCGCGCGAGGGCGTGGGCGACGCGCTGTTCAAGGGCATGCTCGCGACCCTGCTGGCCACCCCGTGTGCAGGACCGTTCATGGGCGGGACGCTCGCCTGGGTGCTCGGCCAGTCGAACCTCTCGATCTTCCTGGTCTTCACCGCGCTGGGCCTGGGCATGAGCCTGCCCTATATGATCCTGACGACCTTCCCGAAACTGCTGAGCTTCCTGCCCAAGCCGGGCCCATGGATGGAGACGTTCAAGAAGGCCATGGGCTTTGTCCTGATGGCGATGGTGATCTTCCTGATGGTTCCCCTCAGGTCCGACACGCTCCTGCTGACCAACGCATTCCTGATCTTCGTGGCCGTCGGATGCTGGTCGTGGGGCCATTTCGTGCGGTTCGACCAGAGCGCGAGCAAACGGCTGGGGATTCTGGCCGCCTCTCTGGCCGTAGCGGGCCTCGGGGCGTGGTTCTCGTTTGGTCCGCTTGGCGGGTTGATCGGCGTGCAGGAGATCACCGCCGACCAGATCGACCCGACCGTCCGCGGCCGTGTCACCAAGGACCGTATCGTCTGGGAGGCCTACACCCCGGACCGCTACGAGGAATACCGCAAGGCCGGGCGCACCGTCTTCCTCGACTTCACCGCCAACTGGTGCAAGAACTGCCTCAAGAATAAGGCCATGTTCAACACTAACGACGTTCGCAGTCTCCTGGCGGCCAAGAACGTCGTACCCATGAAGGCCGACATGAGCTACGCCGGCCCGCGGAGCGACATGCTCAAACACCTCCGCTCGACCCATGGCGGGGCCGCCCTGCCTTACCTGGTCATCTTCCCGGGCGACCGGCACGACAGCCCCATCCGCCTGCCGGACACGCTGAGCGCCGGAACCGTCATCGACGCCCTGAAGACCTGTCCGGACCCGCCGTCGCCGACGACGAAACCGGACGGCGCGACATCCAAGCCGAAAGGAACAACACCATGAACCGCAACGCAAGATATGCTTGGCTGACCGCTGCCGGCCTGTGCGCGGCATTCATCCTGGCCGGTGGCCTGACGTCGTGCTCGTCATCGGACGGCGGGCCCGGCGAGGGGTGGACCGAGGACTACGCCGCCGCTCTCGCCGAGGCCAAGAAGACCAACCGCCCGATCCTGCTGGACTTCACCGGCAGCGACTGGTGCGGCTGGTGCATCAAGCTCCACAACAACGTCTTCGTTACCGACGAGTTCAAGTCGTGGGCGGCCGACAACGTTGTCCTGGTCGCAGTGGACTTCCCGAAGAACCGGGAACTCTCGGCCGAGACCAAGCAGCAAAATGAGACGCTGCGCGCCAAGTACGGCATTCGCGGGTACCCCACGATCGTGATCCTGGACCCGTCGGGCGAGAAGGAACTCGGGCGAACCGGTTATGCCGCCAAGCCGTCAGCCTTCATCGACGCGGTCAAGAAGATCATCGCGAAGTAGGGGGCGCCGCGGCGCGCAACGCGGTGTTTCCGGGGCAACTTGGGGCTATAATGGTAGGACTACTCCTCCAAAGCGGATTCGGAAAGGATTTGTGAGAATACGAACGACACCCCTGGCCTTGGTCGGCGCTGTGCTTGTCGCTGTCGCCGCGTGGGCGGTCTTCCCGTCCGGCGACGATGCTTCCGGCGCCCGGGAGATCCACGTCTCGTGCGCCGCCAGCCTCGTTGACGTGATGACCGAGCTCGGCCACCTCCACGAGCAGCAGCAGGGCGGGCGCGTTCGCGTGCGGTTCGACTTCGCTTCCTCGGGCATGCTTCGGACGAAGATCGAGGCCGGCGCGGGGGCCGACGCGTTCGTCTCGGCCTCGGCCAGGCACGTCGACAGGCTCGTCGACGGCGGATACGTCGAGCCCGGCACGCGTCGGGACCTGCTCCGCAACACGCTGGTCTGCGTCGTGAAGGCCGGTTCGGACCTCCGTCTGACAGCCCCCGGCGATCTGGCCGGCGCCGCATTCGAACGGGTCGCCATCGCCGACCCCGCCCACGCCCCGGCGGGCCTGTACGCTGCAGAGGCCCTGAAGACCCTCGCCCTGTGGGACGATCTGAGCGGGCGACTGGTCTACTGTGCCGACGTCCGCGCGGCCCTCATGCAAGTCCGTGCCGAGGCCGTCCAGGCCGCGGTCGTCTACCTCAGCGACGCGCGATCCGCGTCCGACGTGTGCGTGGCGCTGACGCTACGGGCCAACAGCCATTCGCCCATCGTGTACCCCGCCTGCGTGCTGGCCGGGTCGGCCCGTCCTGCCGCCGCCCGCGCGTTCGTACGGTTCCTGGCCTCGCCCCGGGCACGCGAGGTCTTCGCCTCCCACGGATTCCAGCCCACGGGCGCCGACGAGGGGAGCCGCCATGTGGACTGATGCTTCCACCGAGGCCCTGCGCCTGTCGATTCTCGTCTCGGCGGTCACTACGTTGGTGCTCATCGTGGTTGCCACGCCGCTCGCGTTCTGGCTGGCACGCCGGCGCGGGGTCCTGCCCCGCCTGGTCGAGTCGGCCCTGTCCTTGCCGCTCGTCGTGCCCCCCGTGGTCACCGGCTACTGCCTGCTGCTCCTGCTGAGCCCGGCCGGGCCGCTGGGCAAACTGCTGGCCGAGATGGGCATTCGCGTCGCGTTCGACTGGAAGGGCGCCGTCCTCGCGTCGTTCGCGATGGCCCTGCCGCTGTACCTCGCGGTGGCCAAGACCGCCTTCCAGCGGTGCGACCCGTCCCTGGAGGCCGCCGCCCGCACGCTGAACGCCGGTCGCCTCCGAGCGTTTGCCACCATCACCTTGCCGCTGGCCGGCCCGGGCCTGCTCGCCGCGGCGGCCGTCGGGTTCGCACGCGCGTTCGGCGAGTTCGGGGCCACCATCATGCTCGCCGGGAACATCCCCGGCCGGACGCAGACCGTCTCGCAGGCTGTCTACACCAACCTGAACGCCGGGCGCGACGACGCGGCGTGGGGCCTCGTGCTGGTCTCGGTGGCTGTCGGTATCGCCGCGATGGTCGCCTCGCAGGTGCTCATCGCCCGAGCCAGGCCCGCCGCCGCGGGGGAGGGCAAGGCCCATGCTTGAGTTCGACCTCCAGATACGCAACGGCCGGTTCACGCTGCATGCCGCCGGCACGCAGGCCGGCCCGCGGATGGGACTGTTCGGGCCCTCGGGGTGCGGCAAGACGACGCTGCTGCACTGCCTCGCGGGCCTGCTTCGCCCGCTGTCCGGGCACATCCGCTTCCGCGGCAGGACGCTGTTCGACTCGGCGGCCGGGGTCTGCCTGGCCCCCCACAAGCGGCGCATCGGCTACGTCTTCCAGGACGGCAGGCTGTTCCCGCACAAGACGGTCCGCGCGAACCTGGAGTACGGGCGCCCGCGCCGCGGCGGGGGGGTAAGCCTGGACGAACTGATCGACGTGCTGGACCTGGGCGAGTTCCTCGACCGCCTGCCCGACGCGCTGTCCGGCGGACAGGCCCAGCGGGTGGCCCTGGCCCGCGCGCTGGCGTCGGGGCCCGAACTGCTCCTGCTCGACGAGCCGCTGGCGTCGATTGACGAGCCGTCCCGCCTGCGAATCCTGACCTACCTGCGAGAGGTCCACCAGCGGTGGCACGTGCCGTTTGTCTACGTCAGCCACGCCCTGACAGAGGTGCTGTTCCTGACCGAATCGGCGTGGCAGATGGACGCGGGGCGGATCGTTCGCACGGCCCAGCCGCACGACATGGTGGCCGGAACGGACCCTGGGCCCAATCCGATTCAGAACGTGTTGACCGGGGTGGTGATCGAGACGCCCGCCCATGCCGGGTACGCCCGCGTCAACTGCGGGGGGCAGGAGTTGAACGTCCCCGGTGTCGGCCTGTCGCCCGGCCAGAACGTCACCATCGCCGTCCCCGCGCGGGACCTGATGCTGTCCCTGGGCAGGCCGACCGGCATCTCGGCGCGAAACGTCTTTCCCATCCGTATCGACTCGCTGTGCCAGAACGGCAAGGCCCTGTGGCTGACCGCCCAGGCCGGCGAGAACGAGATCGTCGTCGAACTGACCGAAGGGGCGGGTCGCGAACTGCAGCTCAAACCCGGAATGGACGTCTACGCCGTGGTCAAAGTCCACGCCATCCGCGCCACGGCCGTCGGGGTCTAGAGGGCGCTTCATCGCACCTCATACGAATCCTGATAGAGAATCGTGTACGTGTCGAGAAAAGGGGATCGTCAAACGACTGAGAAGAGACCCAAAGCCCCCCGACTGCGTCGGGGGATCCCCCGGACGCCGTCCGGGGGCTTTCGTCTACCCAAGACTGAACGCACAACCTTCAATCAGAACCCGTATCAGTTGCATGTTCTTTTCCCGGCACCGACCGGGTTTTTCGTGCATTAAGTCGGCCCCTCGTGCGTTGGACTTCTGTGAAGGCGGGCTACGGGGCTCGCCTGGCATGGTCTTGGGTCCTGAGGTAAGGAGCAGACGGATGAAGCGACACGGAATGATGGCGCTGGTCGGCGTGTTGGTTCTCGCGCTGTCCGGCGGCTGGGCGATGGCACAGGGCCACCGCGGGCGCGGGCGCCGCGGCCGCGGCGACCAGGGCGGTCCCGGCGGCGGGTTTGGGCGAGGCCCCGGCGGCGAGGGCGGCATGGGCGAGATGTTCAAGAACCTCTCCGAGGAACAGAAGAAGAAGATCGCCGAGGTCCGCAAGGGGGCGATGGAGAAGATGCGAAACGCCAAGAGCAGGGACCAGCGCGAGAAGATCATGCGCGGCACGTTCGAGCTGATCCGCAAGATCGCTTCGGACAAGGCCAAGAGCCCCGGCGAGGAGCCCAAGCGCACCTGGCCGCACGACCGCGACGGTGACCGTGACAGGGGCCGAGGCCCCCACGGCCGCGGCCGCCCTGACGGCGATCGGGATGAAGGACGAGGACACCATGGTCGCGGTCCCCGCGACGGCGATCGATCCAGACCCGAGCCCCCGCGCCCGCCCATTCAGTCGGCGCGTCCGGCGCCTCAGGCCGGCGGCTGCCCGCATTGCGGTCGCGGCCCGTCGGCACAGGGCAAGCCGGGCGGTTTCGGCAAGGGTCGGGGCCCGCAAGGCGGTCCGGGCGGCTCGATGAAGGGCCGCGGCGGCTTCGGTCAGGGCCGCGGTATGCAGGGCGGTCCGCGCGGCCCGATGATGGGTCGCGGCGGCTTCGGCCCCGGTCGCGGCATGCAGGGCGGTCCCCGCGGTCCGATGATGGGTCGCGGCGGCTTCGGCCCCGGTCGCGGCATGCAGGGCGGTCCCCGCGGTCCGATGATGGGTCGCGGCGGCTTCGGCCAGGGCCGTGGCATGCAGGGCGGTCCGCGCGGCCCGATGATGGGACGTGGCGGCTTCGGCCAGGGCCGTGGCATGCAGGGCGGCCCGGGCGGTCCGATGATGGGGCGCGGCGGCTTCGGCCAGGGCCGTGGCATGCAGGGCGGCCCGCGCGGTCCGATGATGGGGCGCGGCAGGCCGCAGGGCGGTCCGGGTCATCCGCAGGCACAGGGCCCCCAGAGCGGGTTTGGCGACCGTATCCGCCAGATGATGGCCGAGCGGGCGAGGATGATGCAATCCGGCCGCGGCAAGGGCCCGTCCGAGCAGGACCGAGGCGGACACGGTCGATCCCACGGCCGGGGCCGCGGCAGGTCGCATGGTCGGTCGCACCGAGGAGGCCGGCATCACCGCTAGCTGAACGCGATTGTTGAGACACTTTCGAGAGCGGCACACACGGTTTCCTGCCGAGCCGGGTGCGCCGCTTCTCATGCGCCTCGTGCGTCGGGTCCGAGGTACGCTTCGTCGCCTCTTCGTGGTATGATCCGCCCGGGAGAAGTGACGATGAACAGCAAAGAGCGATGTCTTGCGGCGATCGAAGGTCGCCCCGTCGATCGGGCGCCGGCGTTTCCGTTACTGATGTTCTTCGCCCAGGATCGCCTGGGCGTGACGTACCGACAGTTCGCGACCGACGGGCGAGTGACCGCCGACGCCCAGCTCAAGGCGCGCCAGGCGTTCGGCTTCGACGCGATTACCGCCTGCACCGACGCGTTTCGCCTGACGGCCGACCTGGGGGCCGAAATGGTCTATCCTGAGGACGGCCCCCCGCATTCGGCCGGTCCGCTCGTGCGAAACGAGCAGGACCTCCGCGCTCTGCGCCGCCCGGACCCGGCCGCCGGCAGGATGGCGGACCGCTGTCTGGCCGTCAGCGAGATGGCGTCGGCCGCTGGTGACGACTGCCTCGTCCTCGGCTGGATCGACATGCCTTTCGCCGAAGCCTGCAACATCTGTCGCCTCAGCGATTTCATGATGATGATGTACGACGCGCCCCGTCTGGCCCACCAGGTGCTCGAGTTCCTCACCGACATCGTAATCGACTTCGCGCTGGCCCAACTGGCCGCCGGGGCCCACATGCTCGGCGCGGGCGATGCGGCGGCCTCACTGGTCTCGCCCGAGTTCTATCGCGAGTTCGCCTTGCCCTACGAGCAGCGTCTCTGCGCCGCGATTCGCGACGCAGGCGGGATGACCAAGCTGCACATCTGCGGCAACACCACGAGCCTGCTGGAGGAAATGGCTACCTCCGGCGCGGAACTGTACAACCTCGATCACATGGTGGACTTCACGCTGGCACGCGACGTCTACGACGCGGCGGGGGTCTGCTTCAAGGGCAACATCGATCCGGTGACCGACATGCTCCAGGCCACCGCCGACCAGTGCCAAACCCGCTGCTTCCAGTGTCTCGACCTCGCCCGCGAGTCCCGCTACATGCTCAGCCCCGGCTGCGAAGTGCCCGCCGCAACCACCGACGAGGTCTTCACCGTCGGCCAGGCGATCGCGTTGGTGGTGGCCGACT
>CAZVEV010000232.1:0-9865 GCA_964625865.1 uncultured Planctomycetaceae bacterium | reverse complement strand
ATGGGAGCGGTTGGATTTGAACCAACGTAGGCTGCGCCGTCAGATTTACAGTCTGATCCCTTTGACCACTCGGGCACACTCCCAGGGGACGAAGCAGTGTACGAGATCGGCTCGCGGGCGTCAAGGGCGTTTGCCGGCGGAATGGAAAAAACGTGCACCGTACTGAGCGTGGCGGGCCAAGGGGGGATGTGGTAAGAATAAGATGGTCCATCGCCGGCGGTCGGCGGGGTCTGGGGTCGAGAACTCTATGCCGCCACCGACGATGGGCCATGTGTTTTCGGACGTCACGGCGCTCGGGCCTCGCTTGCGGGGCCCTTTTCGCTTTCGCCCTCACCGGCGGAGGGGATCTCGAGGATGATGTTCACCGGTCCGTCGGCCCGGCTGTCGATGTGCATGTGCGCCCCGAATACGCCTGTCCGGACGGAGCAGCCGAGGGCGGCGAGGCGCGCGGCGACGGCGTCGAAAAGCGGCTGGGCCTGCTCGGGTCGCGCGGCGTTGACAAAGGCCGGGCGCCGTCCCTTGCGGGCGTCGGCCTGCAGGGTGAAGTTCGGTATCACCAGCAGGCCGCCGGCGACGTCGCGAACCGAGAGGTTCATCTTGTCGGCCTCGTCGGTGAAGATCCGCAGGGCGGCGATCTTGTCGGCCAGTGCGCGGGCCTCGGCAGCGGTATCGCCGACCGCCACGCCGACGTAGACCAGCAGACCGTGATCGATGTCTCCGGCGACCGTGCCATCGACGGTGACTTCGGCATGTCCGACGCGTTGGAGGACGGCCTTCATGACCGGCCTCCTGTGTCCTTGTCGTACATGGAGGCCACCGACGTGGCGGCGTTGGCGATGCGGGCCTGCAGGGCCTGCGGGGCGACGACCCGGGCCTGGTCGCCATAGCCGAGTATCCACCACGTGATCTCTCCGAGCCCGTCGACGGTGGCATGGAACTCGATCGAGCCGTCATCGTTCCACTCGACGCGCTGCGAGGCATGCCAGTTGACCTCGGCGACGTTGGCGGCGACCCTGGGGGCGAAGTGGACGTGCACGTCGTAGAGCGTCCCTTCGGGGATCATCTGCCAGGCCCGCCCGAAGTGGTCCTCGACGCTGAGACCCGCCGGTTCGGTGAACGTCTCGTCGGTGACGGTGAGTTTGCGGATGCGTCCGAGCTTGAACGTGCGGACCTCGCCGAACTGCTCAGCGTAGGCCAGCACGTACCACGCCCTGGACATGAACACCAGGTGCAGCGGGCGGAGGGTGATCGAGATCTGCTTCTGTTCGTGGAAGCTGATGTAGACCATTTCGCAGATGCGTTTTTCGGCGATGGCGCCGGTCAGGTCGTCGAACATCGCGTCGAGCCCCTCGTGTCGCGAGGCCGGGGCGAGGGTCAGGTGCAGGCGGTCGATCACGCTGCCGACGTGCCCGCGGATGCTCGTCGGCAGGGCCGACTCGACCTTCATCGCCGCCATGGCGCCATGGCGGATCAGGGGCAGTTGGTGTCCGCCGCGGAGCCGTCCGGCCAGCATGAGCACGGCGAGGGCTTCGGCGATCGTCAGGTTGATCGGCGGGAGGAAGAAGTGCTTGCTGATGCGATAGCCTCCCCGCTCGGAGTCGAAGTAGTACGGGATGTGGGCCATCTCGAGCATGTTCAGGTCGCGGAAGATGGTTCGGCGCGAGACCTCGAGTTCCCTGGCCAGTTCGTCGGGCGTGTAGTCCCGACGGGTCTGCAGCAGCGTGATCAGGCGCAGGAGTCTGTAGATTCGACTTATGCTCATTCCCGGTTCCTTCATCCTTCCTTCATCGCCCATGGCGGTGACAACCTACTGTCACCGGAAAAGGCGCAATGCAAGAAAAAGTTGACAGGTTCCACAAGGGCGGCGACGTGGACGCTGCAGGGCGCAGGTGGCGGCGAGACCGGAAAGCAGGAGTTACTCGTCGCCCCGGGCCTCGGAGCCGACGACGGTGGCTACGCCATAGTGCTTCAGCACCGTGCCGGTCGTCTGCCACAGTTGCACCAGTGCGGTCTGGTAGTCCACGCCGGCCTGCTCGACATCGCGTCGCGAGGACCCCACTGACTCAAGGGCCTGGAGCTTGAGTTGCAGGAACTCCGGCGTCAGGCGGCCGCGGATCTTCTCCTCGGCCTCGATCGCTTCCAGGCGGGCCTCGTTGGCCTTCAACGCCTTGGTGACAATCTGCAGGTCCGCATAGGCGCGCTCGATCTCGCGGATCCGTTCCTTGACGGTCCGCGTGATCTGGAGGGCGACGTTCTGGAGGTTCACCATGGCCTGGAGGCGTTCGAACTTCGCCAGGCGGGCCCCGGCGCGGGGGTCGCGGTTGCCCCAGGCATACTCGAACAGCAGCCCCACGCTATAGGACAGGTACTTTGAATCGAGGATCTGGTCGTGGCCGACACGGGGCAGCTTGTCCAGTCCCATCCACGTCGCCGAGGCCTGGAGGTTCAGCGTCGGCAGGAGGGAGTTCTCCGCCACCCGGACGTTGATGCCCGCCGCCTGTACCGCCAGGCGCGCCTGGGCGAGCAGGCTGCTCTCTCTCAGGGCGGTCAGCAGTTGGCCCTCACCGTCGGAGATCACCTTGCCGATCCGGGGCGCCTCGATTTCGATCTCGATCCGATCGGGCATCGGCGCCTGCGAGCCGAACACCAGTTGGGCCAGCGCGTCGGCTACATCATCGACGTTCTTGGCCGCTCGCAGGCGGATAGCCTTCCGCAGCAGGACGGCCGCGCCGGCCTGCTGGATGTGCAGCTTACTTGCGTCCAGGTCGCGCCGCGCCCAGACCTTATCGTAGATATCCTGCGTGTCGGTCAGCAGGTCCTGCTGAATCGCCAACTCGCGCTGGGCAAGATACAGCGCCCAGTAGGCGGCGACCGCATCGGCCACCGTGGCCTCGACGGTCTGGCGGAACGCCTGCTCGCTGGTCTTGCGATTGATGCTGGCCACGCGGAGCGCGGCGAGGTTGACCTCGCAGCCCGCCCCGCGAAGCAGCGGTTGGACGATCTCCAACGTGAGATTGGGCTCGTACGTTGTCGGCTTGGTGACGAATTGAGATTTGCTCGCCAGGCGCGTAAGCGAGTACGTCGCCGTCACGTCGGCGCCCGAGGTAAGGTGTTTTCGCACGCCGGCCTGCAGGGTGTGCGACTTGGCCAGTGACGTCCTGTCGAAAACGTTGTTTTCCCGCTGGTCCTGCACGCCATAGGTCCAGCCGGCGAAGACGATCGCATCGAAGACCGCCGCCGCCTGGATCATCTCCTCGCGCGAGATCTCCGGATCAAAGCCCGCCACCCGGATATTGAGGTTGTTCGCCAAGGCCATCCGGACCGCTTGTGTCAGTGTGAGCTTGGCCTTGAAGATCGTCCTGCCGGCCTGGTCTTGCGTCTTGGTCGCGTTGAGTTGGGTCCCGATGTTCGGATCGGCCGGCGTCAGCGGCTGCGTCTTGGGCGGGTGCTCCCACGCGTGGCGGACCAGGGCGTCCTGGTATCGGTTCAGCGGGGTCGGGTCGATGGGCCCCGGGTCGATAAAGCAGCAGCATCCCGTCAGAGATGCGCACAGAACCATGATGAGCCATCCCGTCAGTCGTGTGTGTGTAGTCATGGCCGCGAATTATACCGCCGCGACAGGTCGAAGGTCAAAGGTCGAAGGTCAAAGCTGGTTGGACTTTCGACCTTTGACCTTCGACCTTCTTGCAATTGCCCCCGTCATCGCGAATAATCAGTCGCATTCAGTTGAACCGGAAAGGGCAGCTAATGGACGGCATCGACAAGGTATTCAAGGCATACGACGTGCGCGGCATCTATGGTGAGGGCATTGACGAGGACCTGGCCTGGAAGGTCGGGCACGCGTCGGCCCAGTTTCTACGCAGTCTGCTCAGCGGCTACGAGCGCGGACAGGCCTCGAGCAACCGCATTGTCGTCGGCCACGACATGAGGCCGCACAGCCCCGGTCTGGTCGAGGCGATGGTCGAGGGCGTGACCTCCAGCGGCGTCGGGTGCGTGAGCATCGGCCTGTGCGACACGCCGATGATCTACTTCGCGATCAACCACCTGGGCACGTGCGGCGGGATCCAGGTGACCGCTTCGCACAATCCCATCGAGTACAACGGCTTCAAGATCTCGGGCATCAAGGCCCGCCCCGTGGGCCAGGACACCGGCCTGAATGAGATCCAGCACATCTGCCGCACGCTTCGCCGCATGCCGCCCAGCGCGTCGATTGCGTCGTCGGCCCAGCACGTGGACCTGTGGGACGAGTACCGCGCCCACGTGCGGAAGTTCCTGCGCCCGGCGCGGAAGCTCAAGGTCGTCGTCGACGCGTCCAATGGCATGGCGGGCAAGATGTTCCCGGCCGTCTTCGACGGGGACGATATCGAGATCATTCCGCTGAACTTCGAGATCGGCCAGGGCTTCGCCCACCCGCCGAACCCGCTGGTCGAGGCGAACCTGCAGCCGACCAAGGACGCGGTGCTCGAACACGGCGCGGACCTCGGGGTCTGCCTCGACGGCGATGCCGACCGCTGCATGTTCGTCGACGAGCAGGGCCAGACCGTCCGCTGCGACCTGATGACGGCTTGGCTGGCCAAGCGGTTCCTTGCCGAGACGCCCGGGGCGATGGTGGTCTACGACCTGCGGTCGTCGACCGCGGTGGCCGAGGAGATCCGCGCCGCCGGCGGCGTGCCGCGACGCGAGCGCGTGGGCCACTCGTTCATGAAGCGAGCGATGGCCGACGGGCACGGCGTGTTCGGCGGGGAGTTGAGCGGGCACTTCTACTTCCGCGACAACTTCAACTGCGACAGTGCGGCCATCGTCTTCGCCATCGCCATCAGCGAACTGTCCGCCCGGGACAAGCCCTTCAGCGAACTGATGGCGCCCCTCAGACGGTACAGCCACAGCGGCGAGATCAACTTCGAGGTCGACGACAAGGAGGCCAAGATGACCGAGATCGCCGAAGCCTTCGCCGACGCCAAGGTCGACACGCTCGACGGCGTGACGTGCACGTACGACAACTGGTGGTGCAACGTCCGCCCGTCAAACACCGAGCCCCTGCTCCGCCTGAGCCTCGAAGCCAAAGACCCGGACATGATGGCCGAGAAGATCGACGTCCTGAAAGCCATGCTCGGCGAGCCGGTGGACCACTGACCCGCGGCGCATCGCTTAGCGGTCGATCGTCAGATCGACGTTCGTCGTTCACCCACGGTCATCCCGGCGAGCAAGAACGCGCGGTGCGGGACGTGCTTGCACGCGGAATGATTGCACCATCCGTCCCGCGCGCAACGAGTTGCACGCCCTACGGGTGCGCTACTTCGCTTTGGCTCTGACCCCCGCGGCGTGGAGGGTGACGTTGCGCATCAGGGCGAACGCCGACGCCGGGTCATACCCGTCGATGGTGGACGCCGGGACGCCGAGCAGACCGGCGGTGATGTCTTCGCGACTGGTGAAGATCGCCGGGCGCCCGTTGACGGCCAGCACGCGGAGAGACGGCTCGCTGCTGCCCTGGGCCCGGACGGCTGCTCCGTGACGATAGCCCACCCTCTTGATTGCGAAACCCGGGAGCTGGTAGATCGGCGCCGTGATCGGTTCGACGCGCCCGGCGGTCTCGTAGACCCCCCGCAGCATGGCCAGGGCCGAGTCGTAGAAGGCCTTGGACCCGCCCATTGCGTCGATCACCAGCGTCCCGCCGGCGGCGACCCACGTGGTGAGCGTCTTGATCTCGGCGGCCGTCAGCTTAAACTCCGTCGTGCCGCTCAGCGATGCGATCTTTGCGCCCGAGGCGGGCAGGTCCTTTATCGCGACGGGGCCGACCAGGTCGACCTTGGTCTGGCAGTCGCGGCGCATCAGGCGGGCGAATCGCTCGTGGGCCAGCGGCTCGCGATCGACGCTGCCGGCGTACTTGAGCCGGGCCAGCCTGACCGTCCGCGTGAAGTAGGTGGTGGGCTTGTCGGGCCAGTGGCTCACGCCGCGTCCGCGGAGGCGCCCCTTGTCGGTGACGTACATGAACGCGTTGCCCGGGCCCTCGAAGCTGCTCCGCGATGTGGCGACCTTCCGGAACTGCCACGCCAGCGGCAGGTCATCGTCACTGTGGATCGCCAGCGGACGCACGCCGTTGGACAGGACCTCGAACCGTGGCCGGCCCCGCAGCGTGAAGTGCACGTTGTAGATCGGGTGCTTCGGGTCGCAGGGGGTCAGCTCGTACTGGGGGAACATTCGTTTGTACAGTTCGCGGATCGACGCGTGAAAGCCGCGCCCGCGACATTCGGTGCAACTGAAGATCGTTCCGCCCTGGAGGACGAACGTGCGGAGCTTGGCCACCTCGGCGTCGGTGAGGGTGAACTTCTTCGAGCCGGACAGGTAGACGATCGGCGCGTCGTGCCACTGTTCCGGCGGCGTCTGCAGATTGATCACCTGCCAGCTCACCGGGCGCTCGAACTTGTACGTGATCCACCGCGTCAACTGCGCCAGGTCGCGCGGGCGGTTGTTCCAGTCGCCGTTGAAGCGGAGTTTGTTGTAGAGGACGGGGTTGCGGCCCCGCGCGAGGAACAGCAGTGCAAAGGCCGTCTTGTACGTGCAGCCCCCCCAGCGCCCGTTGCCCTCCTGGAGGTCCAGGAGCCGCCTGGCGAGCAACCGGTACCAGTCCTGCTTGCCGAAGTACTTGTATCCGCTGGCCAGTCCCACGCGCTCGGCGCCGTAGGCGTAGTAGTACAGGCGGTGGGAATCGACGTCCTTCAGAAAGTTCTTCTCCATCCACGCCAGCCCGCGCTTGATGTGCGCGTCTTCGGTGTCCTGGCCGCACTTGATCAGGGCGGCCGTCGAGAGGTTGTCACTGCAGACGAACAGGCTGGCCAGCCCGCCCAGGGTCATCGCCCCACGGGGCGTGTTGTGCCAGTCGTCGGCCTTCAGGTCGTACTTGTAGGCCCACCCGCCGTTGGGGTACTGCGTCTTGCGCCAATGTGCCGCAAAAAACCGCCACGCCTGGGCGGGGATCTCCGCGCCGACCTGGGCAGCGGCCCACACGCCCAGCACGCCGTACTGGCTGTTGGAGTTGCACCACCCGCGGTGTGCGGCGTCCTTCTGTCCGCGGGCGAAGTAACTGTACGAGCCGTCCGACGTGGAGGCGGCGATCTGTCTGGCGTCGCGGAGCACCAGCGTCCGATAACGCCCCCGCTGGTACCGGTCGGCGGCGGCGAAGGCGTTGGCCCGCAGCGCCAGGGAGTACGTCCGCTGGATCCGCTGCCTCGACAGCCAGATCAGTGCCTTGGCGACCTTCGGGTCCTTCGGCCTCACGCCGCACTCCAGCAGGGCATAGGTCGCCAGCGCCGTCGGGCCGGCGACCTGGTTGTTGTGCGCCGCGTCCGGTTCGAGCAGCTTGATGCGGTACTTCTTGCCCTCCTCGTCGTATGACACCCGCTTGCGCCACGCCTCGAAGTCCGCGGGCTTGAGGCGACGACGGATCTCGGCAAGCACGGCGCTGAACTGGGCCCGGGTGCGAACGACCTCCTTGCCCACCTTCAGGTCCCGGTCGACGTACGGGCTGCCGTACGGCTCCCAGTGGCCGGCCGGGTCCATCGTCTTAAGCAGGTGCTCGCACCCCTTCGCGATGGCCAGCCCCACCGCGCGGTCGAAGGCCACATTCACGTCGCCCGTGACGAACCGCACGAGCCGGGCATCGTCGAACCATACCGCGCCGTTGGCGTTCAGCACGACCTGGATCACCAGGCGCTGCGAATCCGGCGGCACGGTGGCGCGAACCGCCAGACGCTGCCAGTCGCTCGTGCCCTTGGCCCGCCCCGTTGCGATCCAGCCGCCCTTGACCGTCTCCCATCGCCCGTTGCGCATCGCCTGGAACGTCATCACCAGGTACGCCCCCTGCTCGCCGACGACGTTGGCGGTCTTGCACCAGACGTCGGCGTAATATCGCTGGCCGGGCATGACGGCGAGGAGGGCCTGTTCGTACCCGTGGGCGTGTGCCTTCTGTCCGGCCGGCGCGTGGACCTTGGCCGCCGACTTCCCGTCGCGGCCCCTCGTCGCGTCGACGCCCCTGGGCCCGCTTCCGAACCCGCGCCAGCCCTTGGCACCGTTCTCGAAGTTGGCGTTGTTCAGGATGTTGGGCCGTCCTGCAAGCCAGGCCGGCTCGAAGGGGCCGGCCCCGGCGACCTGGACGGGCGCCGGCTTGGGCTTCGGCTTCGGCTTGGGCGTGGGCTTGGGCGTGGGCTTGGGTTTGGGTTTCGGCTTGGGCTTGTCGGCCGCCAGTTTCGTGCCGCACGAGGCGCAGAACTTCGCAGTCGGCGTGACCGCCTTCTTGCACTTCGGACAGGCCGGGCCCTGCTTGGTCCCGCAGTTCGCGCAGAACTTCGCACCCGCCGCCACGGGCTTCTTGCACTTGGTGCAATCGGCGCCCATGCACGCCGACGCCAACCACACCACCACCGCCACGACCGCAAACCGTCTCATATGATTCCCTTTCCGCCGCATCGGCGCGACGATAACCTTATTATCCGTAGAAGATGTCCGTACATCAATGCTGCTGTTCCGCCACGTCTGGCGACGAGTGAACGACACCATTGAGCGCCCTGGATGTTGTAGACAGGAACGGATATAATTCAGGGATAGTGATAGAGTAGATGAGGGCCCGTGATTTGCGGACCACCCCCCCCGGAGCAGTGGGGGGGGCTTTGACTTGTGGGCCGTGTTACTCAATGAAGGTAGTTGCAGTCCTACTACTGTACCGCAAGTGACTCGCGAGACGGAAACTGCGGGGTCAGACCCATGGAGAGCTGTTGATGAAGCGACTGACGATAGGTGTGACGGTATTGGCCGCGGTGCTTGCAATCGCCGGCGGGGCGAGCCTGGCCGCCAAGCCGAGTTTCAACGGTGCGCAGTGGATATGGCACAAGGGCGCGGCCGACGCGGCCGGCACGTGGTACTTCCAGAAGGGATTCGACTTCCCCGCGGGGCAGAAGCCCAAGAAGGCCACCGTCCTGATCACCTGCGACAACCTCTGGACGCTCTACGTCAACGGCGTCAAGGTCGGACAGAACGACCCGGGTCCCGACTCGTGGCGGCGCCCGCAGAGCGTGGAGGTGGCCAAGCATCTCGTCATCGAGAAGAACGCCATCGCCATCGAGGGGACCAACACCGTCCCGGGCCCGGCGGGGCTTCTGGTCAAAATGTCGGTGGAGTTCGAGGACAACAAGAAGACGTTCGAGCTTGCCAGCGACAAGACGTGGATCAGCGCGAGCAAGGCCGACAAGGGCTGGACCGACAACGGGTTCGTCGCGGGGTCCAACTGGGCGCCGGTGACGGTGCTCGGGCAGTTCGGCGTGGCCCCGTGGGGCAAGATCGTCGGCGGCGGGGGCGGCGGGCGCAGGTGCCCTCGGCCCAAGCCTGCGCCGGTGATCGAGATCGACCAGGAGGAACTGAAGAAGCCCGTCTACAAAGCCGGCGCGGTCTTCGTCGGGTCGGCAGTCCCCCTGAACGTGAACCGTCAGCCGATCTATCACCAGAACATCAAGGGCACGCGGGCGTATTTCGAGATGGACCCGATGACCCCGGCGGCGCTGGGGCGTCAACTGTGGAGCGTGATCCCCCTGCGGCCTGACGGGACCAAGACGCTGCTGTGCGACGCAGGCCAGGGGACGGTCGGCTCGCCCAGCGTGTCGTATGACGGCAAGACGGTGTACTTCACGATGGTCAAGGCCGGCGAGGCCTACTTCCATCTCTACAAGATCGACATGACCGGAACCGGCGACAAGGCCCCGGGCAAGCCGGACAGCATCGTCCAGTTGACCGACGGGCCGTTCCACGATTACGACCCGATGGAACTGCCCGACGGGCGCATCGCCTTCAGCTCCTCGCGCCTCGGAAGCCGCGAGGA
>CAZVEV010000231.1:0-9897 GCA_964625865.1 uncultured Planctomycetaceae bacterium | reverse complement strand
CAACGTCAGCCTACCAAACGGGGCCAAAGGATGCCCTCTCTTCATATCTTCATGGTTTGACGCGAAGCGGCAACCACGTGTCGCACGGGATCGTGGTTGCCGCTTCGCGTCAAGCCACGGCACCCGTTCGGCGGCGATGGGACGGAACCACGGACCGGGGCTATTCCGTCTTCTCGAGCGGTGCCACGACGATCTCGCCGCTGAAGACGGACGCCGGGTCGCCGCGCTCGGCGAGGGTCCGGGCCAGCGTGCCGATCGTTCGTATGACGCGGCCGCTGTGGAGTTGCCTGTCCCCCGATGTCACGGTGACGGGCTTGTCGAGATCCAGCATCGCGTCGTTGAGGCGAATGAGCAGTTGCTTCGTCTTGCCGAACTGCACGTTGATCCGCTGTCCGGTCAACTTGGCGCGGACGACGGCCCCCGGCTGGAGCGTCCTGACTGCTAGCCAGTAGAACCGCGCATGGCTGTCCTGGCGCCAGACGATGCAGGGCGGCAGGGGGTTGCGGGTGTGCTTGGCCATCCACGGGACCGCCGCCGCGTCCTGCCGGTCGAGCCAATGGCCCTTGCCCTTGTAGATCTTCGTCCAGTGGACGTAGCCCTCGGGGTCGCTCTCGTGCAGCGCCTCGAGCTTCTTGCCCCACTCGCGCGCGACCGCGTTGCGCTTGTATGCCGCGTCGTTGGCCCCCACGTGAATCGAAAACGGCGTGTTCCGCAGGTTCAGCGGCGAGGCATCGCCCGGGTGGCCCGCCATCATCGAGACTGCCGCCCACCGGTCGGCCATCCGCGGGCCCAGCCGGTACACGCCGTCCCCGCCGGCCGAGTAGCCCAGCAGGTACACGCGATTCGGATTGACGCCCGCCAGGACGATCAGGTTCTCGATCAGCCGGTCGAACAGGACGTCGATGTGGCCCTTGTGCCACATGTTCCACGCGTCGGTCGGGGCTCGCGGGACGAGGTAGAGGCCCTCCGGCACGCGGTAGAGGCGCTTCTGGTTGGCCCACTGGCGGTCGTTGACGCGTTTGGGCGCCCCGCCCCCGCCGTGCAGCGAGAAGTACAGGCTGCGCCCGCCCGCGGGGCGCTGCTTGCCCGTGACGGCGCAGTAGAACGGCATCGTCGCATCCGCCGCGGTCAGCCGACCGGCCTTCATCTCCGCGACGCGCGTCCGCCGGACCCTCGCCACGTGATCGCCCCACAGCAGGCGCCTGGCCTCGGCCGCGTCCTTGCGCGTCAGCGCCACTGACGCGAACGCCTGCTTGTCCAACGCAGCCCGTTTGTCAGCGGGGGCCTCCAGGTACGTTGTCAGCCGCTCCACCGCCTGCGCCGAGGCCTCGACGTCAATCGCAGGCTCGCCGGAGGCCGCTCCGCCGCCAAGGGTCATAAGAATCAAAAGCGCCAGTGCACGTGGATACGCCATGCCGTCTGTTCCTCTCAACCGGGGCGAGTGAACCCGGGAAGTTCGGCGAGCCTAACCGCCCGGGCTCGGTCTGTCCAGCGGATAAGCCCTTCGCGAACATATTCGTGTGGTCGCGCGGGGGAGTGGCTGCTACCATTACCAGTGAGCAGCAGTTCAGCGGTTTGGAGGCAGGCGCCCGGGGGGGCGGGACCGGAGAAATGCACGTTACGGGCGTCTGTACGGAAGCACATTTGTCGGACTACGTGTTCTGAACGAGCCGAGTTTCGTTGCGGCGGACCGGACCGGGCGGCGCGCCGCGGCGTACTGACGGACTGCGGGACAGCGAGAAGACCTCCCCGGAGAGAAAGGGACAGACCATGGAATCGCGTCAGATCACTGCGATCGTGTTGGGCGTCGGTTTGCTCCTGGCGGCCCCCGCGTTGGGGGCGTACGACGAGACCTGGGACAACCCGGGCTTGGAGAACAACGAGTGGGCGTACTGGGACCTGCAGTATGGCACGGTGCCCCACTGCCACAATCCGATGAACCACTTCGCCGGCGGGGGCGTCAACGGGAGCGGGCAGGTCCAGGCGCCGCTGGCGGAGATGGATCCGGCGGAGTTTCACAGCTACTGGGCGTTCTGGCCGGCGTATCCGGGCGAGAACTTTGCGACCCAGCCGTTCCCGGATATCGACCTGAGCATCCCCGGCGCGGCGATCAGCGTGTACGTGATGGGCTTGCACAATCCGATCGACCCACCGGTAAGCCTGGCCGGCGGACAACTGCGGTTCTTCATTGGCTACTGGGACGGCAAGGACACGGAGGAGACGGACGACGATGAGCAGGCGTTCTTCTGCACAGACGGGACCTTCGACGTGGGCGACAACGGCTGGATCGAGACCACCGTCGTCCTGGGCGACAATGACGACTGGATGACGATCGTCAAGGAGGAGGACCCACCGCACGACACGCAGCCGACGGATCTGTACGTCAATCCGCAGCAGTGGGGCTTTACGATCTTCCCGGTCCCACCGCTCAGTCAACCGAGCGGCGGGTCGCTGTGCTTCGACGAGTTCCACCTGATCCCCGAGCCGTCCGTCCTTGCCCTGGTCGTCCTCGGCGCCTTGACGCGGCGGCGGAGGCGGGCATAGCAGATTGACTGGCCGACCAGCATCGTCCCGGTCGCGATCGCTGTGAACCGGCTGCGGCAGACGAGGCGATTGCCTTAAGGCATGCCAGTGGGGCCGGCCCCCGCACCGGTGGGGCCGCCGGCCCCACGCCGGCCAAGCCCGGCCAACGCCCCTGGCCGCCCTCGGCCGGGAAAAACGCCCCTTACCCCCTGTGACCTCCCGATCGTCGCTCAGGCCGCTCCTATGGACCTGCCAGAGGCATCAGGCCGGGTCTTTCGGGCGACGAATGGACGATTATCGGGGGACGCCGTACAGGCGCTCGATAGTCATCTTCCCGGCGGAACGTAACAGGCCCTTCGAATGCCCTATCCCCGTTGTACACCTGTACGGCGTCCCCCGATAATCATGCGGCGCAAAGGAAGAAGCCCTTGTGGCCAAGGGCTTCTTCGGGACACTGGGGATCAAGGATTCGAACCTTGACTAACTGATCCAGAGTCAGTCGTGCTACCGTTACACTAATCCCCAATCTCATGGGCGTCCCGGCCGCGTCTTCCGGTAGCACGAAGACACCGATGCGGCCAGGACGAGGTCATTCTAAGCACCGACGACCTCGCCTGCAAGTGCATTATCGACTCGTAGGGGCGGGAGCATTGGCTTTTCCATCTTGTCCTCCGCCCCGGGCCTGGTTCTGAGCCGGATGGTCGCAGGACGGTTCTTCATGAGTGGGCGCCGATCTGCGGAGCGACGAAAAAGGGTACAGGCACGTCCGCTTCGCTTCGCTGCGCTACCGAGCCAGTCCCCGTTTTCGTTGCAGGCAGAGTGGGCGCATGAAGGAGGGAGCCCTGGCGGCTCCCTCGGTGGTTCCTCAGCGTTGGTCGCGGTCTGTCGGTCAGGCGGCGGCGACCTGCGGGTCGCTGTCCATCCAGGCCCCGATGGCTGACCGGTCGAATTCCAGGCCGATGCGGTAGCCCTCGGTGCGATGGCGGCAGCGGACGACCGAGGCGTAGATGTTGCGGTGTCCGCCCTCGGTCCGGGGCAGGCAGAGAATGACGCGCTGTCCGGGATAGAAGGGGCGGTCGCAAATCGCGCCCATGCCGCTGCGAGAGATGTCCACCACGTCGATTCGGTCCATCACGTCCCCGCCGTCGGGGTCCAGGCGGATGCAGTGGGCCGACATGGTCAACTGCGTCCGCGGGTGGCGTCTGCGTTCGGTCGTCGACTCATAGATCGTCATAGCTGTGTCTCCGCGGAACGGCCTCGTCGGGCAGTTCCTCTGGTCTAGGCATCGGCGCGCCGGCAGGGGGGCTTAAATACCGCCGCAAGTTATCGGGAGGTTGATTCGGGCGTTCGAAAGGCGTACCATTCCGCGGTCTGGACCCGGCGGCGCAAGGGCTGTCGGACGCAGCCAGAGATCGGAGCGGCGATAATGGGCATGACGATAACCGAGAAGATCCTGGCCGCCCACGCCGGGCGCACCGCGGTTTCACCGGGCGAGAACGTATGGGTAGACGTCGACGTGCTGATGACCCACGACGTCTGCGGGCCGGGCACGATCGGCGTGTTCGCCGAGCAGTTCGGCCCCGAGGCGAAGGTCTTCGACCCCGACAAGATCGTGATCATGCCCGATCACTACATATTCACCGCCGACCCGAAGGCCCACCGCAACGTCGAGATCCTCCGCGAATTCGTTAAGCAGCAAGGCATTACGAACTACTACGACCCGGACTTCATACTCGCCGGCGCCGAAGGTATCCCGGCGCCGTATGCCGACCCGGCAGCGACCAGCTACCGAGGCGTCTGTCACGTGGGCCTGCCACAGAACGGGCACACGCGCCCGGGCGAGGTGCTGCTCGGCACGGACAGCCACACCTGCACGCATGGGGCGTTCGGGATGTTCGCCACCGGGATCGGCAACACCGAGGCGGGGTTCGTGCTGGGCACGGGGCGGCTGTGGCTGAAGGTGCCCGAGACGATGAAGTTCGTCTTTAACGGTCCGATGCCTCCGTACCTTATGGCCAAGGACCTGATCCTGCACGTCATCGGCGAGATCGGCGTGGACGGGGCGACGTATCGCGCGATGGAGTTTGCAGGCCAGACGATCGATGCCCTGAACATCGAGGAACGCTGCACGATGTGCAACATGGCCATCGAGGCCGGCGGCAAGAGCGGAATCATCGCGCCGAACGACGCGACGATCGAGTACGTCCGCGCCCGGACAGACAAGCCGTTCGAGGTGGTCACAGGCGATGCCGATGCGGCCTACGCCGCAGTAATGGAGTTCGAGACGGCGTCCATCGAGCCGACCGTCGCCCAGCCTCACTCGCCGGACAACCGGGCTGCGGCAAGGGCGATCAGCGACGTGAAGCTCGACCGGTCCTACATCGGGTCGTGCACGGGGGGCAAGACGACGGACTTCCTGGCCGCCGCCGAGGTCATCGCCCGCGCGTCAAAGCCCGTTGCGATAGAGACTTTCATCGTTCCGGCGACCGTCGAAGTAGACAGGGACCTCGACCGCTGCACGGTAGGCGACAAGTCCTTGCGGCAGGTCTTCACCGACGCCGGCTGCACGATAGGCCCGGCCAGTTGCGCCGCGTGCCTCGGCGGGCCGCAGGACACGTTCGGCCGCGCAAACGAGCCGATTAACGTCATCGCCACCACGAACCGCAACTTCCCCGGCCGCATGGGCCACAAGGATGCCGGCGTCTTCCTGGCCAGCCCGCAGACCGCCGCCGCCAGCGCCCTGACCGGCTACGTAACCGACCCTCGCGACGTGTGACGTGTGGCATGGGCGTCTCGCCCGTGAAGGGTTGGGTGGCCCCTTCAAGCGTGGCGTAGCAGAGCTTGCGGGTGCTTCATGTGACGAGACGTGCTCTCGTATCGAAGCGGATGTCTGCGTCTGCACCCACAAGCTCCGCCCTCCGGGCTCCGCTTGAAGGTGCCACCCGGCTCGAGCAGATCACGGGCGGGACGCCCGTGCCACATGTTGACGAAACGAAACATGTGGGCGTAGAATTCCGATAAGGAGTAGAAGGTGCAACAGGCATTCCTGGCTGTTCAGCACAGCCTGGAAAGACTGTGCCACCGGAGAAAGGTCGACATGGCTGACGAGGCAAAGGCGAGAATCCTGCTGGTCGACGACGACCCGATCGTGCTGGACTCGCTGGGCAAGCTGCTTGCCGCCGACGGGTACGAGATATCGACCGCCTCGGACGTTCCGGGGGCGACGGCTGTCCTTACTGCGGGGCGAGTCAATCTGGTGATCACCGACGTCTCGATGCCCACCTGCGACGGGTTCGAACTCCTGCGATACGTCCGCGGCCATCACGAGGACGTCCAGGTGATCCTCATGACCGGCTACGGGACGATCGAGGCGGCGGTCGAGGCGATCAAGCAGGGGGCCTACGACTACCTGACCAAGCCGATCATCGACGACGACGTTCGGATGGCCGTGAGGCGTGCGCTGGCCCGCCAGGACCTGCTGGCCGAGAACCGTTCGCTGCGCCAGGCCCTGGCGGCGCGGAGCGGCACGTCGAACGTCATCACCACCGACGTGCGAATGGGCAGGATCCTCGACCTGGTCGACGCGGCGGCTGACAGCACGTCCACCGTGCTGGTCACGGGCGAGTCGGGCACGGGCAAGAGCCTGATCGCCCGCGCGATCCACGCCCAGAGCCCGCGACACGACGGGCCGTTCGTGGAGGTCTCCTGCGGCGCCCTGCCGGACACGCTGCTGGAAAGCGAACTGTTCGGATACGTCAAGGGCGCGTTCACCCACGCGGTGATGGACAAGCCGGGCAAGTTCGCCGCCGCCGACGGCGGGACCATCTTTCTGGACGAGATCTCGTCGGCATCGCCGCACCTCCAGGTCAAGCTCCTCCGCGTGCTCCAGGAACGCTGCTTCGAGCCGCTGGGCTCCAACGAGACCTGCGAGGCCAACGTCCGGGTGATCCTGGCGACCAACCACGACCTGTGGACCGAAGTGCAGGCCGGACGCTTCCGCAGCGACCTGTACTACCGCATCAACGTCGTGAATATCGACCTGCCGCCCCTGCGCGAACGCCTGGGCGACATCCCGCTGTTGGCGGAGTACTTCCTGACCAAGTACCTTGCCGCCTCCCCCCGCCCCGTCGAGGGCTTCACGCAGGGGGCGATGGCGGCGATGCAGCGATACGACTGGCCGGGCAACGTGCGCGAACTGGAGAACTGCGTCGAGCGGGCCGTCGTGCTCTGTCGTTCGGGGCGAATCGAGACCGACGACCTTCCCCCCGCCGTGCTGGACGGGCAGGGGCGCACCGAGCCGTCCGGCAGCGCCTATCCGCCCGGGGCCACGCTGGGCGACGCGCTGGCCATCGCGGAGAAGCGCCTGATCGGCGCGGCCCTGCAAGCCAACAACCAAAGCCGCAACCGCACGGCGGCGCAACTGGGCATCAACCGCACAACGCTGTTCAAGAAGATGCGCAAGCACGGCCTGCTGAGACGTTGAATCGTAGGGCGTGCAACTGGTTGCACGCGGGGGACTGCGTGTTCGTTCCGCGTGCAACGAGTTGCACGCCCTACCTTGTGCGACAGGGCGCGGAGCAACCGGCGTGACGAATCAGGCAAACGCCCACGGGTTCCGTCCCGTGGGGTGTCGACAGAGAAGACGTTGCTCATCAGACGCCACAGGATGGAACCTGTGGGCGCTGGTTTGCCTGGGAGGGGACCTCAAGGGCGCCGACCGTACTATCCGCGGCGCCCTTTCTGGGCGCGTCCGTCATCCTGGTCGTACGGTCCGCCCTCCTGCACGCGCCCGCAGATCTCGATGCGCTCGATGGCCTCGGCCCGCCCGGTCAGCGGATCCACCGTCGCGAGGATGGCGCACAGTCGCGGATCGCCCGACGCGACGGTAAACGCCGCCGGCATGCCCGTAGTGAGCGCCGTCAGCACGCGGTCCTTGCGACGGCCGAGTACGCCGTCGTGCGGGCCGGTCATCCCCACGTCGGATACAAACGCCGTCCCCTTGTCCAGGACCCTCGCGTCGGCGGTCGCCACGTGCGTGTGCGTGCCGAAGACCACGCTGGCCCGGCCGTTGAGGTGCCACCCCATCGCGATCTTCTCGCTGGTGGCCTCGGCGTGCATGTCCACCACGCGGACGCGAACTTCCTGGGGCATCTCGGCGAGCACCTGGTCTATCACGCCCCAGGCGGGAGTGGATCCGGCGTTCATGTACAACTGCCCGAGTACGCAGGCGACGCCCACCTGGTGCGAACCGTTCTTGGTCTCGACGACCGTCCAGCGCTTGCCGGCCGCCTGACGCTGCAGGTTTGCGGGGCGGACGATCTGATGCGACGTCTCGAGCACGGAGACGATCTCTCGCTTGCGGTAGACGTGGTCGCCCAGGGTCACCGCGTCGACGCCGTAGTTCAGGAGCTTCTTGAAGATCTGGGGCGTCAGGCCGCTGCCCCCGGCGGCGTTTTCGGCGTTGCAGATCACCAGGTCGATCGCCCGGTCGCGGATCAGGTCGGGCAGGTGATCGGCCAGCACGCCCCGCCCGGCCCGCCCGACAACGTCCCCAACGCACAGAATGTTAATCGACATTGGTCCTTCGCTTCCTAGCCCATGGGGCAGGGGGTCATTATAGTCGCCCGTCGCCCCGTGCAAAGATATTCTCCCCTCCGGACGTTCGAACCACTATAATGAGCGAATCGATCACGACCGCCACAGTCTGTTGCGGAAAGGAACCTGCATATGTCATCGGATATGAATCGTCGCGCGTTCATGAAGGGGTCACTGGCCGCGTCGGCCGGGGCGATGGCGCTCGAGGGCAGCTACGAGGCCGCGTGCGCCGGCACGTCTGAACCCGCGGCTGGGGCGGCGAAACACACCGCGGCGCCAAAGGGCACGATGCCGCAGGGCACCATCGCGGGGCTGAAGGTCAGCCGCATGCTCCTGGGCGGGAACCTGCTGACCCACTACACGCACAGCCGCGACCTGAAGTACGTCTACAATCTCACCGCCCACTACAACACCGACGCCAAGATCATGGAGACGATGGCCGCCGCCGAGGACCACGGCGTCGACACGCTGGTCATCCACACCGTCCCCCGGGCGCTGAACACCCTCAAAGCCCACCGCAAACGCGGCGGGAAGATCAAGTGGATCATCTGTCCGACCGCCCCGATCACCAACGACATGAAGGCCTACGCCGCGCAGGTCCAGAAGCTCGTTGATGACGGGACCGACGCGATCTACCTCTGGGGCGTGCGGGCCGACAGGATGATCAACAAGCCGGACCTGATCGCCAAGGCCGTCGAGATCGTCAAAGATCACGGCATCCCCTCGGGCGTGGGGGCCCACGACCTGAACGTCATCAAGGCCTGTGAGAAGGCGAAGGTCCCCGCCGACTTCTACATCAAGACGTTCCACCACCACAAGTATCCCACCGCTCCGAAGGCCGACGAATTGCGCGGACCGCATCGCGAGATTCCGGGCTACTGGTGCAGCGATCCGAAGGAAGTGGCCGAGGTGATGCAGAAGGTGACCAAGCCGTGGCTGGCGTTCAAGGTGATGGCCGCCGGCGCCATCCCACCGGCCAGCGCGTTCCAGTACGCCTTCGCCAACGGTGCCGACCACGTGCTGGCCGGCATGTTCGATTTCGAGATCGCCGAAGACGCCGCCATCGCGCGGAAGGTCCTGTCCGGCCTGAAGAACCGCACACGCCCGTGGTGCAGTTGACGGTCCGGGTGCAGCATCAGTAGGGCGTGCAACTGGTTTGCACGCGGAACGAACGCGCAGTCCGTTTCATGTGCACACCAGTTGCACGCCCTGCGGCCCTTGAAGGTGCGACCGGACGGATACCCCACGGGCGGAGCCCGTGGGCTTTTGTGCCTACCAGTGCAGTGACTATTGCGAATCCGCAGGTTGTTTCTGGCGCCCGGCGGGTTTCCGGGTCATCGCTTCACGCTGGTCGGGGGTCAGCACGAGCACCTCGATCGCCCAGCGGAGTTTGGCGACAATCGCCTTCTCGATCTTCCCGGGCTTGCCCGAGCTGTCATCGATCTCGTCCAATTCCTTGGCCGCCGCGCCGCAGGCGAGCTTGATCTTGGCCTGCTGGTCTTCGGTCAACTCGATCCGGCGGAACCGCCCGACGGTAGACTGGTACAGTTCGTACGCCGCCCAGGCGGCCTTCTGCTTGTCCGTCAGGGAAGCGAAGATGGCTTCCTCGGCCTTGGCGCCCGACTCTTCCCGCGCCGTCTTCAGCGCCCGCATCTCGCCGGAGGCCTTCTTCCTCGCATCGTCGTCCTTCTTGGCGCGGGCGGCCTTGGAGGCCGCTTCGGCGGCCTGGACCTTCTCGGCGTTGGCCTTGTCCCACGCCGCCAGCGCCGCGTCACGAGC
>CAZVEV010000230.1:0-9913 GCA_964625865.1 uncultured Planctomycetaceae bacterium | reverse complement strand
GGCCCTTCGGGCCTGCACGGACTCACCCGCCACCTGCTCGATGCTGGGATCATCATTCCCACCGTACCGTCGAATTATCGGACACCCTCAAGCAAGTCCCGCGCCCTACTTCTTCTCGTCCTCTTCGACGGGTTCGGGCCTGGGCTGGCGGACGGTCTGGCTCTTGACGCCTTTGACCCACGCGGCGTCCTTCTTGGCCTGCGCGGGTGAGAGACGCTCGGCAGCGAACTTCTGGCCGCGAACGTTCAGGGCGAACATCGCTTCGGAGTAGTTGCCGATCATCTTGTGCAGCGCGTAGAAGGTGCGGACCTGGCTGGGCAGGCCCGCGGCGCGAACCGTCGCGGTGTTGCAGACCGCCATCCCGTGCCCGCGCTTCAGTTCCACCGACCACTTCGGGCCCAGAAACGCCTCGTACGCGACGGCCGCCGGGGCGGGCAGGTCATTGCGGAGGTCGGCTTCCTTCTCGCCGTACATGCACATCACCGGCGCGGTCAGGTCGTACAGTTGCTCGGGTTCCCACATGGAGATCGTGGGCGAGAACAGCACGGCGGCCTTGATGCGCTTCTCCGTGTGGTCCTCGGACATGCCCATCATCGACATGGCGGCAAATCCGCCCAGCCCGTGAGCGAACAGGCCGATCCGTTCGGGATCGATCATGCCGGCCAGCACGGACTCGGTATCCTTGTTCTCGGCGAGCATCTTGTCGATGACCGTCTTGATCTCGCTGATCCGGTAGGCGTACTTTTCTCGATCCAGTTCGATGCCCCGACGCACAATCGAGCTGCGCCCCCTGAGGATGGTCTTGGCCGAGGCGGGGGGTTCCCCCTCGGGGCGGGCGGTAATCCGCAGCCACGACGCCGCGTCGTTGTGATCGGGCGCCGCCACAACATACCCGTGACTGGCCAGGTGCTCCATCAGGTACACCGCGCTGATGCCGCTTCCGCCGTAAGCGTGGGTAAACACGATCAGGGGGCGGTTCTTGTCCCCGGGCATGGGCAGTGCCCCCCGCGTCGCCAGCCCCGTGATTCCCGTGGCATACGTGTGGCTCGGCAGCTTACGCGTCCGAGACGCCGGGTACCAGACGGCCGTCACCAAGGGCTTGGCGGAGCCATCGTCGAGAGGGTAACTCCACTTGTCGAAGACATGAAAGCCTACGCGATGGGTCGGCCGCGCCGCCGTTCGGGCGGCCCCGCCCGCTTGCGCCATCGCAGGCGCCACGCAGGCCGCTGCCGCTGCAAGCCAGATTGTCAGCCGTCTCATTAGCCATTTCCTCGCCCTATCACATTGCGGGGCTACTCATCACAAGGTCAAACGCGCATCGACACGTCCTATTGCCTTTAACCCACAGAGATATACGCCGGACCGCGAGAAAGGTTTCATCGACGTGGTTGGATGGTTCATCCGGTGCAAGGGACCGGCAGACCGGGACCACCCACGAGACGCATGAAAAGCCCCCCGACGGCGTCGGGGGGCTTTCTTTCTGTCGTCTGTCGGGTGACACAAGGAAGGGAGTATTCGAGTCGTACCGACGTTCTCGGGTCACCTCTTGAACCGGCCGCCCACATCCGTACCATGGCTACGGAATGTCCTGCGTCACTACGTTACCCATGGAGAACATCATGACCGCACGCACACGAACACTGATGCTGATCGCCCTGGCCTGCACGCTGGCCGTCGCCCCGATCCACGCGGCCAAGCCCGCCACGCCGCCGACGGCCCCGCTGGGCCCGCTGGCCGAACCCGACGCCGACGGCTTCTCGTCGATCTTTAACGGCAAGGACACGTCCAACTGGGTCGGCGCGAACAAGGGGTATCCCGTCATCGACGGCGTCATGGTCTGTCAGCGCAAGGGTGGGGGCAACCTCTACACGCGGTGGCGGTTCGCGGACTTCCACCTGAAGTTCGACTTCAAGCTGACCCCCGGGGCCAACAACGGCCTGGGCATCCGCGTCCCGCCGCGGGGCAACCCCGCCGCCGAGTGCATGGAACTGCAGATCCTCGACAACACCGCTCCGAAGTACGCCAAGCTCAAGCCCTACCAATATCACGGGTCGATCTACGGCCTCGTGCCCGCCAAGCGCGGCGCGCTGAAGCCGGTGGGCCAGTGGAACCACCAGGAGGTCATCGCTGACGGCACGAAGATCACGGTCATCCTCAACAACACGATCATCACCGACGCCGATCTGTCCAAGCTGAAGATCCCGACCAGGGGCTACTGCTCCAAGAGCCTCCGCCCGGCCGGACACATCGGCTGGGCCGGCCACGGCGCCGAGATCCACTTCAAGAACATCGCCGTCAAGCCCCTGGACACCTACAACACCGGCACGCACAACGTACCGCCGGCGGGCTTCACGGCGTTGTTTAACGGCAAGGACCTGACCGGCTGGCGCGGCAGGCCCCACCTGAGCCCGGTCAAGGAAGCCGCCATGTCCGCCGCCGCCCAGGCCGCCGCCCAGGCCAAGTGGGACCAGTCCGTCGCGGACAACTGGAAGGTCGCTGACGGCCAGATCGTCAACGGCGGGCACGGCGTTTACCTGACGACGAAGAAGGAGTACGGCGACTTCGAGATGCTCATCGACTACAAGACCGTCGCCAAGGCCGACAGCGGCATCTACCTGCGCGCCAACCCGCAGGTGCAGATCTGGGACTTCACACAGGCGGGCAAGAAGTGGAAACTCGGCGCCGACAAGGGCTCGGGCGGGCTGTGGAACAACAAGAAGAACCCCCGCTTCCCGGCCGTGCTGGCCGACAAGCCCTTCGGACTGTGGAACCGCATGAAGATCAAGATCGTCGGCGACAAGGTCACCGTGCACCTGAACGGCGAAAGAATAGTCGACGGCGTGACGATGGAGAACTTCTGGGACCGGTCCAAACCCCTCCAGGCCAAGGGCCCCATCCAACTCCAGACCCACGGCGGCGAGATCCGCTGGCGCAACATCTTCATCCGCGAAATCACCGGCGAGGAATGACCGCGCTATCGAAAGGAGCTGACCATCAGCGATCTACTGACGAAGCGTAACGAGGTGATCGGGCGTCTGCGCGAGGCGGGCGAGGTCTCCGTGCTGGTGGTAGGCGCGGGCATCAACGGGGCGGCGGTCTTTCGGGAGTTGGGCCTGCATGGGATCGACTCGCTGATCGTCGACCGGGGCGACTTCGGGTGCGGGACGACGGCGGGGCCCTCGCGAATGATCCACGCCGGGCTGCGCTACCTCGAGTTCGGCGAGAAGGCCCTCGTCAAGGAAGGCGTCCACGAACGCAACGATCTGCTGATCACCTGTCCGCACTGCATCTTCCCCCTGCCGACCACCATCACGCTACGGTCGCGGACGTCAGGCTTCTGGGGCGTGATCGCCAAGGCCCTCCACCTGCCCGCCGGCAAGCGCCCCCCCTACCGCGGGGCGTGGATGGTCAAGATCGGCCTGTCGATGTACGACAAGTTCGGCGCCCACAACCGCCAGATGCCCACGCACGAGTTCTTTTCGCGGGCCGAATCGTTCAAGCGGCGCCCGGGCCTGCACGCGTCGACGGTCATGACGGCCCGCTACTACGACGGGTGGATCAGCTATCCCGAGCGACTGTGCATGGAGGTCGTCGAAGAGGGCGAGATCGCCTGCGAGAACGCCCACGCGCTGAACTACGTCTCGCTGCAGGGCGCCGCGGGCGACGCGGTAACGTTGCGCGACGATATCTCCGGCGAGGAGTTCCAGGTCAGGCCCAAGGTCGTGGTCAACGCAGCCGGGGCATGGATCGACTCGGTCAACGAGCGCATGGATCGTCCGGGCAAGCTCATCGCGGGGACCAAGGGCGGGCACCTCGTGCTCGATAACGACGAGTTGCTGGCGGCCCTCGACGGCGAGATGCTGTTCTACGAGACGCCCGACGGGCGCGCCGTGGTCGCCCTGCCGTGGCTTGGCAAGGCGTTGATCGGCTCGACCGACATCCGCTGCGACGACCCCGACACCGCCCGCTGCGACGATGACGAGATCGACTACATGATCGGGGCGATCTCGCACTGCCTGCCCGACGTGAAGGTCGACCGGTCGCAGATCCTCAGCACGTTCTCCGGCGTGCGCCCGCTGCGAGCGTTCGACGCGGCGACGACGGGGCAGATGAGTCGCTCGCACTACTGTCACGTCGCCGAGCCGGCCGCCGAGACCGACTTCCCCGTCTACTCGATGGTCGGCGGCAAGTGGACGCCCTTCCGCGCGTTTGGCGAGCAGACGATGGACAAGCTGCTCGAGAGGTTCGGCATGGCTCGCAAGGTCAACACCGAGTCGCTGCCCATCGGCGGGGGCAAGGGCTTCCCGCGAACCGACGAGGCCCGCCAGGCGTGGCTGGCCGCACAGGCCGACGCGACCGGCCTGGAGACCGACCGTCTCGATACGCTGCTGTTCCGCTACGGGACGCGCGGAGAGCAGGTGGCGGCCTTCTGCACGGCCGAGCCCGACCGGTTGCTGCAGCACCACGAGTCGTACACCGTGCGCGAGATCGAGTTCATCATCGCCAACGAGCGCGTGCTGCACCTGGACGACCTGCTGCTTCGCCGCACCGCCATCGCCCTGCTGGGCGACCTGGCAAAGGACCGCGGGCTGCTGGACGAGTTGCTGACCCTCCTCGCCACCGCCCACAACTGGACGCCCGAGCAAGTCAGCGATGAGCGACAACGCACATTCGACATCCTTTGCGACAAGCACGGGATCGAGCTTGCGTAAGACGGACGGAGCGAACGATCTGACGGAAGGGGTTGATCGATATGGATGCAACGATGCGAAGCGGACGGTTGGGGGCGGCGGTGCTCCTGGCGGGGATGACGTTCGGGGCGGCAGCGGGCGCCGAAGACGGCGGTCCGGTGTACCGCCAGGTCAAGGCCCGCCTGTCGTGTCCGCGTGGAGGCATGCCGAACGTGCTGGCCAAGCTGGCGGCTGGCAAGGAGGTGGCCGTCGCGTACCTCGGCGGGAGCATCACCGCCCAGACCGGCTGGCGCCCGATGACGCTGGCGTGGTTCCGCAAGACCTACCCCAAGGCCACCGTCCGCGAGATCAACGCCGCGATTGGGGGCACGCCCTCGCAACTGGGCGTCTTTCGCCTGCAGCAGGACGTGCTGCGCCACCGGCCGGACCTGGTCTTCGTCGAGTTTGCCGTCAACGACGGCGGAAAGAGCCCACTCGACATCTGGCGTGCGATGGAAGGCATCGTGCGGCAGATCTGGACGCAGGGTCCCACTATCGACATCTGCTACGTCTACACGATCCACACGCGAGCGATGGCTGGCGACTACGTCAAGGGCCTGTGCCCGCGGTCGGCGTCGGCGATGGAGCAGTTGGCCGACCACTACGGCATCCCGTCGATCAACGTGGGAATGCGGATCGTCGAGCTTCACGAGGCGGGAAAGCTCGCGTACAAGCCCGCCGTCGACCCGGCCACCGGCAAGCGGCTTGCCGCCCCGAAAGGCAAGATCCTGTTCGCCAACGACGACTGTCACCCCCGCCCCGAGGGCCACGCCGTCTACACCGACGTGATCGCGAGGGCCATCACCGCCATGGCGACGCAGGGCAAGCCGGGGCCCCACGCGATCAAACCGCCCTTTGTCCGCGATAACTGGGAAGCGGCCAAGATCGTCCCGCTGACGCCGGCGATGCTCACCGACGGATGGAAGAAGATGTCGAAGACCACCGGACTGGGGCGACGGTTCGCGCGGTTCATGCCCACGATGTGGGAGGCCACCAGGCCGGGCCAGAGAATCTCCTTCCGCTTCCGCGGCTCGCGCGTGGGCCTGTACGACCTTCTCGGCCCCGACGGCGGGCAGGCGATCATCACCGTCGACGGCGTGCGGCGCGAGCGCCCGGTCAAGCGATTCGACCACTACTGCACGTATCACCGCATCGCCACGCTGCCGATCGCAAGCGGCCTTGACGCAACGAAGGTGCACACCGTCCAGGTCGAGATCCATCCCGACCAGCCGGACCGCTCGCCCGTGACCAACCGCGTCAAGCGCAACAAGGGCTTTGATCCCAAGCGATACGACGGCACGTGCATGCGTGTCGGAGGCATCCTGATCATCGGCGAGATCGTTCAGGACTGACCGCCGTGGCGGGACCAGTCGGGGGTGGCGGGGCCGACTGCGGGGATGCATATCGCGCATCTAGGGAAAACCCCAATATACGACGGGGCGTCCATCGGGGATAATAACATAGCAATGCATATGTTATGTCGGCATAGGATGACTGCGCCCGTCTTGGACGGACGTAGGGGACGTGTAGAGTTACGCTCGCGGCGACGGGCGGCGTTTACACTCATGGAGGTCCTTGTCGTCACGGTCATCCTTGCCCTACTGGCCGCACTTGTCGTGCCGGTGCTCTTTTCCGTCGTGCAGTATGGCCACCGGACAACGTGTGCGGCCAATCTGCACAACGTCGGCGTGGCAACGGGATCCTATGCAGTGGATCACTACCGCGCCCTGCCGACCCATCACGGAGGCGGTACGGTCACGTTTGACACGTTCTGGATGACGGACGAGGCCAACCAACCGGTGAACCTCGGACTGCTCGCAGACTACGTGTCCAGTCCGGAACTGTTCTACTGCCCCACGCAGACCGAAGAAACCTCGCCGAGCATCGCTTACAACTCGTCGGCCAACAAGTGGAACTGGAAGAAAGACAAGGACAACGGGGGCGGGGGCGGCAGGGGCCGGTTCAGTTTCAGCATGGCCGGGGTCAAACTGGATGAGGTCAATGCGGGACTGAATTCCTCCTTCGCCGCCCGATCGCGTGAGCACAACAAGTGGAGCCTTCCCCGGTGGACTCTGCTAAACTATGGTAACAAGGTCATCTACTCTGATTTTGTCGGTATAGACGGCTGGCCAGGCGGTGGACGGTTCCAAACGCCTATCCGTGCCCCGCACCAGTCCGACGGATGCAATCGGTTGTTCGGGGACGGCTCGGTTCTGTGGGCCGACGCGGCTGATATCAACATCGGTCGCAAGGTCGGACGGAACACGCCGAACGCCAGGCAATTGTACGAGTATTATCTGTTGCTTGACGTGTTGCCCTGACGAGGAGTTCACGTGACGCGTAACGCAGGCGATCCCACACAGACGGTACCGTTGGGATGGTTTGTCCGCGTCGGATGGGTCGGCCCGGCGATGCTGGCCGCACTCTTCATCACCGCCGGCGGAGGCGTGCTCTGGCTCGTTCACGACCACGCACTTGAAACCGAACGCACCGACCTGCTCCGCAGCGCCGACGCCGGGCGCGAGAGCATCCGCCGCCACTTCAATGCCGGACGCGACTACATCAATGGGCTAAGCAAAGAGATCGCCGCCGGGGGGCTCTCGCGCGAGCAGTTCGGTGATCGTGTCTCGCAGTATGCTGCCGATCACCCCGCCCTGGTAAGTGTGATGTACGTCGACAGCGACGCCGTTGTGCGGTGGCAGGCCCCGCGAGAACCTGGAACACCGGCTGAATCGGGCCAACTGACCATTCCCGAGGTCCGCAAGGCTTGTCAGCAGGCCCGACAGTCCCGGCAGGTGGTCTACGGCGCTGCGTGCGTTACGGTCCGGGGCGAGCCCGTGGTCGTCGCCTGCATGCCCGTGTTCAAGGACAACGAGTTTCTCGGCACGCTGGTGGGCGCCTATTCCTGCGAGCACATCCTGCGACAGATGCTCCATCGCGAGGTGATCCAGCAACACCAGGCCGGCCTGGTCGACGCACGCGGGAGAACGATCGTCCACCTGCACACCGTCGCACGCGTGGACGACCGCCTGACAGCGGTGGCCCCGCTGGATCCGCCGGGGCATGGCATCTCGCTGCGGCTGGCGCGATACGGCGCGGGGTTCTGGGGCGTCGGGCTGACCCTGCTGACGCTGTTGTGCGCGGGGCTTGTTCTCGGGATGGCGTGGGGCATGTGGCTGCTGAACACGCATATCGCCCGGCGGGCCCGGACCACCGAATCGCTCCGCAAGACGCGCGACGAGTTGGCCCAGCGCGTCAGCGAACGAACCCGCGACCTCGAACTGGCCAACACCCAGCTCCAGAAGGAAATGCAGGACCGCCAGGAAGCCGAACGCCAGGCCAGACAGCGACTGGGAGAACTCGCCCACGTGGCGCGCGTGACGACGCTGGGCGAGATGGCGGCCGGGCTGGCCCACGAACTCAACCAGCCTCTCGGCGCCATCGCAAGCTACTCCGGAGGGTCCATTCGCCTGATGGACTCCGGGGCGCCGGATCCCGACCAGTTGCGCCATGCGTTGGGCGAGATCGGCGACCAGGCCCGGCGCGCCGGGCGGATTATCCACCGCCTGCGAACGTTCGTCGCCACCGGCCAGCCCCAACGGGCGCCGAACGACGTGCGGCAACTGATCACCGAGGTCGTCGACCTGGTGGCCATGGACATCCGCCAGGAGCAGATCGAGTTCAAACTCGACATCCCTCCCGACCTGCCCCCCGCCCTTGCTGACGGCATCCAGGTTCAGCAGGTCGTTCTGAATCTCATGCGCAACGCGATAGAAGCGATGGCCGACGTTCCCCCCGACCAGCGACGCCTGGGCGTCCGGGCACGGATCGACGACAAGAACCGGATCCTGGTGGCCGTCTCGGATACGGGGCCCGAATGTACCGACGACACGCTGTCGAGGATCTTCGACGCGTTCTATACGACCAAGGATTCCGGCCTGGGCATGGGGCTTTCGATCACGCGATCGATCGTGGAAGCCCATGGCGGAAAGCTCTGGGCCACTCGCAACCAGGATCAGGAGCAGGGCCTGGTTCTCCAGTTTACCCTGCCGATAGCCGAGGAAGACGGCGATGAACACGACACAACGGACTAAGAGACCCGCCGACCGTGACGCGACCGTCTTCGTCGTCGACGACGATCAGGCCATGCGCGACGGGTTGGAGTTCCTCATCCGGGCCGCCGGATACGAGGCCAGAACGTTCGACTCGGCCCAGGCGTTTCTCGACGCCTGCGATCCCACCATGCGCGGCTGCCTCCTGCTGGACGTCCGCATGCCCGGCATGAGCGGGCTGGAACTCCAGGAGCAGCTCCAGCAGCATCAGATCACACTGCCGGTGATCATCGTGACGGCCTATGCGAACGTACCGATGGCCGTTCGCGCCATGCAGGGGGGCGCCTTCGACTTCATCGAGAAGCCCTTCGATGACACGGTCCTGATCAACCGTATTCGCACGGCGCTGTCGCTGGAGTCCCAGCGTGCCGCGGACAAGGCCGAACTCCGGAAGATCCGCCGCCGGATCGAGGAGTTGACCCCCCGCGAGAACGAGGTGATGGGCCTGGTCGTCGACGGACTGCTCAACAAGCAAATCGCCGCCAAGCTGGGGGTCAGCATGAAGACGGTGGAGATTCATCGATCGCGGGTGATGACCAAGATGCGTGCTGAAAGTCTGGCCCACCTGGTCCGCATGGTCATCGCCGTCGGGAAGGACTGATCGACTCGATGGAGGCACGTCGCGTCGCGGGACCTGGATTGGGGCCGTTGGTCGCACTCACGGGCAAAACGGAAAACTTGTCCATCTTAGGGAAAACCCCAATTGTGCGCGGTTCGCGAGGGGGGAATAATGTTCTTGGTGCGTCCGATGAAGTACTTGCGGAAGCCCGGCCCCGAACGAAGGGACAGTCCGTTTCGGAGCCAGCGGCCCGGCATGGAGTGGGCCGGTGTCGAACAGCATCCGCAAGCGACCGGAGACCGGTCACCCATGGGAATATCGCTTCGGCCCGTCGGGCTGGAAGACGAGCAAGGGCTGGACGTACCATCAGTGCTGTGTTGACGGCCCTTCGCCTTTGGACCTGAAGCAGGCCGGGGCCTCGCCCGAAGTACTGGGCGGGGCTTCGTGCCTTTTTTCAGGGGTAACCGTTCAGGCGAAGCCTCCGACATTCAGATGACCTCGCCACTTCTGCC
>CAZVEV010000229.1:7317-9921 GCA_964625865.1 uncultured Planctomycetaceae bacterium | reverse complement strand
GGCGATGGGCGTGGTGGTCGGCTTTATTGCGATGAGTATCATCCTGCCGGTGTTCAAGATGTCGAGCCTGGCCAAGCAGCACTAGCCGGCCGGACCCGAGCGAGGGAGTACAGACCGTGAACCGCACAGGCCGAAACCGAACGTCTGGGGGCTTTAGCCTGCTGGAGGTGATGATCGCGATCGTGACGATCGGCATCGGCGTCTCGGCCCTGATGACCGCGGTGGCCTCCGGCACGCGGGTCAACGGCGAGGGACGCGGCATGACCCGGGCGGCGTTCCTGGCCCAGGAACTGCGGGAGTGGACCATCAAGCTGCCCTTCAGCGACCCGGACCCGGGAGACCAGGGCAACCCGCCGGGATCGGACGGGTCGGACCCGCAGGTCTACGTCGATGACCTGGACGACCTGATGGGCGTGACGTACAGTCCCCCGCGGGACGGCCAGGGGTCAGCCATCACCGATATGACCGGATGGTCCCAGAGCATCACAATGACGTGGCGCGACCCGGACGACCTGGCGACCATCGTCGCCGACGGCGCGAGCGACGTAATCAACGTCCAGATGACCATCGCGTGGAACGGACAAGAGAAGTTGACGACAAGCTGGCTGGTGGCGAGGAGGAGTGAATGATGCATATGTGCGCAAGACGTCGGATGGTCCGCGAATCGGGTGTGGTGTACATCCTGGCGCTGCTGCTGCTGGTGATGTGCACGGCGCTGGCGGCGGCGTTCACGAACGCAACGGACCTGAACCTCAAGATGGCGGACAACGAGGCCAAGCTCCTCAATGCCCGCATGTCCGCCGAGGGCGGACTGGCGTACTTCTGCTATCTGCTCGAGGACGAAACGGTCTCCGGCGGCGACGAGGCGGCGATCCTCGAGTCCGTCGCCGACCTGCTGCGCCCGTCGCTGGAAGGGGCGGGCAAGCTGCCGGCCGGCTCCATCACCTGCGACGGTCAGACGGTAGTCGTCCCGCCGGTGTCCTTCACCGGCGCCTCCGGATCGTTCTCGGCGACCGTCGCGTTTGTGGAAGACTCGATCGTAGGCCTGACGGTCACGGGCCTGTCGGGGCAGGCGAGGCGATCTGTCGGTCTGCGCATGGAGATCCAGGGCGGCGGCGGAGGCGCGTCGTTCGGGCAGGGCATCATCACCAACGGGCCGATCCAGATTAACGGCAATGCGAAGATCCGCGGGGTCAACGATCCCTCGGAAGCCGAAGTCTACAGCGCAACCGACGAGAACCTGGTGTTCAAGCTGACGGGCAACTCGCAGATCGAGGGCGACGTCTACGCGAGCAACCCCGACGCGACGTACAACCTGTCGGGCAACAGCAAGATCGCCGGGTGCAAATGGAACAACCCCGACCTGCCCGATCACGTTCACGTCGGCGTTGATCCGATCGAGATCCCCGAGGTGGACGGGAGCCCCTTCGAACCGTACGCCACGGACATCATCGCCGGGAACAGGAGCGGGAACTACACGCTGAGCAACATCCGGATCGTCGCCGGCGCGAACCCGCGCTTCAGCGGCAACTACACGATCAAGGGCGTGATCTACGTCGAGACGCCCAACATCGTGACATTCACCGGAAACACGACGATCAAGGGCGTCATCGTCACCGAGGACGCCGGCGACGAGGCGTACAACAGCAACAAGATCAAGTTCCGGGGCAACACGACGCTTCAAGGGGTCGGGTCCCTGCCCGACGACCCGGAATACGCCGGGCTGAAGGACCTGCCCGGGTCCATGCTGCTGGCCCCGGGGTTCGGGATCGACTTCCACGGGAACTTCGGGACGGTCGTCGGCTGCATGGCCGCCGACAAGTTCTCGTTCTACGGCAACTGCGGGGGGACGGTTCACGGGTCGATCATCAACTACGGCCAGACCACGATGACCATGACGGGCAACTCGAACTTCTACTTCGATCACTCGGACGTCGAGGAGGACCCGGCGGGATTCGGGGGCGGCAGCGGTGCGTCGGTGCTAAGCGTTGTGCCTTCAAGCTATGTCGAGTACTGATGGGGATCCTGCATCGAGGAGTACGCCAATGACTGTCCAATCCTCCAGGCGCGCCTTCACGTTGGCGGAGATGCTGATGGCGCTGACGATCCTCGCCATGCTGATCGCCAGCGTCGGCGCCGCCTTCAAAGGTTCGCTCGGAAGCTACAATGAGAACGAGAAGATCGCCTCGGCCACGCAACTGGGGCGGATGATCCTCAGCCGTATGATGCGCGAGATCCGAACCAGCGCGGACCTGGACTCCACCGGGTCGTACCTCGACATCACGCCTGAGTCGTCGGACGATCCGTCCGACCCGACGCGGATCCAGTATGAACTGACCGGCGGGAAGCTCGTCCACACCGTGACGATCCAGGGCTCGGACACCCAGCAGGATCTGCTCGGCGGCGGAAGTGACAACACGTCCGTGCAGACCTTCAGCGTTCTGCGTGAGGACGACGGGGACACCCCGGTCAGCGTCACGGTGCGTCTGGTCCTGGGCGTGGACGACCGCACGTTCGCCCTGACCGCATCGGCCGCCCTTCGCAGCGGACAATACCCGTAGGGCGTGCAGAACATTTTGGGGCGGGGGGGGGGGTTGGGGGGGG
>CAZVEV010000229.1:0-7307 GCA_964625865.1 uncultured Planctomycetaceae bacterium | reverse complement strand
ATCCCCGTCGGGGGTGCACGGGTGTGCCAGGGGGGGTGTTTTCGCCCCCGGTGCGGCGTCAAACACTGTTGCACGCCCTACCCTCAGCCGCCCTTCGCGGCGGACGGTATCAGCAGAACGGTCCTACGCTTCGGGCGTATCCATCAGTTCCGGCATCTCGGCCTCGCCTTCGGTGATGTACTCATCGCGAATGCTGTTGCGGCGGTCGTTGACCTCGCCGCCGGCCGTGAAGGACACGCCCGAGTCGGTCACCTCGCCGGTCTCCGGGTCCTCGAGGGTCCAACTGCGAACCCTGCGGACGTCAACGGTCATGTCTCCACCGGCAATGATGTTGACATCGCCGTCGTCACCCGAGACGACCCGACAGACCTTGAGCATCTCGATGTCCCCGCCGGCGGCGATGTTGATCATGCCGTCGTCCCCGTCAATCATGCCGATGACCATCCGTTCGATGGAACCGGCCTCGCCGTCCTCGCCGCTGATGTTCCCCTCGCCGTCGATTCCGGCCAGAATGCTCACCAACCCGTCCTCGCCGGCGATGATCCGCTGGGCGCAGAAGTCCTTGATGTCGTTGTAGGCCTGAATCTGAACGCCCGGATCGTTGCCCGGATCGCCGTTCTCTGACCCAATGATCGTGCCGACCCGCATCTGTTCGATGTCATGCTCGGCCACGATGTTGACGTACGTGTACGCACCGTCCTCGGTTTGACCGCCCGAAATGCGGTCGGCGCAGATCTTCCCGATGTTGTTGCCCGCATGGATCTTGACGTACGCCAGGGCGTTCTCGCCTTCGGCGCTGCCGCCGGTGATCGTCCCGGCAATGATCGTGTCGATGTTGTTGCCCGCCTGGAGGGTGACCGCCGCCTGGGCAACGGCGTCGCCGTCGGCAACGATCTCGCCGCCGATGATCCGCCCGGCCATCACCAGCCCGATATCGTTTCCGGCGATGAACTTGACCGTCGGGTCGGGCGTGCGGACGCGGCGACTGGATCGCGTTCCGCTGATCTCCCCGACGGCGATGACCTCGATGTCGTTCCCGGCGTCGAAGTAGACCCCGGCCATCGCGTCTTCACCGTCCGCGATCCCGCCCGAGATTGTCCCGGCCGAGATCAGCCCGATGTTATGGGAGACCGTGATGCGGATCTCCGCCGTCGCGCCGTCCCCGTCGGCCAGGCCCGCGTCGATCTGTCCGGCGATGATCTTCCCGAAGTCATTGAATACGTTGATCTCGATGCTCGCGTAGGCGTCCTGCCCTGTGGCTGTCCCCGCGGTCATCTCCCCGACGACCAGCTTCCCGAAGTCGTTGTAGACGTTGATGAACACTGACGGGTCGCCGATGGGCAGGGGGCTTCCCGAACCGATCAGTTGCCCGATCCGCGCCTGGGTCAGGTCCGTCCACACGTCAAACGTGACACTCGCGTTTCCGCCGTCGGTCATATCGCCGCCCGTGACGGCCGCCGCCCGCAGGTACTGGATGTTGTTCGCAGAGACCGCCAACGTCCCCGTCCCCGCCCCGATGCCTCCGTTGATCAGCCCGGCGCAGATCTTCTGGATATCACCGCCCACGGAGAAGTCCAGCAGCGACTCGTTGCCCGCGGTGGTCTCCCCGCCCTCAAACAGCCCCACGTTCAGCCGGGCGAGATTGCCGCCGATCGAGACGAAGGCCTGGGAGTCCACCCCTCCGGTGATGGTGTCGGCCGAGAGCTTCGCCACGTCTCCGCCTATGGAGATGTCCAGGGTCGAACCGTCCGTCCCGCCGGTGATCGTCTCGGCGGACAGGCGATCGAGGTCCCCGCCCAGAGAGATATACGTCCCGGCCGCCGACCCGGCCAGGTAATCCACGCAGATCCTGTTCGTATCGCCGCCTACGGTAACGTAGGCGTCTTCGATAACCTCGGCGCTCAGGCGGCCCAGTTCGCCGGCGTCGATCATGGCCTGCCCGGTGATCAGGCCCGCGCAGATCTTCTCGACCTGCCCGTACGCCGTGACCATGCTCCCCTCGTCGATCGTCGCGGCGATCACCTCATCGATGTCCCGGGCCTCGATGGAGGCGCCGTCCGTGATCTCGTCGACCACGATCTCCTCGATGTTCGCATAGACGCCGTCGTAGTCTCCGTCGGTCGTCACGAACGCGCCGCGGATGGCGTCGGCGCTCATCTCGCCGATGTCGCCGACCGTCGCGACGTAGCCGTTGACGTCCCCATTGAACAGCGCCGCCCTGTTGATTCCGCCCTCGGTCGTCTCGGCGTACGCCAGGTCGCCGTTGCAGATGTACAGGCGGTCGATGGACGCCGCCGTCACCGAACTGGCGCCGACAATAGGATCGAACTGCTCCCCGCCGTAGCACAGGCCCGTCCCGATCTTGGCATACGCCAGGTCGAAGTCGTCGCCCGGATCGGCGTCGGCGACCTCGACCCAGGTGTTGGTCTTGAACTTCGCCCCGTCGCCGGTGAGGTTGATCGCCACCCCGTCGGCGCCGGCCTGATCGTACTCGATGTCAACCGCCCCGATATTCCGCAGGACTGCGTCGTTAACGCCGTCGGCGTCGAAGTCGAACACGGCGCTGCTGCCGCCGGCGAGTATGCCGCTCAGAAGCAGGCGGGGCTCGAGAACATCGCATTGAACGGGGTTGCTCATGGGTGCGTCTCCTTTCGTTTGCGCCATCGCGGCATTGTGGGGGGCGGCGGCGGGTACGAATGCCGCGCACGGCATCCGTGCCGTCCGGCCATCCGCCCCTTCCACCACAGATTCCCTGTCTGGACGTATAATCGGCGGCGGGCGTCGAAGAACTTGAGGCGAAATCGGCGCGATGCGGAGGGAATCTCAAGGCCAACCGCCGTTCCGGTGGTGCCTACCCCCTTCGCAACGCGAAACAAGGACTTGCGTGCGGTCCCCGTCGGCGAGGTGTCCGGTCCTGGACAACACCGCCGCAGGACCCCGGCCAAGCTCCGTGAACACCCCTGGCCGCCCCTCGGCCGACGAAAAACGTCCTCCGACCCCACTCGCACGAGAAAGTCGCTCAGGCCGCCTCTGAGGGCGTGCTGGAAGCATCAGGCCGCCACACGTGGCACGGGGGTGGGACGCTCGTGCCACCGAACCGTTGCCTCGACGCGGCGGCGGCGATACGGTATGCCCATGCGAATCGTAGTTACCGGACAGGTGGGGCTCGACAAGAAGCCGTTTCTCGACCGCGTGGTCCGCGTCGCCCGCGACCAGGGACACAACACGACGGTCTTCAACATCGGTCAGATGATGTACGCCGAGGCGCCTGACGTCGTGCCCGGGCGTATCCTCGATCTGCCCCTGTCGCGACTGAACAGCCTGCGGCGAAGCGTGTTCAAGGACGTGCTCGCCGCCTGCGCCACCCCCGCCGCCGGGGAGCATGTCCTGGTCAACACCCACGCCACGTTCCGCTGGAGGCACGGGCTGTTCTACGCGTTCGACTACGATCAGATGAAGGCCCTGGACGCCGACCTGTACGTCACGCTGGTCGACAACGTCGATCGCGTGCACTACCGCCTGGCGCGCGACGGGCACGTGGACCATACGCTCAAGGACCTGATGGTCTGGCGCGAGGAGGAGATCCTCGCGACCGAAATGCTCAGCCAGGTCGTCCGCGGGCACGGGCGGTTCTACGTGATGGCCCGCAGCGAGAGCCCCGAGACCGCCGACGCCGTCGCACGCCTGTTTGCCCGCCCGGCGATGAAGAAGGCCTACCTCAGCTTCCCCATGTCACACGTGGGCGACTGGCCCGACCTGCTCCAGCGCATCGCCGACTTCCGCCGCGAGATGAAGCGCTACTTCACCTGCTTCGACCCCGGCGACGTGGAGGAGAAGTACCTCGGCGAGATGGCGCTTCGAGCCGCCGAGGCCGGGCACCGAACCGTGCAGGCCGGACCCCCCGACGCCCGCGCCGTCATGGACACCAACCAGTTGATCGACATCATCCCCGACATCGACGGGCAGATCTACGCCCGCGACTTCAAGCTGATCGACCAGGCCGACATGATCGTCTCGCTGATCCCCGCGCAGGCTGACGGCAGGCCCGGATTGTCCAGCGGGGTCGAACGGGAGTTGCAGCACGCCCATGAAGCGACCAAGGACGTCTTCGTGATCTGGCTGCCCGAAGCGGAACCGTCCCCCTTCATCACCGAGACCGCCACCCGCGTCTTCCGCTCAGCCGCCCAGGCCGTCGAGTTCTTCCTCGATAACCACTACACCGACACCCCCCCCGCCGGAGCGCTGTTCGCATAGATCGTAGGGCCTGCAACTGTGTTGCACGCGGAACGAATGCCCAATCCCTTCCGCGTGCAACACAGTTGCACGCCCTACCTCTCAGGCCGCCGAGATCGGTGTCAGGCGGTATACGCGGCTCAGTTTCTGGGCTTCGGAGATGTTTCCATCTCTTAGCGCCCGTCGAACGCTGTCGAGCTTGGCGGCGTCTTCCGGTGACAGGTGCGGCCCCCATTCCTCGGGCGAGTCGAGCAATTCGACGGTCACCTCAGCTGCGAGATCCTTCTCGCGAATCAGTTTCGTATGTTCTCGCCGAGTCATCATCGTCTCCGTAAAAGATCGTCAGTCCACTTCTCGGGCGCCGGCGTGTAGGCGGTCACCAAGACAGCCGGTGCCATCTGCCCGCGCGGCACGCCCCACACGGCATGTATCGGTCGCCCGTCCTGACTCCTCAAGAGCACTAACACACAAGGCCCCTTAGGATAGTCAGGGTAATCTTCAACCACGCGCGCCTCGGCCAGTCCAGCGATGATTTCATCAACCAGTATACCATCTTCGGCAAGCTCGTCGTATCCATGATCGGATATGCGAAACTCACCGCTGCTGACGAGATCTTGAACCTGCCGAAGTGGTGAACTCATTGCCGTATTATATCACACCAAGGCTCAAGAACACAGTTGCACGCCCTACGCCTGAGGGTACCGCTTAGTCTTCCCCCTCCGTGCGGGGGCAGTGTTCGCAGATGCCTTCGCCGGGGCAGGTGGCCTTGATGATCGGCTCGCCGGAGGCCAGCAGGCCGTTCTTCTTGCGCCAGTCCTTGATGGCGCCCTTGATGGCCTCCTCGGCCAGCACGCTGCAATGGACCTTGACGGGAGGCAACTGGAGTTCCTCGACGAGTTCGGTGTTCTTCAGCGCTTCGGCCTCCGCTACCGTGCCGCCCTTGATCCGCTCGGTGGCCAGCGAACTGGACGCGATGGCCGATCCGCATCCGAACGTCTTGAACTTGGCGTCGACGATGACCTCGTCGTCGCCGACCTCGATCTGGAGCTTCATCACGTCGCCGCAGACCGGCGAGCCGACCGTGCCGGTCCCCACGCGGGGGCTGGCGGCGTCCAGCGAACCCACGTTCCGCGGATGCTCGAAGTGGTCCATTACCTTGGTGCTGTATTCCATCATCTACCTCGTCTTCACATATCTTCCCGCGGCCGCACGGGCCGCATCAATGCCTCTGATCACTGTCGCTACGCCTGCGTCTGCTCCACCGCCAGTTCGTAGAGCGGGCTCATGTCTCGCAGTTCCTTGACGGCCGTCACCACGCGATCAACGGCGTAATCGACCTCATCTTCGGTCGTGGATCGGCCCAGGCTGAATCGCAGGGAACTGTTGGCCAGTTCGCCCGAAACGCCGCAGGCCTGGAGCACGTAGCTGGGCTCGAGCGACGCACTGGTGCACGCCGAGCCCGAAGAAACCGCCACGTTCTCCATCTTCATCATCATCGCTTCGCCTTCGACATACTGGAAGGCCATGTTCACCGTGTTGGGCAGGCGCTCGGTGGGATGGCCGTTAAGGTACACGTAATCCAGCCCGGCCATGAGGCCCGCCTGGAGACGGTCGCGCAGGACCGTCAGGCGTGCGGCCTCGTCGGCCATCTCCGCGACGCAGATCTCCGCCGCGGCGCCCAGGCCGACGATGCCGGGCACGTTCAGCGTACCGCTTCGCATCCCGCGTTCGTGCCCGCCGCCGTGCATCTGACACGCCAGGCGGACCCGCGGCCCGCGACGCCGCACGTAGAGCACGCCGCAGCCCTTGGGACCGTAGATCTTGTGTGCCGAGAGGCTCAGCAGATCGATGCCCATCTCCTCGACGTTGATCGGGACCTTGCCCACCGCCTGCGTCGCGTCGCAGTGGAAGAACACCTCGCGGTCCTTGGCAACCTTGCCGATCTCGCCCACCGGGTGCAGCGTGCCGATCTCGTTGTTGGCCGCCATGATGCTGATCAGGATCGTCTTGTCGGTGATCGCCTCGCTGACCTGGTCGGCCGACACGCGACCGTACGGGTCAGGCTCCAGCCACGTGACCTCGCAGCCGTGCTTTTCCAGCCACTTGCACGGGTCGATGACGGCCTTGTGCTCGGTCTGGCAGGTGATGATGTGGTTACCCTTGTCCCGGTACATCTCGGCGGCGCCCTTGATCGCGAGGTTGTTGCTCTCGGTCGCACCGGAGGTCCAGATCAGGTCCTTTTCCCCGGCGCCGATCAGGGCGGCAGCTTTCTCGCGGGCCTCGGCAACGGCGGCCTCGGCCCGCCAACCGAACGGGTGGGTCCTGCTGGCCGCGTTGCCGAAGTCCGTTGTGAGAAACGGCAGCATCGCCTCGAACACGCGCGGATCGATCGGCGTGGTGGCGTTGTGGTCCATGTAGATCGGAAGTTCAACGGCCATGATCGGCCTCCTTCACACGACTGACGGGTCCGCCCGGCCCGGCCCCTTGGCCCATAAGGGCCGCGGAAGGCTCGACGATCTCTGCCAGTGATACCTTCTTGAGAAAGTCATTCAACCGTCGCTGGACGCGATGGACCGGGTCGGTTACCGGACAGCGCGCCATCACCTCACACGTGCATTCCCCGCTGCCGGCCGCCCCGTCGGTAACGCACTCGGCCAACCGCACGGGGCCCTCGAGGACCTCCACCAAGTCCGAAAGCGTCATCTCGGCCGGCTGGATCGCCAACCGATATCCGCCGCGAGCCCCGCGAACGCTCTCGACATAACCCGCGACTGCAAGTTCCTTTAGAACATTCATCAGCAGTGACGAAGACACGCCGGACGTCGTCGCAATCTCGCGCGCCGAGGCCAGTGAGCCCTCGTCCAGATGGGCCAGGTGCGCCATCGCCACCAATGCGTAACCGGTCTTCTTTGTAAACGCTAACATCTCGTGGTGCTCCGCTTTCCACGTCCGCTTCATTATATAGCACCTAATCAGTACTATTTCAAGCCTTATCGGGGAAATCTCTGTCGTGGTCCCACGGTCAAGGGGTAGGGCGTGCAACTCGTTGCACGCGGAAGGAATCGATCGAACAT
>CAZVEV010000228.1:0-9970 GCA_964625865.1 uncultured Planctomycetaceae bacterium | reverse complement strand
GCCCACACCGCCGCCGACGAACTGCTCGATACGCCCATCGAACGCATCGAGATGAGCATCCGGGTCAAGAAGGCCGTCGAGGCCATGGGCATCACCACGCTGGGCCAACTGGCCGGCAAGAGCGAGCCGGAACTCCTCGGGTGCAAGAACTTCGGCCAGAGCAGCCTGAACGAGGTCGTCGAGCGGTTGGCCGAGTACGGCCTGGCACTGCGCGAGTTGGAGTAGCGTCCGACGTTGACGCGACCGCGGGGGAAGACATGACGCCACGCCGCGCCGAGTCGCCACGGGCGGCCTGACGCGGCAGGAACAGGGATGATGGCGATGATGCGATGGATCCGCAAAGTCGGCCGGCAGCGATGGATTCGCAGGATCGGCCGCCGGCGCCTCGGCGCGCTGGTGGCGGCCGTGGGGGGGGGCGCACTCGTTGCCGCTGTCATCTCCTGCTGCCACACCCGAGTGGGCGATCCCAATGATCGCCGCCCCCTGCGAGCCAAAGGCATACCGGTCATTCGCGTACGCGTGATCTCGGCGCCCGTCCGGTCGATTGCCGTATCGACCAGCGGCCCCTGCACGGTCCGATGCGGCGGCCACCTCCTGCTGTCCCGCGCCGGCGCCCTGGACGCGCGGGTCACTCGCAGCGGTGGCCTCTGGCGCGTGTCGGGGACCGAGGGCAGGGGCCCGGCGATCGAGATCGCTCCCGACGATGACGGGCGCGTGACGCTCGGAGGCGTGGAGTATCGCGGGTGGATCCGCCTGATCGCTTCGGGCGACGGCTTCTTTGCGGTCAACGGCGTTGACTTGGAGAACTATCTCGCCGGCGTCCTGCCGAAGGAACTCTACTCGCACTGGCGTGACGAGACGTTCGAGGCCCAGGCCGTCGCCGCTCGCACCTTCGCGCTGCACAAGATCGAGACCTACGGAAAGACCCACGCCTACGACCTGACCAATACGCAGAGTTCGCAGGTCTATGGCGGGTTGTCAGCCGAGACAAGCAAGGCCTGGGCCGCCGTCCGGGCGACCCACGGGAAGGTGCTGGCCTACGGGGCGCCGGGGGAGGACCTGCGGGTCATCCTGGCCCACTACTCCTCGTGTTGCGGCGGCACGGTGAACACTGCCCGGGTCCTCAGGCCTGCCAAGGACATCCCGCCTCTGCGGGGGGGGCAGCGCTGCGAGCACTGCCGCGCATCCTCGCGCTACGCCTGGGCGCCGGTGACCGTCTCGAAACGCGAACTGTTCCGGTGCCTGGCGATGATCTCCGATAACGTTGCGGCGCTGAAGGGCCTGGAGAGAATCGAGGTTGTCACGCGGACGCCCTACGGACTGCCCCTGTGGGTCGACCTGGTGGGCCCGGGGCCCTCGGCGCCGAAAGCCCGCGTGCGCTATAGCGACATCCGCTCGGCCTTGCAGCGGGGGCGGTCTGCCGCGGCGGGCAAGATCCACTCCATGAACTGCCGCCTCCGCGACCGCGGCAAGAGCATCGAATTCTACGACGGTCACGGGTTCGGCCACGGTGTGGGCCTCTGCCAGTGGGGCGCCCAAGGCAAGGCCCAACTCGGCTGGTCGCCCTCGCGCATCCTCAAGTTCTACTATCCCGGCAGCACGATTCACCAGGCCTACTGAGCCCCTGCAGAGGACCCTCGACGGGTACGGAGGTCACCCGATGCAAGTTTTTCTTGGCCCAAGCCGGGTTTTCTCTTGCAATATCCGGAAACTGTGGTAATATGCCCGTAGCGTTAATGTGAGGCTCCTCGGTCAGATACCCTCTGATCGAGTTAAGACGGCGCCGGGCTCCCCTCCCCCGGCGTCGTCGCTTTTTTCCCTGGTTCGCACCATGTCACCCCGCGCCGACAGGGCCGGGCGCGGGTGCCGTGGCTTGACGCGAAGCGGCCCGGTGCCGTGGGCTGCGGCGCAGCCGCAACCACGTAGCCCCGAATGGCCGCAGCGTGGTTGCTCCGCTTCGCTCCGCAGCCTGCGGCACCCGGTTCCACGTTGATGGGGCACGGTCTGCCTACCGTGGCGGCGATGGGGAGGCGGTCCGCCCCAGGCGGCGGGCGGTCAGGGCGGCCAGGGCGTAGCAGGCAACGGCGGCCAGGGTCAGGCGGGCCAGGCCGAAGTGCATGGCGATCAGCGTTGCCCCGGCCGTCGCGATGACGGAAGCAAAACCGTTGACCGCCCAGGCCCACGGCGTCAGGGTGGGGGCGGTCTCGGCGACCAGGCGAAGGCCCGTAGGGAGCATGTGGCCCATCGCGACCGCCAGCGGCGCGATGGTCACAGCCGCCACGCCAAACCGGGCGGCCACCGGAAGGGATTGCGTCAGCGCCAGCCACGCGTCCATCAGCAGCACGTACGTCAGTGCGATGGCAACCACCGCCGCGCCGGCCAGGCTCGCCACGCGCCGCGGCGGCCGGCGCCATCGCCCGCTGAGCAGGCTGCCGGCTCCCGCGAAGACCAGGAAGCTCGAGATGACCACCGCCGCGGAGTAGATCGGGTGGGCCAGGTACAGGATCAGCCTTTGGAGGAAGCCCATCTCCAGCAGCATGAAGCCCAGCCCCAGCAGCGTGAAGTACGCCAGCGCCGGCGCCTTGCCCTCCGTGCCCCGCAGCGACCGTACGCCCGGGCACAGCGGCAGGACGATCAGCACGGCGGCCAACGCCGCCGCCTGGACCAGCGCCGCGACGACCATGACGTATCCGGCCTCGGAGAACGCCGCGCTGGTCTGGCCGAGTTGCTCCCGAAGCGTCCCCACGGACTGCCACCGGAACGAATGGAAGAAGTACGGTCGGTCGTCGGTCACGGCGGCCACGTCGAAGACGTAGTTGTCCAGCCAATTCTCGCGCCGCGGCCCGAGCAGGGCGCCGGCGGCCTGGAAGTAGTACGGTTCAGCCAGCGCGTTGCAATGGTTCACCTCGTCGTCATCCAGCCCGGGCCAATAGCACGGATCGAAGGACCGGTGGTCGCAGAACGTTCGCAGGGCGGCGATCTGGTCGGGACCTATCGGGCGCGCGAAGGCCAGCACGGTCACCGTCGCCCAACTGCGGATCATCGCCAGGTGGGCCGCGGGGTCCAGGCCGCGGCGGCGCAGGGCCTCGGCGGCCATGTCGAAGGTCCGCAGTTCATCGCGCGGCGGCAGGCGAGCCCAGCGCGTCAGCGACAGCACGCCGCCATCGCCGAGGGCGTTGAGCATGGCCTCGAATGACTCGACGGTGTAGAGGGTGGACTCCTGCGTCGCGTGCAGCCCGGCGCCCGAGGCCCCGAAGGCGTCGAGGGGGGGCAGTTGGATCACGTCGAACCGCTCGCCCGGACGGGCGAAGTACGCGCGGGCGTCGCGATTGAGCACGGTCACGCCGTCGGCGCGGTAGATGCCCCCGCCGCGATCAACCAGCGAATCTCTCATCAGGTCGATCAGTTGACCGTTGACCTCCAGTGCGACCACGCGCCGCGAGCGATGGAACACAGCCAGGCCGATGTCCATTCCGCCCCCGGCGCCGATCACGCACACGCTGGGCGCGTCTCGCAAGTGATAGGCCGCGGCGGCGGTGGTGTGGTCCATGAAGGCCCAGTCTTCGCGGCGCGGGCACTCGTAGACGGCGCCGGCCTGCTCGCCGTCGAGCACCAACAGGGCGTGCGGCGGGACGGTGCCCTCGAACTGCAGGCTCAGTCCCGGTGCGTAGTGGATGGCGGGCCCGGCAATCACGTCGATGCGCCCCAGCGGCCCCTCGGCGCTGCAGAGCGTCTGCGTGTCGCCCCAGTGGCGCACCTGGGCCAGCGTCTTGTACGGTGAGACGGCTGGTCGGCTCGGCCCGGAAAGCCACCCGCCGACCACGGCGGTCGCCGTCAGCGTAGCGATCAGCCACGCCGCCGGCCGGCGCCACGGCAGGAGCAGCGCTCCTCCCGCCCAGGCCGCCGCCGCCATCGCCGCCACCTGCGCCGGGGGGGGCAGCACGTGCATCAGGCCCACTGCCGCCACCGCGCCGATGCCCGAGCCGGCAAGGCTGGCGGCGTAATGGCCGCCGATGCGGTCCGGACGGTCCATCATCGCCACGGCCACCACGCCGCCGGCCAGGAAGAACGGGACGAACAGGGCAAGTTCCAGCACGGCGACGTGACCCGCCTGGGCCAGGTCCCACGCCAGGAAGCCCACGTCCAGGTCGACGGCCAGCCCCGCCAGGTGGGCCGGCGGCATGCTCGCCGCCATCGCCAGCGCCAACCCCGCCAGCCACCCCCGCGGATGCTTCAGCAGCGTCTTCCTCAGAAGCGTCGCCGCCGTGCCGCTGGCGCCGAACCCCAGCAGCGCGATGCTGATCACCATGTACGCCAAGTGCGACCAGAACCGCAGCGACAGCGACCGCATAAGCGCCAGTTCCATGCCGATCACCGCCGCCGAGATCAGGCCCAGCGATACCCTCGTGCGAAGAGTGTCCATCGCGTCAGCCCCCCGACGACGGGCCGCTGCGAAGCAACGGCACGAACCGTACGGGCGACAGGGCCCGGCTACGCGTCTTGCCCTCGGCGTCCTTGACCACCAGCATGAGCCACTGCGTCGCAAACGCCCGCCCGACGGGGATGACCATGCGCCCGCCTCGGGCCAGTTGCTTGACCAGCGGCGGGGGGATCTGTCCGGCTGCGCACGTCACGATAATCGCGTCGAAGGGCCCCCCCCCGGGCCAGCCGTGGTAGCCGTCGCCCCTCTTGGCGCGAATCGTACTGTAGCCCAGGAGCTTGAACCGCCTGGCCACCGCGGTCGCCAGCGGCTTGACGATCTCGATCGTGTACACGTGCGGCGTGAACTCCGTGAGCACCGCCGCCTGGTAGCCCGACCCGGTGCCGATCTCCAGTACGCGCGAGTTTCGGCGCAACTGGAGAAGGCGCGTCATCTCGGCCACCATGTATGGCTGCGAGATCGTCTGCCCGTAGCCGATCGGCAGGGGGGTGTCGCGGTAGGCCTTGCTCTGGTAGCGATCCGGAACGAACCAGTGACGCGGCACGGCGGACATCGCCGCGAGGACACTCTTGTCGTTCAGACCGTAGCTTCGTTGGATCGTCCTGACCATCTTGTCGCGATCGTCCTGACGGTCGCGACTGCGCGGGTGCCGCCATGGCGGCGCGGGTTTGGTCGTCGGTCGCGTCGCGGGGCGCGCCGGCCGAGCGGTCGGGCCAACGTCGCCGCTTGCGACGTCTATCCACCGCCCCTTCCCGGGGCGATCGCCCGGACCTGAGACCGCCTGCACGCTCCACCACAGGGCGGTAGCGGTCATCGCGACCACTATGACACTCCCCACAATCCGCCCGCTCGATAGTACGGTCTTGCCTGAACGGTCCATGATCCACCTCGCCATTGCCTGACACTGTATTATTCTCCCCACCCGCGCGCCGAAACCACCGATTTGCGCCCCGCCGGCCTGCTCGGGGCGCAGAGGGCCGGGCGGCTTGTCAGAAACCCCCTTGACACACGCGGCCCCATGTCCGATAATCCCTTCCGTTACCTGAGAACGCTCGGGGCGTAGCTCAGCTTGGATAGAGTGCTTGACTGGGGGTCAAGAGGTCGCTGGTTCAAATCCAGTCGCCCCGACATTGAAGAGTCGTTGTCACCAGATGACAGCGGCTCTTTTCTTTTGTCAGAACTTGCACTTATGGTCCGTCGGTCCCGGCTGGTGTGCAGCGGAGGTCTCATGGCGGTATTGTCAGATGTTGACAGTGATGTGCTGGGATTTCCTGTAGCTGGTGCAAGCAGTGGTGCAAGCGAAGGTGTAAGTGGTTTGCCATCATGTGTTGTCCCAGTCGCTCTCAGGCGTCGCTTTTTTTTATCTTCGAGTGATAGGTGAGGCAGCAAGTCCACCGCCCCGGCAACGTCCAGCAGGCGTGGGTCGGTGTAGACATTGGCAGTGAGCGACGGGTCGCTGTGCCGCATGGCGGCCTGGGCCGTTCGAAGTGGCACGCCCGCTTTGCTCAGGTGCGTTCGGCCAATTCGGGCGGAACAGCACTACGAGAGTAAAGATCGTTTCCGGGCCGGTGGATGTCAAGATGCGAAACGGCCGCGTCCCCGGAAAACGCTGGATCGCCACCAGCGGAAAGTACCGTTTCAAGCTGACCATCCAGAGCGCGACGGAGATCAAGCCCGAGCAGGTGGCCCAGCGCCTCCAGAAGCTCCCGGCGCCTTACATGTTGCAGGAAAGGGACCCAGCCGGGCACACCCGGTCATCCTCGACGGACGCCTCTACCTCCGCTACGACGATAACCTCTACTGCCTCGAGGTGAAGGCACCATAGCCGCACGCACGTTGCCCGAAAACGAGGGCTCCGGATGAGAGGCCTACTTCCCGGCCACGAGCGGCAGTGGCCGGAAGTCCGGCGCCCCCTTCCATTTAAGGTTCTTCTTGCCTCGGTGCGTGCCGTAATACGGGGCGTTGGCGTCAATCCACGTGACGATCCTGATGAAATCCTCGCGGGTGATCTTCGACTTGCAGGGGGCGGTGCGAATCCGCTCGACCAGCTTGCTTCGGTGCGACCCGAACGTCAGCGGCGGCTCGGCCGGGACGTTCGCGCTGCCGAAGCCGCTCTCGAGGTAGCTGACGAGCTTCCTCTTCTTGAGCGTGTCATATGAGCGGCTGAACTTCTCGTTCAACACGCCTGTAAGATCCAGGTCGCCCTTGGGCTTCTCGCCGCTGTGGCAGGACAGGCAATGCTTGTCGAAGATCGGCTGGATGTCCGCAGCGTAGTGGACCGTTCGAGGGCCGGTATCGCCCGGCTGGGGATACAGCGCCGCGGCGGGGTGGGACATCGCCTCGGGACGAACGTTTCTGAGGTACGGGGCGTTACGACGGAACTCGTGGCACCCGATGCAGGACCTCGTCTCGCCGGGCCTGAGGTTCAGGAATGTCCGCATTCGGTGCAATTCCATGTAGTTCTCATCCAGGGCCTGGAAGAAGAGATTCCTGTTGGCCGGCGCTGTGAAGAAGGCCGACCCGTCCTTGTGGACCTTCACGAGACCATGGATCTTCTTGATCGAGACGTCGCCGTCGCCGCTGACCGCAGAGGCCTGCATGCCCGCCCCGTCGCCCTGCTTGCCCGCCCGCCAGGCATCGTACCACGACAGGTTCAATGCACCCATCACGCGCAGGTACTTGACCCGCCCGCGCTTGATGCTCGGTATGCCCCGGTATACGTCGAGCAGGAACAGGGTGGCCAGCCCTTTCGACTTCGTGTAACGGACGTTCACGGCGCTGGTGTCGTCAACGGGGGTGATCGCGACGGGTTTGCGTCGTGGGCGAAGCGGCACGGGCTGGAAGCAGGAGATGCTCGGATCCCGATAGAGCTCCGCCCGGTTGCCCCACGCGTCCAGCGCATAGAGCTGGTGACCCGCGCCTGACTTGGTCTTGCCCCCGGGTCGGTGAGAGACGAGGAAGAACTTCTCCGAGAACGGGTAAGGCTCCCTGAACACGCCGCCCCTGCTCTTCATGGGGTACAGGCCCGGATAGCTGATCTCAGGCGTGACGTTCGTCATCGCGTCGGCGGTGCGCCGATGGCGGCGGGTATCGAGGAGAATCACCGGCCCTGAAAGCCCCCCGTGGTGCCCTATCCCGATCGTCATCATCTTGCGGCTGTTCGGGATGCTGCACACGTTGATCATCGCCCCCGGGCGGACGACCATGTTCTTGTACACGTGGTCCGAGCCGCTGCCGTCGGGACGTACGGCCCAGAGGCTCTGCACGTTGCCGAAACCCTTGTCGATGTATTCCCAGCGGGTGTAGGCCACGCGGCCGTCGTCCAGGAGGGCGGGAGCCAGTTCGTTGACCTGCCCGCCCGAGATACAGCGCATATTCTTGCCGTCACCGTCCATGACGTGCAGCGTCGTCGACGTCTGGGGCGCGCAGAGGACCGCTCGACGGGAGCGCGTGGACGCGAACATGATCTTGCCGTTGGGCAGGTAGATCGGGTCGATGTCGTCGTACCCGGACCCGCAGTAGCTGCCTTTGTAGCGACGGAGGATCTCGTCCTCCTCGTCCGACCTGAAGGTGATCTGCCGCACCTTGCCGCCGGGCAGTCTCTGTCCGGTGGTCGGATCGATGTCGATCTCATAGATGCGGTACAGCCCGCCTTCCTTGCACCAGGAGAACACGAGTCTGGTGGCGTCGAACGACAAGTCGAACCGCCCGAAGACCCCGCCGGACAGTTCCGGCACCAGTTCGGTCACCTTGCCCTCCGGGGCCACCGGGGACAGGACGCACAGGTTGCCGCCCCCGTTGCCATGGCTGCGGTGTCCGGTGTAGACGCTCACGTGGCGCGTGAACTTCTTGACGAAAAGGAGCTTGTCGAACTTCAACGACGGATGGGCCAGAAGGGCTTGGCGCTGAAGCGACTTCAAGGCCTCGGCGACCTTCTGCTTCTGCTCGTCTGTTCCGTCCGCCGCGGCCGCCTGCTGCCTGACCAGTTCGGCCAGCCGCTTGAGGTACTGCGGGCCCCGGGGATACTCCGGCCCGAACGTCTTGATGTTGTCGGCGATCGCCAGCCGAAGCGCCTCGATGTTGACGCTGCCTTCAGGCAGAAAAGCCCGACGGTAGGTGATCGGGATCCTGTTGATGTCGAGTGTCCGCTTGGAGGGCTTCCAGCCTTTGGGCGGCTTGCCCGGCGCGCTGAGCCGTATCTCCACGAGGTTCGCCGGCGGGCCGTTCCGCTTGAACTTCAACGTGTGCTTGCCCTGCGTGACCTGGAACGTGCAGGAGTCCTCCCACTGGGCCCCGTGCATGTGCCACGTCCGAACGGGCAGCCCCTCGTGCACGTTCGGATGGCGATCCATGTAGGGCGGCGCGTTGTTGGTCTTCTCCTTGCAACAGGTGCCCACGCGCTTCTCGTCGATCCAGACCTCCAGCGGCCTGACCCCCGCCGAAGCATAGCGCACGCGAAGCGACCATTCGCCGGTCACGGGGAAGTCGACGTCATACTCGGCGACCCACGGCAGGTTGTCCCCGCCGGTCAGCATGAGCCCGGGATACGTGTCCCGGTAGTCCCCGTATTGGCCCGGGTTCGGGCAGACTCGGGCGTTGCCGCGGTCGAACTCCCAGCAGGAAAGGCGAATTGACGCCGCACCAACCTGAGCCACCGGAAGCACGACGCCCAAGACGGCAAGGCACGCTGCGGCGAGTGCTGCCGGTATTGTCCGACGAGACCGCCACGGCAGGCAAGATCCGATCGTCATCGCAAGTCTCCCTGGCAAAAGAACGTGACTGTTCTTCTTTAAGTCCGGATATCATTATAGGTTCCTCCCGGATCCATGGGAAAGGCCCTCATCCCTGGAACCGGACTTGCGGTTTGGTGCATAAGAGTCGTGTTCCGCAAGAGCTTCTGTCCATTGGGAGTCCCTTCGGGGACCGGTGCGCCTTACGGCATAGGGGCGTGGCGACTCTATCACGGACGGGCACCGATACCAGTCTCGATTCCTGCTGGCGCTGCCGTTCGGTATGCATTCAGACCCGCCTTGGCACGTCGGGCTCGCCTCGGTACGATCTGGGCATCGAATACAGAGAACCTGTTGCCACGGGAGAATGATCGTGCATCCGACATCCAAGCCGTTTGCAGCATGCCTGGGTCTCGTGCTCGCCATCATGTCCCCTTGCCGGGCGGGCGAATCGGCTGGCGACAAGGCGCCGCAGTGGTTTCAGTGGCGCGGGCCTGACCGCGACGGCAAGAGCCCCGACACGGGCCTGCTGAAGCACTGGCCCGCCGGCGGGCCGAAACTGCTGTGGAAGGTCACCGGCGTCGGGCAGGGATTCTCCAATGTGTCGTTCGGCGGGGGGCTGATCTACACCACCGGGCGAAAACAGGCGGGCAACCCCTCGAAAATCCCCCCGGCAAAGCACGTATACCAGCGCCCCGGAAAGCGACTGTACATCTTCGCTATCGACATGAACGGCAGGTACAGGTGGGTCCGGGACGTCACCAAGGCCTACCTGGGCTACTACAAGGGCGCCCGCGCC
>CAZVEV010000227.1:0-10001 GCA_964625865.1 uncultured Planctomycetaceae bacterium | reverse complement strand
CCCACAAATGCCACTTCTGGATGCAATCCTTTTCGCCCACGTGGTATCCGTTGTCACCGGTCAGAATCACGATCGTATTGTCACGATAGGGGCTCGCGTCGAGGGCGGCTAGCACCTTGCCCACCTGGTCATCCACGAACGCCATGCACGCCAGATATGCTCGGGCCCACTCTTTCCACGCCTTCTCGCCGCCGGCTTTGATCAACGCGTCGAACTTTGTGAACCCCCACTGCCAGCGCTTGCGAAGGACCGAGGCGCAATCGTCGAGATCGTCCTTCCGGTAGGGTGGCAGTTGGATCTCTTCCAGGGGGAACATGTCGAAGTACTTCCTGGGAGCGTACAGCGGCGTGTGCGGACGGATAAAGCCGACGCCCAGATAGAAGGGGCGGTCATGTGTCTTCTTCAGGACATCCACCGCCCAGTCGGCCGATATCTCATCCGGTGTCCTGTCGCGGTTACTGTCATCGACGTATCGAAACGGCTTTCCGTTTTCGTAGTACCACCCCTTGGCACCGGGGATCCCCTTGATGGCGCCTTTCTTCCAGTGGGGCACGTCGGACAGGGGCCCGTAGTTCAGGTCGCGATGCATCGGGACCGGAAGGTGCTTCTTCCACGTTTCAAACTGGACGGGGTGAGGCGTGTTCATCGGTCTGCCCTTGCCCCACCACGGCCAGGGCCCGTAGTCCGGTCCGATCCCGTAGGCGGTGTAGAAGTCCCCGCCGGCCCCCTCGTGCAGCAGCTTGCCCGTCCCGTAGGTACGGTATCCGCTGTTGCGAAAGTGCAGGGGCAGGGGCACGCAGCGGCGAAGCGCAGGGACGCTCTTCCACCGGGCGAAACCGTAGTCATTCAGCGTCTGGGGATACAGTCCGGAAAACAGGCACTTGCGCGAGGGCCCGCACACCGGCACGACCACGTGGGCGTTGGAGAAACTCACGCTCTTGCGCCGGAGGCGGTCCATGTTCGGCGTTTTGGCCTTCGGGTGTCCCGGCGGGTGCAACGCCCAGTCATTGAGATCGTCACAGATGATCAGGAGCACGTTCGGCCGGGCCGGTGACCCCTCCGCCGCGCGGGTCAGACCGCGGCAGGCAAGCGCCGTTGCGCCCAGGCCGACCGATCTGAGGAAACCCCTTCGACCAATTGTATCAGTGCAGTGATCCATCAGTGGGTCTCCATCACCGGATTCGTCGTTTTGCAGTCCATCACGTGTCCTCAGCCAGACCGACCGGGGGAGACGTCAACGATCTCAACCTGTATTGTGACGGGCGATTGGCCGGAGGCCAAGGACCGCAGCCCGTGCGGCGGCTATTTCGGTGTCATGTCGATTACGCCCAGCGTCCCGAGGGTGCCCAGGATCACCAGCACCAGGCCGATCAGCGTGTAGAGGATCCTCGCGCCGGTGCGCGTCAAGAGTTTCGACATGCCGCGCCCTTTCCGCGAATTCATGAACCATTCCCAATCACAGATCGCCCCGAGCATCGCAAAGACTCCAATCGCGACGAAAAGCAAGCCGAGTGGATTCACGGCGTCATGTCCTTTCAGTCGCGGCTGGTGGACGCGGCGGCCTTGGGAGGCGTTGGCGTGGCGGAGGGCTTGGGGACCGGCTTGTCCAGGGACCAGAAGACGGCGTTGGTCAGCAGGGTGGTGAAGTTGCGGTCGTCGAAGTCCTTGATGTAGCCCAGGGACGTGTAGAAGATCCGGGCCTTGCCATACCGGTGCGTCCAGGCCACCGGCTCGGGCGCGGCCCGGTCGATCGTGCCGATCAGCAGCGGCCGGGCCGTCTTGGCCAGCGGGCTGACCTTGTACAGCGAACCGTAGGCGACAAACGGTTTGACGCCGCGGCAGATCGCGTGTTCGGCGGCGCCCGGGGCGAGGGTGACCTTGGTTCTGTGCCCGCGCCCGTGGTGGCCCGTGTAGTGCCCGCCGAGGACCCTCGGGTCGAAGTCGGCCCAGTCGGCGTGGCCCTTGGGATACTTGCCCTTCGTGTGGAAGGCGTGGCTGGCCGTTCGGATGCCGATCAGCGGCTTGCCCGCGGCCAGGTGGGCGCGGATCAGGTCCAGTTGGGCGATGGTCAGGGCGCGGCGTCGCACGGAGACAAACAGCAGGTCGGCGGTCTTGACCGCGTCGAACCCCGGAAAGCGATTCCTGCCCTCGCCGGAGTGGGACTCGGCGTGGACGAACGTGCACCGCAGGCCCCGGGGCGCCAGGTGCTTCTTCGCGAAGGCCGGCAGCGAGACGGCTGTCTTGTACTCCCGCTCGCCGATGAGGAACACCACGTGCGGCCGCGGAGGGGGCTTCTTCTCGGCGCCCGGGGAGGCGGCAGAAACCAGGCCGATCAAGCCGGCGGCGACAGCCGCAAGCGATATGGCCGATCGCTTCCAGAGCGTTCCTCGACTCACGTCATCCATGGCGGCGCTCCTTCTGTTTGGCCGCCCCCGTGATGCTCCCGTTTCGGACATTGCCGTTTGGTGTTCTGACATTGTTTGGAGTTTCGTACTTCGGATTGCGTGCTTACGTAGCCCCGCTACTTGTCGGCGTCCTTGTTGAGTTTCTCACAGAACACGCCGACGACGGGGAAGACCACGCCCTCGGTGGGTTTGGGCACGACGGTGCGCTTGGTCATCCAGTAGTACGAGGGGCTCTTGGTCTTGGCCCCGCGTGCGATCAGGCCGGCCAGCCCCTCGCGGCCCAGAAGGAGGTCGGGCCCGCCTTCTGTTTCGGCGACGACGGCCCGCGAGGCGAGAAAGCCCACGAGGTGACCGTCGGCCGTCAAAACCGGGGCGGCCGAGTCGCCCGGACGCAACGCCACGTCCAGCGCCCGCTTGCCACCCTTGGGCACCTTGACCGTGCCGGTCGTCTTCATCAACTCGCCGCCCATCTCGGTGTGGTGGTTCATGGAATGGACGGTCACGGGCGTTCCGCGTTTGAACTTGGGGGCGCCCGCGGGCGGAGTGAACTTGCAGTCGCCCACGATCACCAGCGAGACCGGCGGATCGCCCTTGCCCTCCCAGTCCGACGAGTAGGCCCTGCGGGGCCGGCCCGTGACGAGCCTGTCGCCCACGCGGACGTAGACCGCCTGGGCCCGCGCAGCGACCCGGGCGTCGACGAGAATCGCGTGGGGCCCCACGACCACGCCGGCGGCCTGAAAGAAGGAGAACCGGTCGTAATCGGGTTCGGGCAGCGTGTTGTCCTTGGTCTGCGTGAACTTGCCCGGCAACTCCCACTTGATCCGGCGGAACTGGAAGCCGTACGTCGTGCCGGTCTTCGGCTTGGGCGTCTGGTATTCGGCGGACATGGCCTTGGCGCGTTCGAACTCGGGCGAGTGCGTTTGGACGCCCTTGACGGCCTTCATGCCCTCGCGCAGATCGCTGAGGACCTGCCGCGAGTCGGGCGCCAGTTCGAGGGCCCTGATGAATGAGGGCAGGGCCTCGGCGGCCTCCACCAGCGCCAGGGCGTGACCCTGGTGGAACGCCGAAACGTACGGGGCCAGTTCGCACGCGTCGCGGAACGAGGCGACGGCCTTCGGGTACGCGGCGCCCTCGAAGTTGGCCACGCCGAGCATGAACGACCGAATGGCCGGGTCCGGCCAATTGGTCGCAGCGGTGCGCATCTTGGCGGTCCCGGCGATGACGATTTTTCGCAGTTCAGCCTTCTGGGCGCTGGTCATCGTCCGGCTGCTCAGGGCGCGGATCCTGCTTCGCTGCTTCATGATGACCTTGGCTTCGGCGAGGTAGCGGTCGAACGTCTCCCGGCGGGTCTTGAACTCCTTCGGCGTCAGCCACCGGCTGCCGGTCTTGCGGATCCGGTCGTGGGCCGCGTCACGCCAGCGGGCGACCTGCTGTCGCTGCTCCATCGTGCCCAGGCCCTTGGGCGATATGGCAATGCGGCGCATGAACATGAAGGCGACGGACTCGGGCATCACGGCGTAGCCGACGGCGAACTCCTTCTTCGTCGGCTCGGGCTTTGTGATCGGGTCAACCGGCTTGGGCTTGGGCGGGGTCACCACCTCGGTCTTGACGATCCTGAGCACGTCGACGGCGCGGACCTCGATCGTGCCATACGCCAGTTCGATCATCACCTTGGCGCCTTTGCGGGTGGCCTTGCCCTCGTACCGCTTACCGTTCTGCATCCAGATCACGTCGCCGGCCGCCGCGGCGGTCAGCAGGCAGCACAGCGCCGCCGTCACCAAAGGTTTCCGCATGGTCAGTCCTTTCTCGCACGAACCGTTTCATTAAGTGTAACGTCTCCGCGGCCAACGCGTTTCAGAAAAGTCGCGACCTGAGCAGACGCCGCATCGCCATGCGCCAAGGCCATGAGTTCTCTGGTGGGTACACTCCCGTGCAGATACAATCGCGTGCCATGAGAACACGTCGGTCCATCCGAAGGGCGGTGTGCCTTCAGGTCCTGCTGTTGGCGGCGACCTGCTTGTCAGGTGCGGAGGCGGGCAAGGCCGGGCGGTATCTCGCGGTGTTCGCCGACGGGCAGCGTGTCGAGGGCACCGAGGTGACCGGATGGCCTGCAGGAGGCGCTTCAGTCCGCATGGACGAGACGGCACTGCTGGATCCGAAGCGCCCGCTGCGGTGGCTACGGGACCGCTCTCTGCAGCCGTGGGACCCCGGCGGCGGTGCAGGGGTCGGCTTTGTCGAGTTTGTCGGCGGGGACCGCCTGGCCGGACGGATATCCGGTGTCGAGCCGTCCCGTCCCGGGCGGCCGGCCCGGTTGCGGGTCCACCTCGCCGAGTCGCTGACCATGCGCTCGCATACGTGGCGCAATCCCATCCGAGTCTCTCCCACCGACGTGCGCCGTGTCGTCTGGGGTCGCCAGGTGCCCCGGGCGTTCAGTCCGATGACGCTGTTCCTGCGTGACGGCAGTCGGCTTCGGTTCATCTCGATGGGGTGGACCAATGCGGGGGTGCGGCTCCTGCTGGCCGACGGGGTGCGTGTGGTCCCGTTTGAGCAGGCCGCCGAACTGCACCTGCGCCCGGGCGACCCCTGGGACGCGTATTGCCGCGAACTGGCCGTCCTCTCACCCGACTGCTCCGGGACGCTTGTCCGCATCGAGACCGCCTCGGGCATGATCCTGACCGGCTCGGCCGACCGCTTCCGCGCGTTTGCCGACGGTCGGCGAAAGGACATGAGGGCGTACGGCTACTTCCAGCCGGCCTGGGCGTCCGACGCGGTCTGCGTGCCGCTCGACACGATTCGGACGTGGTGGCACTTCGTGCCGCACGAGGTCCCGCTGACGCGGCTGGCGCCGGTTCGCACGGTCCAGCGCTCCATGACGGGGTACCGGTGGCGGCCGAGGCGCAATCTCAACGTTGCCGGCGGGTCGCTCATCGCCGGCGGCAAGCTTGCCGGCTGGGGCCTCGGCGTGCACGCCCACAGCGAACTGATCTTTGAACTCCCGGCGTTCGTCGAATCGTTCCGGACGCGAGTCGGGCTTGACGCCTCGGTGGGCACCGGCGGGTGTGCCCGCGCGATGGTCTACGTCAACGCCGCCAAGGGCAAGCCCTTGTTCCGCAGCGACGTCCTGGTCGGCTCGGCCGGGCTGGCCGACACCGGCGATCTGAAGCTCCCGGCCGCGGGCGAGGACCGGAGACACCTGGTGCTGGTGGCCGATGCAGCCCACGCCGACCGCCCGGCGGGGGCCGACCCCCTCGACATCCGTGATATGGTGAACTGGACCGAACCCGTGCTGCATCTGAACCGCGCCGCGCTCCGGGCGGAGGTCGCCCGGCGCGTCCCGACGGTCACGATGCCCGCCCTGCAGGGATGGGCCGTTGCGACAGCCGGCGGCATGGCGCCGATCCGCTCCCAGTGGTATCAGATCGACAAGGACCCTCCGAGGTGCATCTCCGCCGTCTCGACGGGGGGCACGCCGCTGGCCCTGTCGCGCAAGGTCCGTATCGCCCCCGCCCGCCGCTGGCTGAAGCTGCGCGTCCGGCAGGTCGGTACGCCCGTCGCCGTCGGCTGTGTTGACGTTCGCGTCGACGGGCGAGTGGCCGCGAGGATACCGGTGAACCACGGCAACTCCGACCTGCCTTACGTGCTGTCGCTGGCCGCGTGGCACGGCAAGCAGGTGGACCTGCGTGTCGTCTACACGCCCGGGGCGCCGGATGAGCACGTCCAGTTCCGCGCACTGGCGCTGGCCGACCGCACAACCGACGTCAACTGGGTGCCCCTGCGCACCATTGGCGCGATCTCGCAGAACGGGGGCGGGCTGACGGTTCGCCCGGACGGCTCGATCTTCGCTGCCGGCGGGTCGGGGCGGGTAGGGCGACTCATCGATACGTATTCGATCAGCGCCCTGACGGACCTGCCGCACGTCACGGCCATCCGTGTCGAGGCGCTGCCGGACTCGACCTTCAGCGGCGCGGGCCCGGGCAGATGGGGCAACGCCAAGCTCACGCAGATCCGCCTCAGCACGCTTCCCGGGCGGCGAAAGACGCTCCGCGGGCGATACGTCCGCATCGTAATGCCGCACCCCCGCAGCGTCCTGTGCCTGGGCGAGGTCGAGGTCTTCGCCCCCGGGCCGGACGAGAAGGCCCTGCGGGCCGAACTCCCCAAACGCAGACCGTACGCGTGGGTCGGCTGGCCGGAGCAGTCGGCCGAGGATGTCCTCGCGATCCTCAAGACCCCCGTGGCCAGGCGAAGCATCGCCCAGCGCGTCGCCCTGCGGGGCTATCTCGACACGATAACCGAGAACATCGCCCTGAATCGCATGGCGTCGCAGTCGAGCACGGAGGGCGAATTCAAGGCCGACCGGGCGGTCAACGGCACGGTGCGCTGGAGTCACGCGCAGACGGAAGTCCAGGACGCCCCGTGGTGGCAGGTCGACCTGGGTGCCGAGCGCCCGATCGACCGGATCGTTGTCTGGAACCACGTCGAGATCGACCAGGTGCAGAACCTGAGGAACTTCGACGTCGTCCTGCTGGACAAGGACGGGCGCGAGGTCTGGCGACGACGGAACATCACGGATCCGCCCGTCCCCGCCGTGGAGATCTTCGACTCCGACACGAAGGACATTCCCGTAGTGCGGGCAGCCGAGGTGGCGATCGGTGCGAGGCAGCCCACGGCGGCCCAGGCGCTGGACTCCTCGCGGGAAGGCTGGTGCGTGTATGACCTGCTCGGACGGGCGCGCACCGCGGTGTTCGCGCTGGACGCGCCCGTTGATGTCCGCCGCACCGGACTGCGGATCGACCTGAAGTTCGCCGAGGAACGCTGGTACCAGACGTTCGGGCGGTTCCGCCTGTTGGCCACCGGCGACGAGCCTCCCCAGGTCGTCGAACCGGTTGCCGTCGTGATACGCCCCCCGACCAGGCCGATTCCCTCGCAGGTGCCCGCCCCGCCCCAGTCGCCTCTGGCGCTGTTCGAGGATGACGGGCGGTTCGAGCCGGTCGCCCCGGCGGGCGCCTCGAAGATCGCCCTGATCTCCGACGACAAGCACGCCGTCAAGCGCGCCGTCCGCATCGCACCGGGCGGGACGTACCGGTTGGCCTTCGGGCGAGTCGTGCCGATCCGTGCGGTCCCCGGGCCGGGCGAGTTCCGCTACATTCGTTTCGCCTTCCGAAAGGTCGGGGGCGGGACCGTGTCGCTTGAACTGGAGCACCTGGGCTCGCCCGGGCGGCCCTGCCGGTACGAGGCCGGGGACGACACGCCGAGCGAGGCCTTCGCCCGCAGCGTCTGGAGGACCGAACTGCCCGGCGAGTGGATTGTCATCGACCGGGACATCCGCCTGGACTTCGGCCGCCTGGACCTGACGGGCCTGACGGTCGGCTGTGCCGGGGGCACGCACGTGGTGCTGGACCACGTCTATCTGGCGCGCACGCTTGATGACTTCAAACGCCTTCCGCCCGCGCCGTCGCCCAAGGAGACCAACGACAAGGCGCGGCATGCCCTCGTCAAGGACGCGCTGGCCAAGGCCCTGGCCGCGACGGTGCTCATCGACGCCGACGGGCAAAAGGCCACCGGCGTTCTGGTCGGCGACGACGGGTGGGTCGCCACGGCAGGGCACCTGATTGTAGGCGTCGGGACGAAAGTGACCATCCGCATGCGCGACGGTCGCGTGGTGCGCGGGCGGGCGGCCGGCATCGAACGCGAGGCGGACGTCGGGCTGATCAAGATCCTCGACAAGGGGACGTGGCGCGGACTGAAGATCTGCACCGACGAGAAGATGCACTCCGCCGCCGTCTACGCCGGCGTCTCCTTCGCCCCGTCGCACGACGAGGGCAAGACGCCGCTGGGCTACGTGGCCACCGCCTACGACGTCGGGTATCACACCGCGCGGATGACCGTCCGCCTGCCGTACGCGATGGTCGGCGGGCCGCTGCTGACGGCCAAGGGCGAACTGGTCGGCATCCACCACGAGCCGATCTGGATGCGCGAGTACCTTCACTTCACCAACGCCTACCCCCTGGCGAAGAACTGGGACACACTGACGCAGGGCGAACTGCGGGGCCGGTGGCTGGCCGATACGGGGCCGATGATGGGCATCCATACCACCGCGAGGCCGGAAGGCTGCGTCGTCCTGAGCGTCTACTCGGACATGCCTGCCGCCGCCGCCGGGCTGCGCACCGGAGACATCGTCCTGAAGGTCGAGGGGCAGGCCGTCCGGGACTTTCGCGACGTCGGCCGCGCGATGGCCCACAAGGACCCCGGCGACAGCGTCACCATCGAGGTCAAGCGCGGCGAGGAGACCTCCACCTACACCGTGCCCCTCGTCCGCCGCCGATACCTGCCCCCCAGACCCCCCTGGAAGCCCCCTAAGAAGTGATTCCGACCGCACGCTTCAGATCGGGATTCCGGATGTCAAATCTCACATCTGAAATCTCAGATCTCAGATCACGGCGCCCAGCAGCGATGTCCCCCGCAGCACCCCGGCCAAGGGGTCTGGCAGTCCTGTGGCCGCACTTGGCCGGGAAAAACGACCCTGCCCCCTGCTATCGCGTCAAGACGCGGCCAAACAGGCTTGGCCGGGCTCTACGACGTTTTCGGGTTATTCCGAGTAGTGAGAGTTGCACGCTCTGCCGCTCGTTCACTCCACCGGCCCCGGGCGGGTGATGCGGGGGGCGGTCTTGACTCGGGGACGTACCGACAGCCAGTCGATGCCCTGGAACACCGGGTCGGGGATCGCGCGGACTTCGGCGTCGCCGCGGTAGGGGCACATCGTGTCGACCCAGGCGATGAGCTTGCGACGGCTGACGGGGTCGACCTTGACTTTGTGATGCTTGCCGTCCGAAGCCCTGGCGACCAGGCGGCTGGCGTACGAGAGGCGCGTCATCGGCTTGGGCGTGGTGTAGGCCGCCGGGTCGCGCTGACCGTAGCCCTCGACCATGATCATGTCGGCGATGCCGAATCCGGGCGGGGGATTTTTGGGCATCTTGTAGGCGCGTCCCCAGGCGGGCCGGCCGGTAAACAGCCAGTACGTCTCGTCGAAGCCGAGGTGCCCTCTTCGCGGGGTCATGTCGACCTTCTTGCGCCCCTTGCCCTTGCCCTGGTGACACTTGGCGCAGTACGTGTCCAGCACGGGACGGACGTACCGCTGGTAGCTGACGGTATCCGAGCCCCACGGCGGGGGAGTGATCTTTGCCGGAGCCTTGGTCAGCGCGATCGCTCGCTTGCCGGCCGCCGCGGTGGCCGTCTGTCGCTCGTGACAGCCGAGGCACCCGCGGCGCTCGCCGGGCATCACGCCGGTGAAGCTCCGCATCGTCTGCAGGGCGAGGTAGTTCTCGTCGAGCAGTTGAAAGTGCAGCGGAATCCCCGACGGGGCCTCGAACGCAACCGACCCGTCGACTTGGATCGGCACCGTGCCGAGCACGCGCTTGACGCCCTCGGACTGCACGCCGGAGACCACCGGGCCCGTTGACAGGTACGGGCGTTTGTGCCAGTACGTATACGTCTTGTGCTCGATGGTCAGGACGCGGAGGTACTTCGCCTTGTCCCGCAACACCTTCGGGGCGCCCTGGTAGACGCTGTTGGTGTAGATCACGCCGCCGGCGGGCGTCC
>CAZVEV010000226.1:0-10116 GCA_964625865.1 uncultured Planctomycetaceae bacterium | reverse complement strand
CAAAGGATGCCCTCTCTTCATATCTTCATGGCTTGACGCGAAGCGGCAACCACGTGTCGCGTCTCGACGTGGTTGCCGCTTCGCGTCAAGCCACGGCACCCGCGCGTCACACCGCGGCACCGGCCCATCGCTGATCACGTCCAGGACGGACGGGGCGCTTCAGCGATCCAGAAAACAGGGCGTGCGACAGAGTGTCACACGCCCTGATGTTACACATCACTCGCAGCCGATCAGCCGCCGCGGATGTCCAGTTGGCGGAGGAACTCGTCGTTGGTCTTGAACTTCTCCAGTGCCCGCAGCAGTTGGGGCATTTCCTCGTCGACGCTCAGGCTGCTGAGGAAGCGGCGAAGCATGTGCAGCTTCGGCAGGGCCCAGGGCTCGACGAGCAGTTCTTCCTTTCGCGTGCCCGACCTGGGAATGTCGATGGCAGGCCAGACGCGACGCTCGGCGAGTTTGCGGTCGAGGCACAGTTCCATGTTGCCCGTGCCCTTGAACTCCTCGAAGATCAGGTCGTCCATTCGGCTGCCCGTTTCGATCAGCGCGGTGGCCAGGATCGTCAGGCTTCCGCCGTCTTCGGCCTTGCGGGCGGCGCCGAACTGGCGCTTCGGCGTCTCCAGGGCGCGGATGTCCACGCCGCCGGTCATCGTTCGCCCGGAGCCTTCGACGTAGCGGTTGTAGGCCCGCCCCAGGCGCGTGAGGCTGTCGAGCAGAATCACGACGTCCTGACCGTACTCGACCATGCGCTTGGCGCGCTCGATGGTGAACTCGGCCACCCGGACGTGACTGGCGAGGTCCTGGTCGTTATTCGAGGCGACGACCTCGGCTTCGGGGCAGCGACGCTTGAAGTCCGTCACTTCCTCGGGGCGCTCGTCGACCAGGAGGATCATCATGAAGCACTCGGGGTTGTTGTCGATGATGGCGTTGGCGATCTGCTGGAGGAGGATCGTCTTTCCGCTTCTGGGCGGGGCGACGATGAGGCCGCGCTGGCCCTTGCCGACCGGACAGATCAGGTCCAGCACGCGCATCTCCATGGGCCCGCCATCGCATTCGAGCTTCAGGTGCGGCACGGGGTCCACGACGGTCAGGTCGTTGAACGGGACGATCTCGGCGTAGTCGTCAATCTCCTTGCCGTTGATCGTCAGGATTTCCTCGAGCTTCGGACCGCCCTTGCGCTTGGTGGGGGGCAGGACCTTGCCTTCGAGATACAGGCCCGTCCTGAGCCCGCCGTGGCGGACAAAGTCCTTGCCGACAAACACGTCGCCCGGCGTGGGCTTGTATTGGAACTTGGCCTGACGGAGGAAACCGTAGCCCTTCTCCGTTACCTCCAGCACGCCGACGCCGATACCGGCATCTTCGCGCTGACGCTCGCTCATGCCAGCACTTACATGATCCATGGTGGAACCTTCCTTACCTTACTCTAGGCTTATTACCTGTGTTGGGACCCGCCGAAACGAACCTCGCGGGCAATTACAACAGAGCTTCAGATACACCCCTCAGACGTTTTCGTCTCACTGAAGCCCGAAATTAGAGCAACTTTTGCTCGCCTGTCAAGTGCCTCAGGAAGATATTTCTCGTCCGATCTCACACGCCCGGACGAGATCGATCTTTCCTTCGTACCATGCGCGGCCGATGATGACGCCCGCGCAACCGATCTCCTTGCATCCATTAACGTCTTTGATTGACGCCACGCCGCCCGACGCGATCACGGGGGCGTCCGTGGCGTCGATGATCTGACGGGTAGCCGGCAGGTTCGTTCCCGTCAGCATCCCGTCACGAGCGATGTCCGTATACACGATAGCGCCCAGCCCCGTGCCGCTTACGCGAGAGGCCAGGTCCGTCGCCGCCAGTTCCAGTTGTTCGGTCCATCCCTCGGCCGCCAGTTGACCGTCCCGCGCGTCCAGGCCCAGAGCAAACATCCGCGCGGGGAAGGTCTCGCCAGTCAGCAGCCCCTCGAACCATGGCCAATCCTTCATCGCCGCCGAGCCGATCACCAGTCGGGCCACCCCCGCATCGCGGAGGGCCTCAACCGCATCGGTGTCGCGAATCCCCCCGCCGCACTCGACTCGCACGCCGTCCGGCTCGACGGCCTGGCAGACGTCGTGAATCGCAGCGGTGTTGGTGCACTGTCCCGACCGCGCGGCGTCGAGGTCCACCATGTGAATCCACGTGGCGCCCGCGGCGACGAACTCGCGCGCGACGGAGACCGGGTCGTCGTTGTACGATGTCTGGCGGGCGTAGTCGCCCTGGCTCAGACGCACCACCTTGCCCCCCAGAAGGTCTATCGCGGGAAGGATGTCCATTCCTAGAGCCTCACGAAGTTCTCGAGCAGCTTCAGTCCAACCGACTGGCTTTTCTCGGGATGGAACTGCGTTGCGAAGACATTGTCTTTCCAGACGGCCGACGTGAAGGGGCGGCCGTACTCGGTGGTCGTCGCGATGACCGACGGGTCCGAGGGCACGACGTGAAAACTGTGGGCGTAATAGACGTACGTGCCCTGTTCCAGCCCGTCGAGCATGGGGATGGGCTTGTCCCAGGTGATGGCGTTCCAGCCCATGTGCGGCACGGTGAGCGAGGCGTCGACGTCGGCCAGGTCGAACCGCTCGACCGTCCCGCCGAAAACGCCCAACCCCTCGTGCTCGCCGTCCTCATGGGAGACCCCGAAGAGCAGTTGGAGTCCGAGACAGAAGCCCAGGTACGGCGTGCCGGCGGCGATGGCGGCCTTGATCGGCTCGACGAGGCCCTGGGCACGCAACTCGTCCATCGCGTCCTTGAAGGCGGCCACGCCCGGCAGGACGATCTTGTCCGCGCGGGCCAACTCGTCAGCCGTCCGCACCAGTTCCACCTGCCCGCCGACGTGCTCGATCGCGCGCTGGACGCTTCGCAGGTTGCCTATCTCGTAATCGATGACGCCTATCATTGTCAGGTTCACATAGACCGACCATCGTGCAGGAGTTCTGCAGGTCAGCCGCCGGTCACATTGCCGGCACGCCTCACTAGATCCCTACGACGCCGCCATGAGCCCTCCGGGCGGCGTGAGAACGGCTACTTCACGACCAGAATCTCGACCCGCCGGTTCTTCGCCTTGCCGGCTTTGGTCTTGTTGTCCGCAATCGGACGCGTCGAGCCCATGCCTACCGTCTCGAGGCTCGATGCCTTGATGCCCTTGGTGATCAGGTACCGCGTGACGGCCATCGCGCGGTTGGCCGACAGGTCCAGGTTGTCAGACCACAGCTTCTTCGACCGGACGATCGGATCGCTGTCGGTGTGCCCGTACACGCGGACCGTGTTGCCCGAGTACTTGCCCTTGATCTCCGACGCCACCGACGCCAGGGCGCCCTTGCCCGCCGTGGTCAGGGTGGCCCGGCCCGAGGCGAACAGCACGTCGCTTCCGACGGTATGCTTGTAGACGGTCGTCTCGGAACCGACCCCGCCTCCGGCCGGCTTGGCCCCACCGTTACCACCGGCAGGCGGCTTGGCGGCCAGTTCGGCCTCGAGATCACCGATCTTCGCGGTGGCCTTGGCCAGCGCGCTCTGGGCGGCGCCGAGTTGACCTCGCATGGTCTGCTCGTTGGTCACCGCGCGGCTCAGGTCGGCCTGCAGGTCCGACTTCCCCGCTTTCATGTCACCCATCTGTTCCTTCAGCAGGGCGATTTCGTTCTTGAACTTCGTGCAGCAGCCAACGCTGGTCAGGGCAACCAGCACCAGTACCATGCTCAGTCCTTTGAGTCTCATGTGCAGTCTCCTTACGTGTTCCCAGTACCGGTCCGATATTCATACATCCGCGCTGATTATAGCCCCGCCCGTCGTCGATGCCACCCCCTGGACAGGTTTTTTTCCCCGGGTCCGGTCGATATCGAGTGGTCCATCCCCTCGCATCGCTCCGCTCGCAACTGCGCGGCGCTTGACGCGAAGACGCCAAGAAGCAAGCTGCCATACGCCCCCCCCTCCACGCAAGCGGCGGCCGCTTGCGGCTTCGCACAGCTTGGCGCAGACTCAGACCGGTTTGTCGCCGGGTGCCTCACCCTCGTCCGTCGGAGGCTCGGCAAGCGGCTCGGGCGTCGCGGCGGGTGTCTCCTGCGCGACCGACGCCTGCACCTCATCCTTCGCTCGCGCGAGGGCGGCGTCGGCATCCTTGACGGCTTTGGCCTCCGAGCGACGGACCCGGTACAGGATCCACATCCCGCGGACCAGCCACCAGCAGCACAGCAGAAAGACCGGCCCCAGCACGGTCGAGAAGACGATCACCCAGATCGACCTGAACGTCGTCGGGTCGCCGAAGATCGAGACCGTCGAGACGCACTCGGGCGGATGCTGCAATACCAGGAACAGCGCCCCGACAACGACAACCAGCCCGCAGACCACCGTCAGGAAATACCCTTTGAACTTGTTCGGTTTCTCACTCATCCGGCCACCCATCTATTCCAGACAAAGGCGATGGCTTCGGCGTGGGGCGTCAGCCAGCTTGATATCGTATCGTAGAAGAGCATCACCATCAACGTACCGGCCGCCAGCCACGGACCGTAGGGCAACTCGCGCTGACCGCGACTGAGCCAGAGATACAATGCCCAGATCAGCCCGAAGAACGGGGCCACGAAGAACGCCACCGTAGGCACGGCCCATCCGACGACGGCCCCCACCGCAGCCATGATGTGCACGTCGCCCAGGCCCATCGCCTCCTTGCCGAACCCCAGCGTGCCGAGAATCCGCATGCCCCAGATCCAGAGCCCGCCGATCATGTAGCCGAACAGCGCCGAAAGCAGCCCGTTGAAATGCGCCGCGAATCGGCCGCTCGCGGTTTCACGCGTCAGATCGCGCCACACGCCGCACAGCGCCCCGCCGGGCGAGACCAGCATGTACGCCGCAATCGCACCGACGATCGCCGGGGTCAGGAACAGCACCTCACGCAGGATCTCGGCCCGCGGGTTGACCCCGTGGGCCTTGCTGAACGCCGCCGACGTGATCTTCTGCTGCGCCGGCTTGTCCTCTTCCGACCGCCCCTTGCGATTCTTCTTGCCCTTGGACTTCTTGCCCTTGCCCTTCCGCTTGGCTGCCTTGGCCGCTCGCTCGGCCTCGACGCGCTGGGCCTCCTCGTCAGCCTGGGTCTGCTTCTCGTCTGCATCGACAAAGCTCTGCTGCAACACGCCCCGCTTCACCAGCACGACCGAGATCACCAGCCCCACCGCCGCCGCCAGGGCCATTGCCCCCGACGCGGGGCTTGCCGAGGCCACAAACGAATGCGGCGCCGCCGCCGAACAGACGATCCCCACCGCCGAGATGAACCAGCAGACCTCCAAGGGCACGATCCACAGTTCGATGTCCACCAGGCTGCACGCCAGCAGGCCGCACAGCAGCGCCGCCTGGGCCAGGTACATCGGCCAGGCCTGCTCGAACGCCCCGGCCCCCGCGCGAAACTCGCCCAGGAAATACCACGCATAGAGCCCCCCCACCAGCAGGGCCGTCCCGGCCTCGACGATCAGATAGCGCACGGAGATCGGCTTCTTGCAGAAGCGGCACTTGCCCCCCAGAACGCACCAACTGAGCATCGGAACGTTGTCATACCAGCGGATGGCCTTGCCGCACTGGGGGCAGTGGCTGCCCGGAAACACGATGCTCTGCCCGCGCGGCAGGCGCCAGACCACCACGTTGACAAAGCTCCCGACGCACGCCCCGACGAGCACCACGAATACCAGCCATATCATTGCCATCACCACCGCATCCTAACCGGTCCGAACCCACGTTCACAGCCTGCACATCGGCCCGCCCCCGCACCAAATGCGCGCGGGCTAACCGCCTGATTCGCATCGACACACGGCGAGGAATCCCGACAGGGAATCTCTCAGGCCGCCCTCAGCCGCCCCGTAGCCGCCTGCCGGGCGAGAAGACGACCTCTACCCCTCTGAGACGCCGATCGTCGCTCAGGCCGCGTCCTGACGCTTGCCAGAGGGTCCGGCCGGGCGATCCATACACCTCCGGGCCGCCGCGACAGGAGGAACGACCGGTGGCTCCCCGGGCTCCTCCCGTATTGCAATCGGTCGCCGGGGAAGGGAACATAGTCGCAAAGCACAGGAGAACACCGCAATGCATACGATGACCGGTTCAACAGGTTGCGGGGGCTGGATGGCCCTGGCGACGGCGATGGCGGCGGGGCTGATCGCAAACGTGCCGTGGGCAACCGAAGCCGCCGGCGCGGAACGCAAGGCCGAGACGAGCTTCACCTGGAGGAAGACCGACACGACGGTCGCCCTGCTGGCCGGCGGGAAGGTGGTCTGGGAACATCGCCACGAGAAGGCCCCGGGCAAGCCGCACATGAAGGTCTGCCTCGTCGACGGCACGGAGTTGACGCGTCCCTGGCCGAAGCCGGCCGGCTACAAGGGATACGACCACACGTGGCACAAGGCGCTGTGGTGGTCGTGGAAGTTCATCAACGGCGTCAACGTGTGGGAACACAACCACCCGAACACCGAGCCGACGAAGGTCGACGCTGCGACCCGCCCGGACGGGTCGGCCCGCATCGCCCTGGACGTGCGATACAACGTGCCCAAGCAGGGACCGGTCCTGACCGAGAAGCGCCTGATCGCCGTCAGCGCCCCGTCCGCCGACGGACGCTACACCATCGACTGGACGGCCGTCTTCACCGCCGGCGACGCCGACGTGAAGCTCAACAAGAACTGGTACGGAGGCATGGCGATGCGGATGGCCAAGCGGACCTCGAAATGGACCTTCCGCGACTCCGAAGGCCGCGAAGGCCACAAGGCCTGCTCGCGCAAGCGGTCGAAGTGGGTCGACTTCAGCGGCCCGCTCGACAGCGGCGCCAAGGCGGGCGTGGCCATCCTCGTCCACCGCGACAACCCCCGCCAGCCGCCCCCCTGGTGCGTCATCCAGCACATGCCCTACTTCAACCCCGCCTTCACCGGCGCCGAGGACTACACACTGCCCGCCGGCAAGACCCTGACGCTTCGCTACCGGATCCTCGTCCATCCGGGCATCCTGACCCGCGAGCAGGTCGAAGCCGAGTGGAAGGCCTTTGGTAACGCCCCGGCGGCAAACGGCGCGAAAGCGAAGAGGTAAGAGGACGAACTCGTAGGGCGTGCAACTCGTTTGCACGCGAAACGAATACCCAATCCCTTCCGCGTGCAAGCAAGTTGCACGCCCTGTCCCATTGAAGACGACGCGGGGGCCTGCTACTATAGGCGTGGTTGGAACGAGGTGACCCATGCAGACGAAACTGAACATGATTTACTGGAAGGGGGAGAAGTTCTGGGTGGGCAAACTCCTCGAACACCCCGAGATCATGACCCAGGGCGAAACGCTCGAAGAGCTGGAAGCGAACATGCGAGAAGCCTACGCCATGATGGCACTAGAGGATGTTCCCGCCGACCACCAGATCAAAGAACTCGGCCTGACCGTATGAAACGGGGTGTGCTGATCAAGGGGCTCGGGGTGGCCGGATGAAGCGGAAAGACCTGATCAAGAAACTCTCCGCCGGCGGGTGCGTCTTTGTCAGACATGGAAGCAACCATGATCTCTACCGCAACCCGTCAACGGGCAAGAAGCAGCCCATCCCCAGACACCGCGAAATAGACGAACATCTCGCCAAGCATATCTTGAAGGAACTGGCGTAGGTAGTCGTCGCCCGTCGCTTATCGCTTGCCGCGGCCTCGCATTTGGAGGCCGAAGAGTTTGATGAAGCCGGTGGCGTCGGAGGGGGTGTATTCGGCGCCCATGGTGAAGCTGGCCAGGTCGGTGGAGTAGAGGCTCTTGGGGCTGGTGACCGACGAGGCGGTGGCGCGGCCCTTGAAGCACTTGACCCGGACCGTGCCGGTGACATTCTTCTGCGTGCGGGCGACGAACGCGTCGAGGGCCTCGCGCAGGGGGCAGAACCACTTGCCGTTGTAGACCATCTCGGCGTACTTCAGGGCGATCTGCTGCTTGTAGTGCAGCGTGTCGCGATCCAGCGTGATGCTCTCCAGGGCGCGGTGGGCCTCGTAGAGAATCGTGCCGCCGGGGGTCTCGTAGGCGCCACGGCTCTTGATGCCCACCAGGCGGTTCTCGACCAGGTCGGTCTGTCCCACCGCATGCTTCCCGCCGATGGCGTTGAGCTTCTCGATGAGGTCATGACCGGCCAGTCGCACGCCGTCCAGCGCCACCGGCACGCCGGCTTTGAAGTCGATCTGCACGTACGCCGGCTTCGCGGGCGCCTTGGACAGCGGAACCGACATCATCCACAGGGCGTCCTTGGGCTCGTTGGCCGGGTCCTCGAGGTCCGCGCCCTCGTGGCTGATGTGCCACAGGTTGCGGTCGCGCGAGTAGATCTTCTTCTTCGAGACGGGAATGGGGATCTTGCGGGCCTTGGCGTATTCGACGGCCGCCTCACGACTGGTCAGCTCGAACGAGGAGTCCTTCCACGGCGCGATGATCGCCAGCTTCGGCGCCAACGCCATGAACGTCAGTTCGAAGCGTACCTGGTCATTGCCCTTGCCGGTAGCCCCGTGGGCGACGGCGTCGGCGCGGAACTTCCGGGCGCAGTCGACCTGGGCCTTGGCGATCAGCGGGCGGGCGACGCTCGTGCCGAGCATGTACGTCGTCTCGTAGATCGCCCCGGCCTGCAGCATGGGGAAGCAGTACTTCTCGGCGAATTCCTGTCGCAGGTCGGCCACGATGCAGCGCTCGGCGCCGCTGGCGAGGGCCTTTTCCTCGATGCCGTCCAGCTCGCCCGCGCCCTGCCCGACGTCGGCGGCAAACGCGATGACCTGGCAGTCGTATTTCTCCTTCAGCCAGGGCAGGATCACCGAGGTGTCCAGCCCGCCGGAGTACGCCAACACGATCTTCTTGATCTTTTTGATCTTCTTCGCCATGGGAATGCTCCTGTCGCGGTCAATCGAAGGGTGGAATTATACGCTTTTGGACGGCGCGGACAAGGCGTGAAGTGCCAACACTTCACTGACGTGCAATGATCGTCGCGACAAGACAGGCAAACGCCCACGGGTCCCACCCCGTGGGGTTCCCGCGGACGAGCACTGCTTCCGACGTATCGTGCCGGAGACGCACCTGCCGGAACAGCGGATTCCCGGTCGCTGAAACCCCACAGGATGGAACCTGTGGGCGTTTGTCTGCGGTCCGGTTCGCTGTTGACCGCAGTGGCAGAGCGCACAACTCGTTGCACGCGGGAACACGGCACGGGGGGGACCGTGGCATCGCGCAACAGACAAGACCCGCCCCGGGTCGGGACGGGCCTTGTCATTTCAGTTCGATCTCAAATCTCAGATCTCAGATCTCAGATCTGAAATCTCGAATCCGAATTCCGCAATCAGATCATTCTTTCACTTCGAACTCCGCGTCGATCACGTCGTCATCGTCCTTCCCGCCGGCCGGTGCGTCGCCGGGGGGCGGGGTCTGGCCGTCGGGGGCCTGGGCCTGGGCGGCAGCGGCGTTCTGGTACATCTGCTCGGCGACCTTGTGCGAGGCGGCCTCCAGCGACTGCATGGCCCGCTGGATCGCGTCCTTGTCGTCGCCCTTGAGCGCTTCCCGCAGGGCGGTGATGGCCGACTCGATGTTGCCCCTGTCCTCGGGCGAGACGCTCTCGCCCTGGTCGGTGAGCATCTTCTCCATCTGAAAGGCCATCGAGTCGCCCTGGTTCTTCAGGTCCACCAGTTCGCGCCGCTTCTTGTCTTCCTCGGCATGGGCTTCGGCGTCGGCCTTCATCTTCTCGACTTCGTCGGAATTGAGCCCGGACGAGCCGGTGATTTCGATCGACTGCTCCTTGCCGGTCGCCTTGTCGGTGGCCTTGACGTTCAGGATGCCGTTGGCGTCGATGTTGAAGGCGACTTCGATCTGGGGCACGCCTCGCGGGGCCGGCGGGATCCCCGTCAGGTTGAAGCGTCCCAGCGTGCGGTTGTCGCGGGCGAACTCGCGCTCGCCCTGGAGCACGTGGATGGTGACCTCGGTCTGGCTGTCGGCGGCGGTCGAGTAGACTTCCTTCTTCTCGGTGGGGATCGTCGTGTTGCGCTCGATCATCCGCGTCATGACCCCGCCGAGGGTCTCCACGCCCAGGCTCAGCGGCGTGACGTCCAGCAGGACCATCTGCTCCTCGACCTCGCCGGCCAGGATCGCGCCCTG
>CAZVEV010000225.1:0-10118 GCA_964625865.1 uncultured Planctomycetaceae bacterium | reverse complement strand
ACGAAGAGCCATGGGAGATTTATCTTGATCTCTCGCTCTTCATAGGCGGCACCCAGCGTCAAACCACGGCACGGGCTTGAAGGTGCCGCCCTTCAAGGGGCCCGTCTCGATACGTCGCCGGTGCGGGGCGCGGTTCTGCCCGCGCCCCGCGCCGGTGTGACTGCGTCCTATTCGTCCGTCGGAGGGCCCTTCGCTTCGCTCAGCATCATGCCCTTGAACAGCTTGACGGCGTTGTCGACAAAACTGCCCTCGCCGATCATCGTCACCGCCACCGTCGTGCCGTCCTTCTTCAGGGCGATGATCTCCTTGACGACGGGCGGGGCCTCGCCGAACTCCTTGATCGCTTCGTCCGCCTTGGCCTCATCCGAGAAGACCATGCTGACGTTCATCGGATTGTCGCCGGTGATGTTGATGCTGCCGTATATCTGTTCCGGTGCATCGGGGCCGGCGTCCTCGGGCAAGTCCACGCAGGCCCAGATCTGGGCGCTGGTGTCGACCTTGTCCATCATCCCCGCGATCGTCTTGTTCTCCTTGCCCAGCGCGCCGACGAACTCGGGCGTCAGCATGGGGGCCAGGCCGGCCAGGATCACGCCCTCCGGCACGTCATCGGCCTTGTCGCCGTCGATCATGATGAACGGCGGGCCCTTGATGGTATACCGGCCATTCTTGCCCTCGATCAGCTTCGCGTCAGGTCCCATCGTCTTACCCATCAGCGTCGTCACGTCGTCGGGACTCAGGGGGCCGCGTATGGCGATCACGGGCATGGGCTCTCGCTGGCCGGGCAGCAGGTAGATGTCGATCGCCTCGATCTTCTTCAGGATCTCCACGACCGGCTCGACGGGCATTTCTTCCAGGTCGGCCTTGTTCTTCTCGACGGCGGCTATGATCTCGTCCCGCACCTTGGCCATGTTGATGTGCACCATGCCGATGGCGCTGGCGGGCATGAGGGCCTTGGCCTGTCCCTTCGGGCTGTCTTCATCGTCGTCGCCGCCGCCGCACCCGACGCCCGAACCGACCAGGGCCAGCGCCAGCAGCAGGGCGACCGCCGTGCGCATCGCGTCAAGTCCGGACCATCTCGTACTGTGCTTTCTCATGCTCATCACCTTTCCGCTTTCCAAAGTTGCCATCAACCCCGCGACCGCTCCGGCGGCCGCGGTTCGAAGAATACACCACGTGTCTCCCGCAGGGCGAGTCGACACTTTCAGTGCGACCCGCGAGGATCATTCTCGCTATCTCCATCCCTCACTGCAAGCACTGTTCGAGATAGATTCTTCGCACCGACTTGTCGGCATGGCCGCAACGGCAGCGCGTATCGTATGCTCCAGACAGGAGAACGGTGCATGGTATTCCGGAGGCGATGGATAGCGGTCGTCACGGCAGTCGGCGTATTGGCCGGCGGGGCGGTCTGTGCCCGCGGTGCGTCCTGGACGTGGACGGCGGACGAACTGCGCCGCATTCAGAGCATCGAGAAGCACGTCACCTCTGACCGTAAGACGGGCCGCTACACCCTGACGGTCGGGCGATTCAACGTCGTCACGGACATCTCCCCGCGATTCGCCGCCGAGACCTCACTGTTCATGGACACGTTCTACGACGGTTTCTGCAGGTTCGTCTTCGACCGGCTGGGCGTGACCGTCCCGCCGGCGCCGAAGCGGCGTGTGGTGTTCGTCGTGCGCGACGCTTCGGGGCGCGTAAGGCCCGTGCCCGCGCAGAAGACGTCGGACCGGATCCACTTCCCGAAGAAGCCCACGGTCGTGATCTACAAGACCCCCGCCCAGTACGGGGCGACGTTTGCCGACGGCAGCGGGGGCGTGTTCCTCCATCGCCGCGACCGCAAGGGGCGGTGGACACGATTCGACATCTACACCTTCGCTCGCGCGCAGCGGGAGTGGAACTTCAAGGCCTTCAATCACTCGACGCTTATGCACGAGGGGGCCCACTGCATGGTCCGCGCGCTGGCCGGCAAGACGGAGGTGCCCAAGTGGTTCGACGAGGGGGTGGCCCAACTGGTTGAGTGCTCGCTCCCCCGCGGCGTGATGCGAGGCGAGATCAAGCCCGTCAACGGATGGTGGTGGCGGCAGCAGGCGCTGAAACAACCGGCTGACGGGTGGTACGCTCATGCGCCGAGCCTGACGAAACTGCTCGGCGTGACGCAGTGGAACACTGACAAGATGGGCTACCAGACGAAGTACCGCTACGCCCTGGCGTGGAACTTCGTGGGGTATCTGTTCTCGAGCGACGAGGGCAGACGATCCCTCGGACAGATGCTCGGACGTCTGAGCCGGCACGAGTCGCCCCTGCTGACCGAACGCGACTGCTGGGCGCTCGAGCCGTCATGGCACCGCCATCTGAAGGCCTCCCTCAAACCCCGCAGACCCGGACGATAGGACGACGCAACCCAAAGCCCCCCGACGGCGTCGGGGGGAGCCCCACGACGCAGTCGTGGGGCTTGTTCCTGTGTGCGGTGTTACCACAGGAAGTCGTGGGGCGTGCAGACGAGTTGAACACGCTGCTCACTGAACCACTCAACCGCCTTCACAGCGTGAACTGGAAGTGGGGTAGGGCGTGCAACTCGTTGCACGCGGAACGAATGCGCAATCCGTTCCGCGTGCAAACAAGTTGCACGCCCTACGAAGTTCACCTGTCACGCACCGTCACAGCGTGAACTGGAAGTCCTCGATCAGGGCGCCGGGCAGACGGGCCGAGTCGTTGTGGCGGCGGCCGTAGGTCTGGCTGCTCGGGAGGAAGTCGCGCCGGGCCGTCAGGCCCAACAGGTTCTCGCCCAGAATGCGGTAGACCGTCTCGTCGAATCGCATTACGTTCAGCGGCGCGGCAATCTGACCGTCCTCGACCCAGAACGTGGCAAACCGCGTCATGCCCGTAATCCGCCCGGCCGGGCGGTCGGAGTAGTTCAGGTACCACAGCGTGTTGACGTAGACGCCGGTCTCGAGTTGCGGCAGGACGTCGTCGGCGAGGATCTGGCCGGCAGCCATGTCCAGCGAGGCCGGATGCTCCCACGCGCTGGCGCCGGTGGTGGGCACGTCGTATTCCTTCGCCGACCGCGGCGAGACGAGACAGTCTTTGTACTGTCCGCCCTCGATGAGCATCACGGCGTCGGGTCTGATGAACCCGGCTGACGAGAAGTTCGGCGCCAATCCCTCGCGGGTGTTCTCGCAGAGGGTCACCGCCGGCGCCATGCTCTCCTCGCCGGCGATCATTTTCAGCAGGGGGGTATTCTTCGTCCGATGCTGCTTTAGGCCGAAGCCCCCCCAGCAGAGCATGCTTGCGATTTCTTCCATGGCTGCCGGGGCCAGGAACACGCGATAGCCGCCCGGTTCGATCGTCTTGGCCGGGCGGGCGAGGATTTCGAGTTGATCGACCGCGCCGGTGACCTTCGCGGCGAATGCTTCCTCGTCCCAGGCGAATCCCGCGTAGCTGGTCTTGACGGCTTTGTCCGCCTGGTGGTAGAAGCACCAGTCCATGTGGAAGCTGTGCGAGGTGAACCAGTTCCGTTGTCCGAGTGAGTTGGCGAATCCTGCGGCGATGCGACCGGCGGCGTAGATGCCCACGAGGTCTCGCCCCTTGCCCGCGGCCAGGACGGCGTCGACCGCCGCGTCGGCCGGCGGCAGGGCGTCGTCGCCGACCTGCTCGGTGTCGACGGCGTCGGTGGCGTACAGCAGGTACGGGTCTTCGGGCAGGTGAGGCAGGTTGGCCCGGAGGGCATCGAGTTCGGCCTCCAGGGACGGCGTGTCGACGTCCGAACTGCCCGTAAGCGTCACCGTGCCGCTGGTGTGGCGGGCGCCGTCGATCAGCTCGATGTCCATGTAGTGCTGCGTCACGCTGCCGGCCTGGCGGACGGCGGAAGTGTTGAAGCGGACGAAGTCCGACTCCTCGCCGCTGTAGTTGGCCAGGAGGACCTCCTCGCCGGTCAGTCGCGCGGTCAGGTGTTCGGTCAGGCTGAAGAAGTAATCCTGCATGGTACGCTCCTGGGGGGCGGTCAGGCTCCGCCGAAAACCTCGACGTTGGTGAACAGGCATGGGGGGCTGGCGTGGGCGACGCGGATGCACTGGTTGGGCTCGGCCTTGCCGCAGTTCGGCGTGCCCATCACCACCACGTCGGCGTCGCGACCGACCCTCTTCAGGTTCCGCCAGAATGACTCGGAGATGCCGCGATAGTTGCTGCTCCGCACGGTCCCGGTCAGCTTGCCGCCCTCGATCAGGCGTCCCCACTCGCAGCCGAACTGGAACTTGTTGCGGCTGTCGTCGATGGACCAACTGCAGTTGGTCTCCATATAGACGCCGGTTTCGACGGCGGCGATCATCTCATCGAGCGTCGAGTCGCCCGATTCGAGATTGAGGTTCGCCATGCGGTCTACCGGCGGGCGGTTCCAACTGCACGCGCGGGCGTTTGCCACGCCGGACAAGCCCGTGCGCTGCCGGCTGACCGTGCCCCCCAACGCCCGCTGGAGGATGCCCTCCTTGATGATGAACGTTCGCTCGGCCGCGTCGCCCTCGTCGTCGTAGGCGAACGACGCCATCTGCTCAGGCCGCGACGGATCGTACGTGATGTTCAGCAGGTCCGACCCGTAACGGTAGGTGCCCAGCATGTCGGTGGTGACGAAACTCGTCCCCGCGTAGTTCCGCTCGTCGCCCAGGATGCGGTCGAGTTCGAGCGGATGGCCGATCGACTCGTGGATCTGGAGCACCATCTGGTCCGGGGCGAGAATGATGTCCATCGTGCCGGTGGGGCAGTTGTCTGCTGACAGCAACTCGACCGCCTGGTCGGCCACCCGCGCCGCGTCGGTGTGGAAGCCGATGCGGTCGAGAATCTCCATGCCGCCCTGCTGACACATCGCATGTCCGCCGAGGCTGCGCGTCTGCGTCAGGGCCCCGTCGTTGGCCGTGACGTTCATCGACGGCGCGAGGTAGCTGAACTTCTGCCACGCCTGCCCGCCGTCGCTGGTCACCAGCAGCGTTTCCTGCGCCGTGTGCCACAGCCCCACCGACCAGTCAACGATACTGTCATGACGCTTAAGCTCCGCGCAGCGCGTCACCAGGAGGTCGAACTTCTCTTTGATGCCGATCGAATCCCACGGAATCTCCTCCGGCCCGGCGTACTGGCCGTCAGGCCGAGCCCACGCGACCTTCCCGAAATCAATCACGCTGCGCCCGTCGCTCTGGCGTGCCCACCACAGGGCCCGCCTGGCCGCTCGCGCCAGACCGTCGTCGGTCAGGTCGCTGGTGGCCGCATAGCCCAGCCCGCCGCCGGCGACGACGGTGACCATGGCCCCCTCGTCGCGCGACCGCCCCGTCGGCTGGGGCACGTCCTGCCGGACGGCCAGGTGCTCGTCACGCTCACAGACGTATCGTATCGAGCAGAAGTCCGCGCCGGCGGGCATGGCCCGACGGAATCGTTGTTCACGTGTCTGCGGCATATCGTGTCCTTCTGGCCCGGAGGAGGATGTCTCGGAAGAACGGCGGAGTATACATGTCCACAGACGGTGCGCCAACACTGCGCGCCGGCTCGAAGCGCTGTGGTCCGCAATGACGGGTGCCGTAGCGTGACGCGAAGCGGCAACCACGAGGCCGCGCGATACGTGGTTGCCGCATCGCGTCAAGCCAAGGCACCCAAGCGGGGAGAGGTGTTAGAGGGTCGCGATCTTCATTTCGGCGACGCAGACGCGGTCGCGCCCCTCGTGCTTGGCACGGTAGAGGGCCGCGTCGGCGGCTTTGACAAGGGCGTCGGCGTCGGTGTCCTCGATGCCGCGGATGGCGGCGACCCCGAGGCTCACCGTCAGTTGGCGCTCGTGCCCGTGGAGGCAGACGGGTTCGGCCGAAACGGCGGTGCGGATTCGGTCGGCAATGTAGGCCGCGAACGTGCTGTCGCAACGCGGCACGATGACGATGAACTCCTCGCCCCCGTAGCGTCCGACCATGTCGTACGGGCGCGTGACCGTGCGCATTCGCTGGGAGGCCTCGCGAAGGACGATATCGCCGGCCTGGTGACCGTACGTGTCGTTGATCGACTTGAACTTGTCCAGGTCGGCCATGATCACCGCTATCGAGATGTCCTCGCGTTTGGCACGGTCCAGTTCGTTCCTGAAGATGTTGAGGATGGCCCGCCGGTTCCACAATCCGGTCAGGGCGTCGTGGCTGGCCTGCTCGCGGAGCGACCTTTGGGTCGACAGCAGTTGGTCCTGGAGGGTGAGGATACGTTCTGCGGCGCTGAGGCGGGCGCGAAGTTCTTCCTCCCCGATAGGTTTGTGCACGCAGGCGTCGGCGCCCGCGGACATGCCCTCGGCCGTCTGGTCCGCGCGATCCGCGTCGGCCAGCAGGATGATGTACACGTAGTCGCCCTCGCGGCGCCGGATCATGCGGCAGACGTCCAGGCCCGCGTTGCCGTCCAGGCTGCGACTGACGATGGCCAGTTTGGGAGGCCCCTCCTGACGCAGGACCAGATCGACCTGGTCGGCCTTCTCGCAGACCACCACGTCGTAGCCCCACGTGTCGAGCGTGGCTTCCAGGGCCTCTCGCGAGGCCGGGTCATCGTCGGCGACGAGGATTCGCGTGACGGACTGGCTGTCCCGCGCATCGCCTCCCCCCGCCAGTTGTGCCCCCCGCGCCCGGGCACCGAGGACTGATCGCGAATCCGGCGCCCCGGCCGACGCGTCGGAGCCCTCGGCCGCGCTGTCCCGGCAGCCGGTCAGTTGCGCCAGGTCCCTGAACTCATCGGTCGCTCGCTCGATCACCCCGGCGTCACCGTTCAGGTCCGGCCTCGTTGTCGGGAAGGCGTGCAGGACGGACACGAAGTCGTCGAAATGCCCTAAGAACAGGTCCAGAAGGTCCGGATCGAAACACTCGCCGCGCTGGCGTTCGAAGTAGGCGAGAATCCGCTTGATCTCCCACGCCTTGCGGTAGATGCGGTCGCTGCTGAGGGCGTCGAAGACGTCCGCGATGGCGACGATGCGCCCGAAGATGTGGATCTGCTGTCCCTTCAGGCCCAGCGGATACCCCGTGCCGTTGAACTTCTCGTGGTGCTGCAACGCGATGACGGCGGCGTGGGTCAGGATGGGGCGGGACGAGCCCTTGAGCATCTTGTAGCCGATGGTCGTGTGGGTCTTCATCACCTCGAACTCCTCCGAAGAGAGGCGTCCGGGGTTGAAGAGAATCGCGTCGGGGATGCCGACCTTGCCCACGTCGTGCATGGGGGCCGCCGCGCGAAGCAGTTCCGTCTCGCGCCTGGCCAGGCCGCACTTGAGTGCGAGCAACTGGCTGAGTTCCGCCACGCGCATTACGTGTCCGCCGGTCTCGCGCGAACGGGCTTCCACGATCTCGGCCAGGCGGAAGATGACCTCGCGCTGGGTGTCCTCGACCTCGCGATTGAGACAGATGACCTGCTGCTCAACCTCTTTGAGCAGCGCCAGTTCTCGTCTCAACTGTTCGTTGGCGCGCAGCAGGTCCTCGGCGGGGCGCGCCTGGTCGGCGGGACGTCCCTGAAGGCTGTCGCGACTGTCCTTCACAGGCTCCTAACTCCTATAAACCCAACGGGGTGAAGCACTCCCAAGAGGACGGGCGGTCGGCCTCGTCCCTTGAGCTTTATCGGAACCTGAACGGCGTGCTTTAGCTGCAAGTTGCCTTGCTCACAGCGCCTGCTGCTCACTTGTTCAGATACTCTGCGCACAGTGCCAGGTCGTCCTGTTGCTCGCGTGCATCGGCCGACGGGCTGGCAAGCCCCAGGCGATCAGGGGAGTTTCCGCGCCGTGTGTGACGTTTTTGGACGTCTGAGTGGCCGATGCGCAACACACTAACCGCCTGGTTGACGTGGTGGCGAGGCCTGGTCTTTCGGTGGTCGCCTGCGCCCGGATCGGCGGCGTAATATCGTTCAGAGCGGCAGACAGCCGCGGAACAAAGGACCGACCAGCCGTGACGGACAAGCGACGCTACATCCCGACTCCCGCTTCATCGCCGACGGCGCGACAGGCGCGCAGCACGGGGTTCTCGATGAACCTGCGCGTCTCGATGCGGCGGCTTTCGGCGAAGGTGGTCAAGGCCGAAATGCTCCTGAGCGAGATTGGCGATGAACTGTCACTTATCATCGAGCACCTCCGCGAGACGGGCTGGCAGGGTGCCGGTGGCTCGGCCGGGGGCGACGGGGCAGGCGGCAAGCGGACCAGGCGGATCGGCAGCGAGCCCCTGCCCGGCATCAAGCACGTCGAGATCCAACGGAATCCGGACGGGTCAGCCGAGGTGGAGATCAAGGGCTACCCGGCGTTTCACCTGACGCGCGTGCTGGCCGACCTGCTCGAGGCCCTGTGCGAGGAAACTGGCGGCTCGATCGACCAGAAGGTCGGCTGGAAGACCATCCTGTCCCTCCAGAAGCGCCTCGGGCAGCGCGCCTGCAAGAGGCTTACCCGGACGGCGGTCACCAGCAGGATCTTCCGCCTGCGCGACGCCCTGGCCGCCGCGCTCGGTCACGACAGACTCATTGAAAGCAGCAGGAAGCTCGGTTACCGATTTGCCAAGCTCTCCACCCGGTGCGGGGCAGGTGACATCATCTGACCGAGCTTGCCGCCCGGCCCGTCGCCGTGGTATCATCCGGCCGCGCGAGTCCTGGAATGCGGGAGACACATGAACGCCTTCTTCGTCACGTTCAGCACGACGCTGAGTTCGCAGGCGCTGGCCGCCAGGCGGAAGCGCCTCAAGAAGCTGCTGGCCGTACACGACGTCGAACTGTGCGTGCTGAAGGGCGGCTCCGGGCCTGAGTCCACCGTCGCACGGCTCGTCGAGCGAACGCGAGGGTGTCCCGTCATCGCACTGGACGACCGCCACGCCCTGCCTGGTCGCACGCCTTGGCTGGGCGACCTGCGCACCGGCCTGGCTGACCTGACGCCCATCCGGCGCCCGCAGATGATCTACCTCAGCCGCGCCGGAAACGCCGCCGGCCGCGCCCAGGACGCCGCCGCCGAACTGATCCGCGGATATGTCAAGCGCGACAAGGGCGCCGCGTGGGTCGACACTGTCGCTCGTCTGGCGGTCGGGCTTGCCCAGCAGCTCCGGGCCGCGACGCTCGGGGATCTGTCCGACTGGCCCAAGAAGGAGCCCCGAATCGTCGGGCAAAGCGCGTGTCTCCAGCAGGCAGTCGATGACCTGTCAGCCATCCTCCGCCAGCCGTACGGCCTGGTCACCGGCCAGCCCGGCGTGGGCAAGATGACGATGATTCGCTGCCTCTGGAAGCAGATCGCCGCCGACGCCTCGCTGATCGTCCTGCCGTGCGGTTCGTTCTTCAAGGACTACTACGTGATGGGCGTGCGGCGGCGATACGGCGGGGGGCGCGAGGGGGTCGACGACCTGTCGGTCTACCTCGAAGAAGCCAACGAGGGCCTCCTCGTCCTCCACCACGTCCACCTCCTGCCGACGGCCCTGCAGGAGGAACTGGCCGCCAGGCTCGCATCAGCGGATGACGGGCCTGGCATGACCGCCCACCTGACGGGCATCGCCGCCGGCGGGCTCGACCAGCACTACGTCAAGCTCGTGGGCACGACGACACTGACCCCCGATCAACTGCGGGCCCCGGGGCGGCTGATCCCCGAACTGGCCCGCCGCCTGACCAAGCGCCACGTCAGGGTCCCCACGCTGGCCCAGCGAGGCAGCCAGGACGTCCGCCTGCTCTGCAAGGACATCCTCCGTCGCATCTGCGCGAGGCAGAAGATCGCACCGGCCATGACGTTCAACGCAGGCGTCCTGCGATCCCTCGGCAGGGGGCATTGGCCCAACAACATCTCCGACCTGACCGCCATCATCGAGCGGGCCGTCAGGCGATGCCGCGGCTGCGTTATCACGACCAAGCACCTGCCCCCCGACCTGGCCGCTGTCACAGGCAAGCCGCACCGGACCCTGGATGAGATCGTCGCCGACGCCCAGCGATCCGCCATCGCCGCCGCCCTGGACGCTTCCGGCGGGAAGGTTACCGGCGCCGCCCGACTGCTGGGCAAGGACCGGTCATCACTCCACCGCCTGATGCGGAAACTGGGCATGCGCCCCGCCAGGCGATCGCCGGCCGGCGGCGGGGCGGCGGGGGGGGGGGGGGGGGGGGGGGGGGGGGGGGGGGGGGGGGGGGGG
>CAZVEV010000224.1:0-10196 GCA_964625865.1 uncultured Planctomycetaceae bacterium | reverse complement strand
CCGCATCAAGCTCAAGCGACTATACCCGACTATTCAAAGCTGACGGCACACTAGAACCATCGCCGAGTCGATCTTGCCCTCCGTGCCGACAACGTAGACGCGCATCTCCTTGTCACGGTGTTGGTTGGCGACGCCCATGCAGAAAGCGCGGGTCTGGCCCGGATCGATCCGGGCAATCCGAAGCGCCTCGGGCTTTCCCGGCTTGAGCTTTCGGGGCTTCCAGGCTACTGAGGAGAGCCCGCCCAGTCGCCCGACGCCCCACGGCTTGCCTCGTGGCCGGACCATAATGCCCAGTCCCGGCTGGCGCACTCTCGACCGGGGATGGTCGTCCCGGATCACTCCCAGAAGCGACCCCAGTTCGACGCCGGTCTGGCTCATGATGTAGAGGCCCACCGGTTTGTCGGACACATTCCGAACGTGTGCCCAGACGGGGATCATGCCCCTCCGCTCCGCTTCCCGGACAACCTTGACCAGATGCAGGGGGCCCGTGGCGACGCCGGACGGCGGGGCGATCCGGTAGACCTTGCTCAGGTGCTCGCGAATCTTGAGGGAGTCCGTGCTGTTCGGAACGGGCATGGAGGCGTACATCCGGTTGCGGGTGGCAATCGACTCGAAGTCCACCCTCCACTTGCTGAACTTGTCGTTCCACCCAAGACTAAAGGGGGGCGTGTAGAGCGCCCGAAGTCCCGCAGCGAGGTTCTTCTCGTAGCAGAGCGTGTTGGCGTAGACACTGTAGAAGGTGGCCGTGGCGTGGCGCTGAAGGCGCGGCAGGTACACCAGCGCCTCCAGGTCCACCACGGCAGGTGGTGAGAAGCGGCCCCACTCTTTGGTCTGGGCGAGTTTGGCCTCGTAGGTCTTTCGGCATTTGGCTTCGATGGCCGCCGAAGCACCCATCACTCGGAGCGACCTGGCTATGCCCGCCGTGTTGAATCCCTCCCGTGCGACCGAGAAGCCGATCGCGCCCCCCGTACCGAGGATGAATCGCGTCTTGACGGGGTCCAGGCGCCGCGTGGTCTGAAGGAACTTCGCCCACTTTGACGCGAGCACCCTCTGTCCGGTGCCCTCTACCATTGATGAAAGAACATCGTACGCCGTGCCTCGTAGGGCCGTTTCGGTTCTCTGCAGCACCGTGCGCGTGTCCAGCAACGCCAGTTGCATGCCCTTACCCATCGCCGAGTCGGTCTCGCCCAGCCACTTGGCCACTCGCTGAAGGGCCGGCTCGTCGAGTTCAAGGGACCGCATTTCCAGGAGTAGTCGCGTGAAGGTGTGGGCCGCGCTCAGTCCCGTGATCCCAAGGTTCACCTTGGCAGCCTTGTCCAGGCCCCGCCTGTATTCCGCGGCCCCCCATTCGCGGGTCCGGTCGAGGACCCGGGCCTCCCACGGGACCGCCTTGCCCGCCACATAGACCTTGAAGGCGGCATGGCGTCTGGCCAGCCCCGGGCATTGCTTCAGCAGGTCGACCCTGCCGGCACCGGGGCTGTTCATCATCGCGGTCAGGAGGGCCTCGGACGCCGGGCGGGTCTCGCAGGCGACGGCGATGATCGGCAGGAAGGCGTCGGCATAGACCTTGGCTTCATAGGACGAGCGACCTGTCGCCGTGTTGGCGAGCTTGCTCCAGAACGCCTCGAAGACCATCAGGAAGTCGCTGTCGCGGGTCTTCAGCACCCGTGCGAGTTCATCCTTGTGCAGCGCCGTCAGAAGCTCCGGGCGACGCCGGAAGTGACAGATGTTCAGGCACGTCTCAAACACTCGCATGACCGTTTCGGCATCCGTGACGGGTTTGCCCTCCGGGCCAATGATCAGCGACCCGCTTGTGCCGAGCGCCCAGGAATCCGTCATCTCCCAGCGGCTGCGAACCGCGTCCGCCTTGTCAAGAGTCTGCATGTACAGATAGAGCTTGTAGCGGCCCTCCCTGCCCGCCGGGTCCAGGGCCCGCGCGTCCATTACGTGAACGACCCCCTCTCCCTGCCGCCGGAGTTCCTGCACGGGTGCGGGGAGCCCGCTGTCGGCAGGCGTCGCACGGTCTGGGACCGGCTTGGGGGGCGCCTCATCCCGCTTGGGTTCTGTCTTTCGCGCCGGGGGCGTGTGTTTTGACGGCTTGATCGGCCCTTCGGTCAGCGAGACCACCTTCCTGCTGGGAATCGTCACGATGATCTTCGACCCGTACTTGTGAGCCTCGAACACCACCTTGTCGCCCCGCGAGATAATCTTGCCCTCGAAGGACCGCCCGTCCCTGGTCACCAGCGTATCACCCTTGGAGACGACGGCCGCCCACAGTACCGCCGCCGCAACCCACAGACATCTCTTCACCTGCATCGCAGACACCCCTTTCCATGCACCTGGCAACACCACGCCGCTGTTTGACAGATTGTATCGGCAAGCCCCCCCGCAGTCCATCCTGCATCGGCTGAGTAGCGAAGGCGGCGCCCACGACAGTGTCCCCACGTCGCCCGGGTCATCAACGCTCAGATCGAGAGCAATCTCGAGTGAGACCGCTGCATGCCGGTCCCCGTGAGTTCGGAATGTGAACGTAATGAGGAACACTTGTCGCGGCGGGGCGCCAAGACGGTGGTACCGCCATCGGGGCCTGTGCAGTGACTCCTACGAGGAAAAGTCGCCATGAAGGTTGCACTGATCGGGCCGGAACTGGAGGAGAACCTCGCGCTGCGCTATATCCACGCCAGCGTCGTCCACGCCGGCCAACGCGATTGGCCGCCCCTGGCCGCGTTCGAGGCACGAAAACGCCCGGCCCCCCTCTGAAGGTCCGATCGTTGCTTAGGCCGTGGCCTCGTGCGTTCTGGAGGGTGCAGGCCGCGTCCGCGCATAGACGCGGCATCCCTGCCGCGTTTCGGCCGTAGGGTGCGCAACTCCGTTGCACGCGGAACGTCTGACCTATGCCTTCCGCGTGCAACGAGTTGCACGCCCTACGACTGCTTCTGAAGTGGCAGGGATGCCGCTTCCACGCGCGGCGGCGGGCCGAAAACGGTTTCCTTCACGCGGGAATCATGGCATGATTACCGGTGCGAGGCGAGCGCCAGGATCCGCGCCGACGCTCGCCGACCGACCCGATAACTTCTGACTGAGGCAATCCGATGAATCACACTGTTCACTTCGTTGCACGTTACGTCTGTGTCTTGTCCGTTGTGGGGCTGCTGACGGCGGCCTGTGCGGCGGCGCCGCTGGACGAACCGGCCGGCGACGCCGGCGCCGGGGGCTTGCCGCGGGGGGCGAAGAACCTGTTTCTCCGCGCCAAGTGTACGGCCGACAAGGTCTGGAGCAAGCAGACGCCGGACAGGGCGGTTAACGGTAATCGCAATGCGGGGGACCACTGGGCGGGGCCTCCGATACCCGCCAAGCACACGGTCGATTTGGGCAAGGACGTGACGTTCAACACGATCCGGATGATCACGTACTTCAACGGCAAGCGGTACTATCAGTACGTCGTGGAGGTCTCGTCCGACGGCAAGGCGTGGAAGGAGGTCATCGACCAGCGTCGCAACAGGACCACTGCCGCAGCGGCGGGGAAGGTCTTCACGTTCGACGCGGTGTCCGCCCGGTACGTTCGCACGACGTTCACGAAGAACTCGCAGAACGACGAGTCCGGCGGGCACATCGTGGAGATCGAGGGCTACATGATCGACGCCAAGGCGCCGCCCAAGCCGGCGGCGGGGCCTGCACTGTCCGGCGCTGTCGGGTCCGTCGACGTTCGCTACGCGCGCGACACGCCGCCGCAACTGGCCCCCGCCAAGACCTGGTCCACCGTCGCGTGGCGCGGCGAGCGCGTCCACGGGCAGTTCGTCGTCTGGACAGGCAGCGGGGTCAAGGACGTCACGCTGACCGCTTCGGCACTGAAAGGCCCCGGCGGAGCGACGATCCCCGCCGATCGCGTCGTGCCGTTCTTCGTGCGCTACACGATGGGCGAGGGCAAGCTGCTGGGCGACATTCTGGAGCCGGCAAAGCCGATCGACCTGTTGCCCGGGACGACGCGCCCGATCTGGCTGAGCGTCAACGTGCCCGCGGGCGCCCAACCGGGCAAGTACACCGGCAAACTCACCGTTGCCGACGCCGCCGACCGGTCGGTGGCCTTCACGCTGAACGTCGAGGTCCTTCCCAACGTCCTGCCGGCGCCGAGCCGGTGGTCGTTCCACCTGGACCTCTGGCAGAGCCCCTGGGCCGTCGCCCGCATCCACGGGCACAAACTGTGGTCGCCCGAGCACTGGGGCAAGCTCAAGCAGGTGCTCACGCTGGCCGCCGAGGCGGGGCAGAAATGCCTGACCGCCACGATCGTCAACCGCGCCTGGGGCGGCCAGACGCAGGATCCCTTCGGCTCGATGATCACGCCCACCCGCAAGGCCGACGGCTCGTGGACGTACGACTACACGGTGTTCGATCGCTGGGTCGAGTTCGGCTTGGCCTGCGGCATCGATCGCCAGATCAACTGCTACTCGATGGTGCCCTGGGGCAACAACCTGTACTACGTCGACGGTGCGACGGGCAAGGAAGTCAAGATCACCGCCAAGCCCGGCTCCAAGGCCTACAACGACTACTGGGCCCCGCTGCTGAAGGACTTCACCGCCCATCTCAAGGCCAAGGGCTGGTTTGAAAAGACCACCATCGCCATGGACGAGCGCCACCTCGAGGACATGAAGAACATGATCGCTCTGGTCGACAAGGTCAGTCCGGGCATGAAGATCACCCTGGCGGCCAACAAGAACCTCGTCTCGATCATGGACCGCGTGCACGACTACTGTTTCGCGATCAAGTTCAAGCCCGTCCCCGCGCTGAACCTCAAGCGAGCGGCCGCAGGCAGACAGACCACGTTCTACGTCTGCTGCGCCCCGCGAAGACCCAACACGTTCCCGTTCAGCCCGCCGGCGGAGAGCACCTGGCTGGGGTGGAACGCGGCCGCCCAGCGATACACGGGCTTCCTGCGCTGGGCGTTTTGTAGCTACAACATCGACCCGCTCAAGACGACCGACTACCCGCGCAGGCGATGGCCCACCGGCGACTGTTTCCTGATCTATCCGGGCCCGCGCAGTTCGATCCGCTTCGAGCGCCTGCGCGAGGGCATCCAGGACTACGAGAAGATCCGCCTGATCCGCCAGGCCCTGACCGCCAAGGGCGCCGCCGGCAAGGCGGGCTTGGCGAGACTCGATGCCATCCTGAAGGGCATCGTCAATCGCGACCACACGAACGTGGTCAACAGCGCGAAGAAGGCCCTCGAGGCCCTCTCACGGGACGCCACCGTCCCGGGAAGATGAATCCGGTCAGTTGGACTCGGCCCCGAACGAGAGTACACATGGGAGATTGCAGATGAAGCGAATCGTCAGTTGCCTGCTCATTGCACTTGTGGCCCTATCCTGCACCCGAAAGACTGCCCCTCCGGCCGCGGGGAATAAGCCCTTGGAGTACTGGGTCGCGCAGGCGAAGTCCCCCGACGGGCCGAAGGACCTCGATGCGACGGTGCGGGCCCTGACGGGCGCCCTGGCCGACGCCTCGCCGGAGGTCCGTGTCGCGGCCACCGACGCGCTCGGGGCGTTGGGGCCCCGGGCGGCGGGCGCGGGGTCCGCGCTGGTCGGCAGGCTCGAGGATGGTTCGGCATGGGTGCGCATGGCGGCGATGGAGACGTTGGCTGCGATCGGCCCGGCCGCGGTGGCGCCGCTGGTCAAGGCGATCGAGACGGGCACCGGGCCGATACGCGTCCGGTCGGTCATCCTCCTCGGTTCGATGGGCTCTGATGCGAAGGCGGCCGTCGGACCGCTCGAAAAGCTGCTGGCTGACAAATCGCTGCCGTGGCACGGGCGAGTGGTGGCGGCATTGCAGAAGATCGACCCGGCGAAGTATCCCACGGGCGCCGACGGCGGCGGGACCGGCAAGGTCGCAACGCTGCCCGAAGCCGGCAAGCCGGCGCCAAGCCGCACCGGCGACTGGGCGCAGTTCCACGGGCCGAACCGCGACTCCCACTGTACCGACACCGGGCTGCGGATCGAGTGGCCTGACGAGGGGCCCAAACTGCTCTGGAAGACCACTGGGCTCGGCCGCGGGTACTCAACCGTTGCTGTCGCACGCGGAACGATCTTCACCATGGGCGACCAGGGCGAGGCGGGCAAGGGGGGCAAGCAGTGCGTGATCGCCCTCGATCTCGCTGACGGCAGGGCCAGGTGGGTCACGCCGATCGGCGCCGCCGACGAGGACGGGGCGTATGGCACGCCGACGGTGGACGGCGATCTGGTGTACGCAATCAGCACCGGCGGCGACCTGGTCTGCCTGGAGGCCACGACCGGGAAACTCCGCTGGCGCAAACGCTTCTCCGACGATTTCGGCGGGAAGATGATGTCGCGATGGAACTTCAGCGAGTCGCCGCTGGTCGATGGCAAGCGATTGGTCTGCACGCCCGGGGGCAAGGAGGCGGCTATCGTCGCGCTGGACAAGCTTACCGGCGAGACGATCTGGACCTGCGCACTGCCGGAGATGGGCAAGGCCGGCAAGGACGGGGCCGGATACGCCTCGATGGTCGTCGCGGAGATCCACGGCGTGCGGCAGTACATTCAGGTGCTCGGCCGGGGTGTCGTCGGCGTCGAGGCAGAATCGGGCCGCTATCTCTGGGGGTACAATCGCGTCGCCAACAACATCGCGAACATCCCGTCGGCGGTCGTGCGGGGCAACTACGTCTTCGCCACGACCGGCTACAATACGGGTGCGGCGCTGCTGAAGATCTCCCGCAAGGGCAACGCGTTCAGTGCCGAAGAGGTGTACTTCCTCGGCCCGCGGACGTTCGAGAACCATCACGGCGGCGTCGTGCTGGTGGGCGACCACATCTACGCCGGGCACGGCACGAGCAAGGGCGCGCCGATCTGCATCGAGTTGGCCACCGGGAAGGTCGCCTGGAAGGCCAAGGCCCCCCAGCGCGGCTCGGCGGCCGTGCTGTATGCCGACGGGCACATCGTCTACCGCTACGATCGGGGCCTGGTCGCCCTTGTCGAAGCGTCGTCCGATGCGTTTCGCCTCAAGGCGAAGTTCCAGCCGCTCATGGGCAAGGGCCCGGCGTGGGCCCATCCGGTGATCCACAATCGCAGGCTCTACCTGCGACACGGCGACCTGCTGCTGTGCTACGACCTGAACTTGCCCCGATAGAAGGCATCTGCGATCCACGATTATCGGTCTGCGATCAAGCGACGATGACATGCCGGCGCCGGCGGCCCGTCTGGCCGGCCGGAAGCGATGCGGCGGCGTCTCTGTTCCAGTATGATGAGCCCTGATCGATCAGGAGACTACAGGTGGCCCCGGACACAATGAACGCTCTGCCGCGACGGCGATTCCTCAAGGCGACGGGGCTGGCCGCGGCGTGGGTTGCTGCCGGCGCGCTGCCCGCGCTGGCTAAGCCTTCCCGCGACGCAAGCAAGCCCAACATCATCTACATCCTCGCTGATGACCTGGGCTACTCCGAACTCGGCTGCTACGGTCAGAAGAAGATCCTCACGCCGCACATCGACAAGCTGGCCGCCGAGGGGATGAAGTTCTCGCAGCACTACTCCGGCTCGCCGGTCTGCGCCCCGTCGCGGTGTGTGCTGATGACGGGCCTGCACACGGGCCACAGCTTCATCCGCGACAATCGGGAGGTCCGCCCCGAGGGCCAGTATCCCATCCCGGCCGACACGTTCACGGTGGCCAAGATGCTCAAGAAGGCCGGCTATGCGACATGCGCGATCGGCAAGTGGGGGCTCGGCCCGGTCGGCTCGACGGGCGATCCGAACAAACAGGGCTTCGATCACTTCTTCGGCTACAACTGTCAGCGCCACGCCCACAGCTACTACCCGACCTACCTGTGGCGCAACGACAAGCGCGTGGCGCTGAAGAACCCCCCGTTCCGGGCCCACCAGAAGTTCACCGGCGACGTCAGCGACCCGAAGGCGTTCGACAAGTACAAGGGCCCCGACTATGCCCCGGACCGGATGGCCGACGAGGCGCTGAGGTTCATCCGCGAGAACACCGACGGCCCGTTCTTCCTGTACTATCCCACGCCCGTACCCCACGTCTCGCTCCAGGCGCCGGACGATTCGGTCAACGCGTACCAAGGCAAGTGGCCCGAGACGCCGTACCTGGGCCAGAAGGCCTACCTGCCCCACGCCACGCCGCGGGCGGCGTATGCGGCAATGATCTCGCGAATGGACCGCGACGTGGGACGAATGATGGCGCTGCTCAAGACGCTCGGCCTGGACGACAACACGCTGGTGATCTTCTCCAGCGACAACGGGCCGACGTTCAACGGCGGGTCGGACTCGGCGTTCTTCAACAGTGCGGGGCCGCTCAAGGGTCTCAAGTGCAGCCTGTGGGAGGGCGGCATCCGCGTGCCGATGATTGCTCGCTGGCCCGGGCGGATCAAACCGGGGTCCGCCAGCGACCACCTATCAGCGTTCTGGGACGTCATGCCCACGCTGGCCGACGTCGTCGGGACCGCGGTGCCCAAGGGCATTGACGGGATCAGCTTCGCCCCCACGCTGCTGGGCAAGGGACCCCAGAAAGCCCACGAGTATCTCTACTGGGAGCGCCCGGGATCGAACGGGCAGGCGGTGCGGATGGGCAAGTTCAAGGCCCTGCGCCTGGGCGTGCGAACCAAGGCCCGCGCGCCGGTTCAACTGTACGATCTGGACAGCGAGATCGGCGAGGCGACCGACGTGGCGGACAAGCACCCGGCCGTCGTGGCGCGGATCGAGAAGATCATGGCCGACGCCCGCACGCCGTCGGCGCTGTTCCCGCTCCTGCCGTCCGACATCCCGCCGGACGGGTCGGCCAAGGACTTCGCCGTCCTCCACAACTGCACCGTCCGCAAGTCGCCGACGATGAAGTATCGCATATCGTCCGCCGACGTGGGGCTCGCGGTGATGGCGTTGCCCAAACCGCGAACGGGCAAGGTCAGCTTCAACGCGACGTTCCAGGTCGTCCGCGGCAGTGGATGGTTCAACGGCGGGCTGGTTTTCGGCGACGGAGCGAAGCCCGAGGACCTGGTGCGAATCTCCATGCAGAACGGTTCGGGTCAGCTCTTCGTGATCGACGGCGAGCAGAAGACGGTCGTACGCACCGCTCGCGACGGGTTCCGAAAGACCACGCTGAGAGTCACGTTCGATACCAAGACCAACGTCGTGACCGCCACCGACGGGACAAAAACCGCCCGCGTCACTCTCGACCGCAAGATTGCTCGCGTCACCCACGTCGGCTACGACGTCGACCACGCGCGGACGGACTTCGGCCCGATCGAAATGACGGCGCGGGCCGCTGCGCCTGTCGCCACCGGCCCGGTCGTCCTGCCCACGCCGCTGGCGATGACCGTCGGGGAGGGGCAGTTTACGCTGGACAAGGCCACCGCCATCGTCGCCGACGCCAAACTCGTGCCCGTAGCCAAACTGCTCGCCGAGCGGCTGCGCCCCGCAACGCAGTTGCCCCTGCCCGTCCGCGCGGGCAAACCGTCCGACGGCGGGGGAGGGATCGTCCTGACCCTCGCGCGGCTGGGCGACTTTGGCGCCGAGGGCTACGGCCTGTCGGTTACGCCCAAGGGCGTTACGATACGGGCTAACACCCCCGAGGGCGCCTTCCGCGCCACCGCGACGCTGCGACAGCTTCTCCCGCCCGAGATCGAATCCGACAAGCCGGTCGCCGGCAAGGCGTGGAGCATCCCGTGCGTGACGATCGGCGACGAGCCCCGTTTCGCCTGGCGCGGGCTCATGCTCGACTCGGGCAGGCAGTACCAGTCGGTGGCGTTCATCAAACGCTACATCGACCTGCTGGCCGCGCTGAAGATGAACGTGTTCCACTGGCACCTGACGGAGAACGACGGCTGGCGGATCGAGGTCAAGAAGTACCCCAGGCTCACGTCGGTCGGCTCGAAGGTTGCCGCCGGCCCCGAGCAGCACGGATTCTACACGCAGGACGAGATCCGCGAGATCGTCGCCTACGCGGCCGCCCGCTTCGTCACCGTCGTGCCGGAGATCGACATCCCGGGCCACTCGCTGGCGGCCCTGAAGAGCTATCCCGAACTGACCTGCACGGGCAAGATGCCCAAGGCGACGGCAGGCCATTCGCGGTATCTCTACTGCGCCGGTCGACCCGAGACCTACACGTTCCTCGAGAACGTCTTGGCCGAGGTCTGCGAACTGTTCCCGAGCACGTTCATCCACATCGGCGGCGACGAGGCGCCCAAG
>CAZVEV010000223.1:0-10241 GCA_964625865.1 uncultured Planctomycetaceae bacterium | reverse complement strand
GCTTCTATCGCGGCCGCATCCCCCCATCTGTTACCCTCATTTGAACCACGCCCAGATTCGAGGAAACAGAATGCAGGGAGATAATTCAAACGGAGAGATGATCACAGAGTCATTTCATCCATTGTCGTTTTCGCTGTTTCTGTGATTCTCTACTCAAGTCTCCTTGTCTTTCAATCTGCGTAATCTGCGAAATCTGCGGCTAGGCCGTTGCTGCTGTTTCTGTTTCATCTGTTGCTCTCTGCTTTGCCGTGTCTTCGGCTGGATGTTTGGGTACGATTGCCCTGGGGTGTGACAGACCTGAATACCGCGGGGCGGGGTTGTGGTAATATATTGGCCTGTCGCGTGACGCGACGTGCGGAGAAATGACATGAAACATCGGTTCAGTGACGTAGCGATCGTGGGCGTTTGCATCATGCTGGCCGCACGGGCGGCCCTGGCGGCGGGGCCCGTGGTGGCCGAGTCGCCGCGGAAGATCCCCGTGGCGTACGACGTGGACGTTGTCGTGGTGGGTGGATCAACCGCGGGGGTCGCCGCCGCCGTCGCCGCCGCCAAGGGTGGGGCGAAGGTCTTTCTTGCCGCCCAGCGCCCGTACCTCGGCGAGGACATGTGCGCAACGTACCGCCTGTGGCTGGAAGAGGGCGAGGAGGCCGTCTCTCCGCTGGCGGTGAAGATATTCAACGAGGCCCCCGCGGCGCCGACTGCCGTCATGCGCAGGGCCCTGCCCAAGGGAGCGCCCTTCACGTACACCGCCAGTCTCCCGTCGGCGGCCAAGCACAAGGATTCGCGTAGCCGGACGCTGCTGCGCGACGGCAAGTGCGGCAGTGCGTCCCGGCAGAGCGTGCAGTACGACGGCGACGTGACGATCACGGCCGACCTCGGCGCGAGCAGGTCGATCGGCAAGGTCCACGTGCTGGCTTACCATCGCGTGGACGATTTCGAGGTCAAGCGCGTGGCCGTGTCGGTAAGCGACGACGCCAAGACCTGGCGCGACGTGGCGACCGTGGCCAACGCCCAGTTGGGCAAGGCTCGAAACGAGGACAATGCGGTCGACCTGGCGGTGACGGTCAACGGCAAGGCACGCTACGTCCGGCTGGCGGTGACCAAGGGCGACTCGTCGACCCGTGTGCTGCTGGGAGAGATCGTCATCGAACGCAGCGGCAAGGCCCCGGCGCCGAAGCCGGCCCCGAAGGTCCCGCCGACCGCTCCGCGCCGCACCCCGCCGACGCCCATGCACGTCAAGCGGACGCTGGACCTGGCCCTGCTGGATGCGAAGGTCGACTTCCTCTTCGGTTGCTACGCCACCGACGTCCTCCGCGACGCTGACGGGAAGATCGCGGGTATCGTGATGGCGAACCGCTCCGGCCGGCAGGCCGTCCGCGCCAAGGTCGTCATCGACGCCACGCCGCGAGCGACGGTGGCGCGGCTGGCCGGCGCGAAGTTCGCTCCGGTCCCCGCGGGGCCCCAGACGTTCAATCGCATCGTCGTCGGGGGCGAGCCGGCGGCCGGCGGCAAGCCGCTCAACGTGACGTATGCCGCCATGGGTCGAGCGTTCACCGTGACCGAGTACACGCTGGCCATTCCGATCGAGGATAACTCGTTCGCCTCGCGTGCGCGGGCGGAGAAGACCGCCCGCGACCGCACGTGGCAGGCCGGCCAGGTCGCCGCGTCGGAGTATCTCTTCCAGGTGCCCCCGGACCCCGTGCGCGGTCGCAAGAGCGTGACCGGCGACTGGCCCGGGGTGGACAAGCTGGACCTGGGGGCCCTGCAACCGGCAGGCGTGGACCGGCTGTTCGTGGTCGGCGGCTGTGCGGACGTCTCCCGCGCTGCAGCGGCCAGGCTGATGCGGCCGCTGGCGATGATGGACCTCGGCACGCGCGTGGGCACGGCGGCGGCTGAGCAGGCGGCGGGTGTTTCGCTGACGGGCGCCGCCAGGGTGGCCGCGCCCAAGGTGCCCGCGAATGTCGCCGGCGACGTGCGGGAATTCCTGACCGGCGTACGTCCGACACAGCAGGACCTGCCCACGGTGGCCTCCCCCGCGCGGTCGGTGCCCGTGATCGGGCGGTACGACGTAGTGATTATCGGCGGGGGCACCAGCGGGGCCCCGGCGGGCATCGCTTCGGCTCGGCGTGGGGCCAAGACGCTCGTGATCGAGTACCTCTACGGGCTCGGCGGGGTGGGGACGACGGGGCGGATCGGCAAGTACTATCACGGGTATCGCAAAGGCTTCACCGCCGAGATCGACCGCGCCGTGGGCAAGGGCACCTGGGACATCCAGACCAAGATGGAGTGGTATCGCAAGGAACTCGGCAAGGCGGGCGCCGACGTGTGGTACTTGACCCTCGGCTGCGGGGCCCTCGTCGACGGGCACACCGTCACCGGCGCCGTCATCGCCACCCCTGACGGTCGCGGCGTGGTGCTGGCCAAGGTCGTCATCGACGCCACGGGCAACGCCGACGTGGCCGCCGCCGCGGGCGTCGAGTGCGTCTACACCGATGGGTCGCACGTGGCGGTCCAGGGCACGGGCCTGCCCCCGCGCCACCCCGGCGCCAAGTACACCAACACCGACTGGACCTTCTCCGACGACACCGACATGCTGGACATGTGGCGGATGTTCGTGGTCGCCAAGACCAAGTACCCCGGCGCGTTCGACCTGGGGCAACTGATCGACACGCGCGAGCGGCGGCGCATCGTGGGGCTGTACCTGCTCAGCCCGCTGGACATCCTCAACAAGCACACGTTCCCGGACTCGGTCGTCCTCTGCGACGGGGGCACGCTGGACTCCCACGGGTTCACCACTCATCCGCTGTTCAAGTTCTACAACCCCCGCGTGGGCAAAATCTACACGCCGTACCGCTCGCTCCTGCCGGTCAAGATGGACGGGCTCATCGCCGCCGGGCTCGGGCTCTGCGCCCACCGTGACGCGATAGCCGTCATCCGCATGCAGCCGGACATCCAGAACCAGGGCTACGCCGCCGGGGTCGCCGCCGCGATGGCCGCCGCCGCCGGGGTCCCGCCGCGGGATATCGACGTCAAGGCCCTCCAGAGGCACCTGGTGGAGAAAGGCAACCTGCCCGCCGAGGTGCTGACCCACACCGATTCGTACCCGTTGTCACCCGACACGATCGCCGCCGCCGTCAAGACACTGCCCCGCGACTACCAGGGCATCGCGGTGGTCCTGGCCCAGCCGCAAGACGCGATTCCTCTGATGAAGACCGCCTACGCCGCCGCCACCGACGCCAAGGCCAAGCTCGCCTACGCCCACGTCCTCGGCATGCTCGGCGATCCCACCGGCGTCGAGACGCTGGTCGCGGCCGTCAAGGCCAGCCCGTGGGACAAGGGCTGGGCGTTCAGGGGCATGGGCCAGTTCGGCTGGACGCTCAGCCGCCTCGACAGCCTCATCCTCGCCCTGGGCAAGACTCGCGACAAACGCGGCCTGGCCCCCATTCTCGCCAAGGTCAAGCAACTGACGATCAAGCATCGCCTCAGCCACCACCGCAACATCGCCGTCGCCCTGGAGACCCTCGGCGACCCGTCAGCCGCCGGTCCGCTGGCGGACCTGCTGTCCCAGCACGGCATGACGGGACACGCGTTTGTCGAGATCCGCGACACCGTGAAACGCACCCCCGCCAACCGGATCGACGTCACCACGCGGGAGCGGTCGCTGGTCGAGTTGACCCTCGCCCGCGCCCTGTACCGCTGCGGCGACCGCGACAGAATGGGCGAAAAGATCCTCGCCCAATACGCCCGCGACTTCCGAGGCCACTACGCCCGCCACGCCACCGCCGTCCTCCGCGAGGGCAAACGGAAGTGAATACGCGAGCAACCGTCTCGCCCCCGGACGGAGTCTTCGATCCGGACAGGCGTGCGGACGCCTTGTGCCGGCGTGCGGGACCCCCGGGTGTGTTCACCCGGGGCGAAATGCCTGCGTCCGAGCGGACCGTCGACTCGCATGGGAGCATTTCGCCCCCGGTGAACACACCGGGGGGTTCCCGCGCAACTGCGCACGAGCGACGATGGCACGGTCTCCGCTGGCGTCGGGACGGACTACACCAGGATCGCGTGCGAAGGAGAACACGATGAGAACGAAGATTCTGCTGGCTGTTGCGGTATTGCTGGCGTCGGGTGGGGCGGTTCTGGGTGAGGTCAAGGTCGCCAGGGACGTGAGGTATGGGCCGCATGAGCGGAATGTGATGGATGTGTATTGGAAGACGGAGTTCACCAACGCGCCGATCGTGTTCACGATTCACGGCGGGGGATTCAGGAACGGATCCAAGGCGTACTGCAATCGGGACATGCAGAAGCTGTACCTCGACAAGGGGTGCGTCGTGGTCTCGCCGAACTACCGGCTGCTGAAGGCCGGCACGCCCGTCCGCATCTCGGACTGCGCGATCGACTGCGCGATGGCTGTCGCCCACATGCAGGCCAACGCCGCCAAGTACGGCGGGGACCCCAAGCGGATCGTCTCGACCGGCGGGTCGGCAGGCGGGTACCTCAGCGCGGTGATCGCCTATCGGAAGACATGGAGCTGGCCCGCCCATGCGAAATACAAGCCGGCCAAGCTGAACGTCATCGGCTGGTACGGCGACAGCCCCTATCTGCCGTCCCACGTCATGAAGACCGTCGCGAAGGACGACCCGCCGGGGTTCATGATCTACGGCCAGCGGGAGCACCGGGCCACCCCGGCGAAGATGGGCCACGCCATGCAGGCCGTCCTCAAGGGCAAGGGGATCTGGAACAGGATGGTCTACGTCAAAGGCGCCGGCCACGTGCCGGGCAAGGGCGTGCTCATCAGCCCCCGCTCGCGCGACAAAGCCGTCTTCGCCGCCTTCACCCAGTTCCTCGACATGGTCTGCTACGCCAAAGGCAAGCCCAAGGGCGGGGACGTCATCACCGTCGACAGGAAGAGATAGGAACGTTAGACGAAAAATGGGTACAGGCACCTGCGCCGATGGCGCCGGAGCCAGTCCCCATTTTTCACGGCCGGTCAGTCCTTGGTTTCGACCAGCCAGATGTTGCGGTATTTGACGATGTTGCCGTGGTCCTGGAGCATCAGGGGGCCGGTGGGGCCCTTGAGGCTCTTCATGCCGGCCGCCGTGGTCTTGCCCACAGCGACGTTCTCGTGGATCGTCACGCCGTTGTGCAGGACGGTCATGCGCCCGGGCTCGGCGGGCTTACCGTCTTTGGCGGGTTTCGGTGCGATGAAGGTGATGTCGTACGTCTGCCATCGCAGCGGGGGCAGCGAGGCGTTGGTCCGGGGCAGTGCGATGCCGTAGATCGCCCCGCAGTCGCCCTTGCCCGGCAGGAGCCCGAACGAATCGAGGACCTGCACTTCGTACCGCCCGTGGATGTAGACCCCGCTGTTGCCTCGCCCCTGCCCGCGCTTGTGCGGCTCGTAGGGCGTCATGAATTCCACGTGGATCTTCGCCGACCCGAACGTGTGCTTCGAGACGATGTTGCCTCGCCCCTTGTTCATGCTGCCGTCAGCGTTGGCTTGCCAGCCTTTGTCGTTCCACGCGTCCAGCGCGGGCTTCTTGCCCGGCGTGTAGGGCAGGAGCACGACCGCGCCGGCCGGCGGCTTGGCGCCCAGTGTGGGCGGCTTGCGGACGGCAAAGTCCAGGCTGCACTTTCCCGGCCCCTTGGACGTTGACAGGACGGCCGTCAGGGCCTTGTCGGCGATCAGGGCCTTCCACTTGGCGTTGCCCGCCAGGAACTTGCCCTCGGTCACCTTGCCCGCAAACTCCACCCGCCGGATCCGCGCGCCGGGCTTTTGGGGTAGGGCAACGAACTCCATCACCACGCCGAAGTCGTCCTTGCGCGGGTAGACCTTGGTGTCGACGTGGCACTTGCGGCCGCAGGGGGCAATGAACACGCCGGCATACTCGCCGGTGTACGCGTCGCCGGGGGCCTTGGGGGTCGGGGCGGACTCGGCGTGTACGCCGACCAGGGCGACCAGACCTATCACGCCAACCACTGTCAGTGCAGCGAGAGTAAAACGCATCATCATGTTCCTTGGTTTCGGGACCCTCGATTCGCATCCTGCGCCCCGCCGCCGGGGCGACCGTCAAGAATGATTGTACAGCGCGGGCGGGCGTCTTCCAAGACCTCGGTGCGTTGCGCGACGAGATTGCAGGTCACGTGCTCGAACGGCGCGCGAAACCGCAAGCGGTTTGCGCATGTCGATCGCGCGCATCGTTTAGCGGTCGATCGTCTCCGCGTTGTCGTTCCCTCCACGTTTAGCGGTCGATCGTCAGATCGACGTTTGTTGTTCAACGTTGCATCCGCGATGTATCGCGGCGACAATAGTCCCGACGACGAGTGTCCGAGTACGGGGCGAGTCGGTATATCGAAACGAGGTGACTGATGAACGGTACGGATCTATCGCGACGGGGTTTGCTTGGCGCGGCGGCGGGCGCGGCGGCGATGACGATTGTCCCGCGACACGTCCTTGGCGGGGCGGGGCAGACGCCTCCCAGCGAGGTGCTTACCCACGGCGTGATCGGCGTGGGCGGCATGGGGATGGGACACGTGGGGTACGTCAAGCGATACGAGAAGCAGAAGATCGGCAAGCTGCTGGCCGTCTGCGACGTGGACGAGAAGCACCTGGCCCGTGCGGTCAAGACCGGCGGGGCCGACTGCACCGGTTACGCCGACTTCCAGGAAATGCTCGCACGTGGCGACATTGATATCTGTCACGTGGTGACCCCGCCGCACTGGCACGCCCTGATGTCGATCGCCGCCGCCGAGGCCGGCTGTGACGTCTGGTGCGAGAAGCCCATGACGCGCACGATCGGCGAGGCGAAGCACGTGGTCGAGGCCATCGCCCGCAACAACCGCATGTTCCGCATCAACACGTGGTTCCGCATCCAGTCGGGGATGTACGGCATGAAGATGACGGCCAAGGACGTCAAGAAGCTGGTGGTCGCGGGCGACCTGGGCTGGCCCATCACGGCCGTCATCGCGCCCTGGACGGGCTTCAACTGGAAGCTCGGCACGTGGGTGGGCAAGACCAACCTGACGCCCCAGCCGGTGCCCGAGCACTTCGACTACGACAAGTGGCTGGGTCCGGCCCCGGTCAAGCCGTATCACCCGCACCGTACGCACGGCAGTTTCCGCGGATACTGGGACTACGACTCGGGCGGGCTGGGCGACATGGGGCAGCATTACATCGACCCGGTCCAGTACCTGCTCGACAAGGACAACACCAGCCCCGTCACCGTCGAGGCCCACGGCCCCTGGCCGCAGCATCCGGACGCCGCGGGCGTCTGGGGCTGGGTCGAGATGACCTACGCCGACGGCTGCAAGATCATCCTCGAGTCCGGCACGTGGGACAAGAACCCGCGCACCAAGGGCAAGCCGTTCCTCGAGGGGCCCAAGGGCAAGATCGTGCCGGCCACGCGGATGACGGTCGACGAGCGTGGGAAGATGAAGGCCCGGCTGGCCGAGCTGCCGGACCCGCCGGCGATGATCGGCGACTTCAACGTCTCGGTAAAGACGCGCAAGAAGTTCGGCCTGAACGAGGTCAACGGCGCACGGAGCAACCTGCTGATTCACCTGGCCGACGTCGCCGTCCGGATCGGGCGCAAGCTGCGGTTCGACCCGGTCAAACAGCGGTTCATCGATGACGATGCGGCGAACCTGCTGATCGATCAGCCGATGCGGGCGCCGTGGCACCTGTAGGGCAAGACGAACGACGAAAGGATACACCGATGGTTCAGAGGATAGCGACGGTAATGATGGTGTGTGGTTTGGCGTGCGGGGCGGCGGTGGCCGGTCCGGCGGCGGACCTGGTGGCGAAGTTGCCTGCACAGTCCCCGGCTGACGGGACGGCGGCGCTGGCGGGGATCGTCAAGCTCGGACCGGTGGGCGTCGAGGAGGTCTGCAAAATGCTCGTGGCGCCGGGCAAGGGCAACGATACCAAGGCGCGCTTCGCGATCGCGGGACTGGCGCTGCACGTCAACCGCCCGGGCGCAGACGCCGAGCGGAAGATGGTGGCCGGCGTGTTGGTCAAGGCCCTCGGCGCCGCGACGGACAGCGAAGTCAAGGCGTTCCTGATTCGCCACGTCGAGCTTGTCGGTCGGGCCGATGCGGTCGCTGCGCTGGCCGGTCACCTCGGTGACGCGAAGCTGTGTGCCCCGGCGGTCCGGGCGATGGTGACGATTGCCACACCGAACGCCGCCGACGCGATGATCAAGGCCCTGGGCAGCGCCAAGGGCGCCTGTCGCGTGGCGATCGTTCGCGGCTTGGGTGCTCTCCGCGCCGCAAAGGCCGCCACGCTGCTGCATGGCGATATGAGCAGCGAAGACGCGTCTCTGCGCGAGGCGGCGATCTGGGCGGTGGCGAACATCGCCGATCCCCAGCCGGCGACGATGCGCGGATACGTGGCGCTGTTCAACGGCAAGGACCTGACCGGCTGGAAGGGGCTGGTGGGCAATCCCAAGAGCCGCGCCGCGATGTCCTCCGGCGAGTTGGCCACGGCGCAGAATACCGCCGACGACCGGATGAAGAAGCACTGGAAGGTCGTCGACGGCACGCTGGTGTTCGATGGCAAGGGCAAGTCGCTGTGCACGGCGCGGGACTATGGCGACTTCGACATGTACGTGGACTGGAAGATCAAGGCCGGCGGCGACAGCGGGGTCTATCTCCGCGGCTCGCCCCAGGTGCAGATCTGGGACACGGCCAAGTGGCCCGAGGGTTCCGGCGGTTTGTACAACAACAAGAAGAACCCGCGCAAGCCCAGCCGGTGTGCCGACCGTCCGATAGGACAGTGGAACCGGTTCCGCATCCGCATGATCGGCGAGCGGGTGTGGGTGTGGCTCAACGGCAAACTCGTCGTCGAGAACGTCGTACTCGAGAACTACTGGGAGCGCGGCAAGCCGATCTACCCGACCGGACAGATTGAACTGCAGAATCACGGCAACACGCTGTGGTTCAGGAACGTGTTCATTCGGGAGATCAAGCGGACCCGATAGTGTAGACGCAGCGTCTCGCCGCGTGGTCTGATGATCGTGCGCCGGTGCGCGACAGACGCCAGGAAGCAAGCTGCGCCGCGCGGGCGGGTGCGGGAAGATGGAGCGGTTCGAATCGTCCGCGCGCGATTGCAGTTCCGGAGCATCGTACACCACGCTGTTTCCAATCGTCTTAATCCGTCAATCCGTGTAATCCCCGTCCTCTTTCCGTTTCTTTCTTCTCGGGGCTTGGGTCGTGCGCATTCGCCCATTCGTTGACTGCGCGTTGACTTGCAGGGAGCGCCCGCGGACAATTGGCGTATGGCGCTGACGATTGATCAGTATCTTCGTCCGGAGGTGATTCAGCAGGTCCAGAGGCTGGACCTCTAGGCGCGGTTCATCATCGAGGGGCTGCTCGCCGGGCTGCACAGTTCGCCGTTCCACGGGTTCTCCGTCGAGTTCAGTGAGCATCGCAAGTATGTGCCCGGCGACGATATCCGCATGATCGACTGGGGCGTCTACGCCAAGACCGACCGCTACTACATCAAGAAGTTCCGCGCCGAGACGAACCTGGAGGCCTACCTCCTGATTGACTGCTCCGGCTCGATGGGCTTTGCCACCGGCGACCGCATGACGAAGATGGACTACGGGATATGTCTGGCTGCGGCGCTGGGGTATCTGATGGTCCGCCAGCAGGACGCGGTGGGGCTGGCCGTCTTCGATACGGAGTTGAGGCACTTCCTGCCCCCCAAGGCCAAGCGCACGCACCTGATGAACATGCTCTCGATCCTCGCCCGGACGACCCCGCACGGCGAGACGGGGCTGGCGGCGGCGATACACGACATGGCCGACCGGGTCCGCAAGCGCGGGCTGATGATCCTGATCTCCGACCTGATATGCGACCAGGAGGAGGTCATTCGTGCGCTGCACCACATGAAGTATCGGGGGCACGACCTGATCATCTTCCAGGTGCTCGACCACAGCGAGGTGGCGTTCGAGTTCGACGGGCAGGTCCGTTTCGAGTGCCCCGAAACCCAGGACCACGTCGACGCCGATCCGCAGGCCATCCGGGCCGCCTACCTCGAGGAAATCCGCGCATTCATCGCCGAATACAAGCAGGAATGCCAAGCCGTCCGCGCCGACTTTGTCACCGTCGACAACTCCATGACCTTTGACAAGGCGCTCGTCGAGTTTCTCGCTCAGCGCCAGGCGCGATTCTAGGGATTTTAGATTTTAGATTTACGATTGTAGATTTCAGTTTTGCCGGGTGCCGTGGCTTGACGCGAAGCGGCAACC
>CAZVEV010000222.1:0-10284 GCA_964625865.1 uncultured Planctomycetaceae bacterium | reverse complement strand
CGCGCATCTTCAAACCGCCCGATTTACCCCATTTTCACACCGGCGCTGACACCACCATCACCAGGACTCCCAGGAGCCAGTGGTTTGCCGCGGCGATCGCGGCGACGATCATCCCGACGATCACGATGGGGATCATCAGGAGAGTCAGCACGATCACGACGCCGATGAGCGGCAGCAGTTTCCCGACGACCCCGCTGTAGGACTGTCCTACGCTCAAAGACCTCCCCAGGTAGCTCCCGGAGACGGCCCTGATCAACGCGGCGCTGCTCAACAAGTGCGCGATACCGGCCAACAGCCCCGTCGCAATCACCACGTAGCCCAACTGCTTTGCGGCCCCCGCGGCGGCGCTTGGCCCTTGCGTCGCTTGCGCGAGCATGGCTTCGACCTGCGCTGAGATCAGCAGGAACGCCAGGAGCGCGATAGGGATCTTCACAATCGCCACGATCGCAATGAAGCGGATGAAGCTCTGTTTGTACAACCTGAACGACCGATCCAGAATTCCGCCAATGCCCATCGGTTCGAATTGAAGCTGTTCCACGGTGTCCCCTTTCTCATTAGAAACCCGTGCCCTACGTGCCATGCGGACCCGTTGTCCGCAACGCAGGAGAATCTATCAGCGCACTGCCACGCCGTGCAAGCGCGTTTGTGGATGCCTCCGGGACGACCTCGCGCGAGGGGGAGGCATCGTCATTGAGTAAGTAGTCTCTTGGGCGTATGCGGACTGCGGTTACGAGCCACCATCGACCGTGTCTGACGGGACGACATCGCGTATTCTCGTCGTGTATTAGGCCACGGCTTCAGCCGTGGTATCCGAGGCCCAACAGGAACACGATCAGCCCGTTCAACGGGCTTACCAACGTCGACGCAGCGCGTCACGCAGGCGGCAGAACCAACCCAGGGCGGCCTTGGCCGAAGCCCGTGAAACGGGCTGGTGTGCTCGTTGGTTCGCGCCGAACACCACGGCTGAAGCCGTGGCCTAATACACGGCGTTCAGGATACCGGCCCCAATCGAACCTGTAGAGCCTGCCCTCGCGGTGGCGTGATGGACGAGCCCCGGAGCCATTCGCCATTGTCTTGCCTGATCAGGTGCGGTGCACTGCTCGCCCCCGGCGTGGAAGGAAGTCGCGGTAGACTTGGGGCACGGCGGGGTTAGAATAATGCGTCCGGCGCGTCGATTAACCTTGCAGGACAGGAGATATCTCATGAAACGACTCGTGCTGATGGCAGTGATGGTGGTTGCGGTCCAGGCGATGACGGCAGGTGTGTGTAAGGCGGCGAGAGGAGGCGATCCCTCGCCGCAGGACCTGGCCAAGATCAAGGCCGCGGCGCCGAAGCAAGCGACCGCCAAACCCGCCAAGCCGCGGAAGATGCTCGTCCTGTCCTACCGCAGCCACAACGCCGGGCGGTTTGCCGGCGAGAAGGCGATGGAGATCATGGGCGCCCAGACCGGGGCCTACACGCTGGTCTTCGCCCGCGACGCCAAGGCGGTCTCCGAGATGCTGGTCCCCGAGAAGCTCAAGGACTTCGACGCGGTCTGCCTGAACAACTCCACCGGTGGTGGGGGCAAGTCGGCCAACGGCAAGACGTGGGAGGAGAACCTCGAGGCGTACGTCTCCGGCGGCGGCGGGCTGGTGGGCATCCACGCGGCGACGGACAACAAGGCCGGCGCGATCTTCGGCGGGTTCTTCTGCGGGCATCCCTGGAGCGAGAACGTCGGTATCGCGATCGACGATCCCAAGCACGCGCTGACGAAGGTCTTCGCGGGCAAGGGCTTCATGGTCCACGACGAGATCTACCAGTTTGCACGGATCTACGATCGCAAGAAGCTCCGCATCCTGCTGCGCCTGGACATGACCATATGCAAGGACAAGGGCAAGCGCCCCGACAAGGACAACGCGGTGGCGTGGGTCAAGAAACTCGGCAAGGGGCGGATCTTCTACTGCTCGCTCGGCCACAACCCCAAGGTCTTCCAGAACGCCAACCTGCTGCAGTTCTACCTGGACGGCATCCAGTTCGCCCTGGGCGACATCGAAGCCGACATGACGCCGTCGGGCCCGCTGAAGGCCCCGATCAAGACCGCGGCGCCCGCGCCGGTCGACGACAAGCTCATGGGCGAGTACACCGGCACGCTGGCCCTCGGCGGGGTCAAGGGGCCCGGCGTGGCGCAGGTGATCGCAGAGGGCAAGGGCATGTACCGCGCGGCGCTGATGCGCGAACTGTGGAAGACCGACCCGAACATCAAGCAGTTCCGCGTGGAGATGACCGGCAAGGTCGGCGCCGACGGGCGCGTCAAGCTCGCCGGCGGTGGCTGGACCGGCCTGCTGGTCGCGAGCAAGATGGTCAGCGCCCGGGCCGACAACGGCGACACGTTCGACGGCGACAGGTACAACGAGCGGAAGAGCCCGACGCTGGGCGCCAAGCCGCCGGCCGGGGCTATCGTCCTCCTGCCGTTCAAGCCCGGCGCCAAGCCGTCGATGGCCGAGTGGTCCAACGCGTCATGGCGCCCGCTGGACAGCGGCGCAATGGAAGTGGGACGCGGCACGAACTTCACGAAGCGCAAGTTCGGCTCGGCGAGGTTCCACGTGGAATTCCGTTGCCCGTACGAGCCGACCAAGCGCGGCCAGGGACGCGGCAACAGCGGGGTCTACTTCCAGAGACGCTACGAGGTGCAGGTGCTCGAATCGTTCGGGCTCAAGAGCCGGTCGAACGACTGCGGCTCGATCTACAAGGTCGCCAACACGAAGATCAACGCCTGCCTGCCCCCGCTGAAGTGGCAGACGTACGACGTGGAGTTCACCGCCGCCAAGACCGGGCCCGACGGCAAGCTGATCCGCCGCCCGATGATGACGGTCCGGCACAACGGCATCTTGACGCACAAGGATCAGCCCCTGCCCGGCAAGACCACCGCTGCCGCCGCCAGCGGACTGATCGCCAAAGACTCCCTCATGCTTCAGGACCACCGCAACAAGGTCCAGTACCGCAACATCTGGGTCGTAGAGATCGCCGACTGAACCGGCATCACACGTCGGACAGCCCCCAGTTGAAAACGGGGACTGGCTCGCCCGCAGGCCATAGGCCGAGGACGTGCCTGTACCCGCTTTCGTCTACCCGGCGCATGGCTCGGCGTTGGTCCGTCAGGGGTCATGTAGGGCACGGCAGGGTCACCTCGTCGGGAGCGTCGCCGTGTCCAGCCTAAACAGGTGTGGGCGGATGTCGCGCTCGAACCTGGGGGGCCAGAGCAGGACGGCGAGTTTGTGAATCGGGTCGTACTCCAGGGCGACTTCGTGCACGGTGAACTTCGGCGTCTCGATCGGCAGGGCGACCCACCGGTTGGCGGCGCAGAGGTAGACCCGCGTCCAGACCGGGTCATCCTTCTTCGTCGGCCCGTAGGCCAGGATCGCATCGGCTTCGGGAACGTAGACCGCCTCACGCGTGCTCACCCCGCCGGGCGCGGGCGTGGGGTTCTTGGCCCACCGCGGACGCTTCATGTCGAGGAACCACAACTCCGGCGCCCCGTCACCGCGGTGGTTGCGGCTGCGATGGCCCTTGGCCGTTGAGAGGAACACCAGCCGATCGCGCTTCGCGTCGTATACGATCGTCATGTGCTCGTGCCTTCTCGGGCGGTCTTTGCTCTCGATGGCGATTTCCTCCCACCGCCAGGTCTCCGGCTTGCCCCGCTCGCCGACGAATCGCCACAGGTGCTCGGCCTCGTACAGGCGGAGGTGCTGGTAGGCCAGCACGCCCGTCGGCGTGGGGATCACGATGGGCGAATGCGTGCCCCCGCCCGGGAAAGGCTGGCGGATCGGCTCGAGCCAGCGGCGCCGCTGCGGGTCGTACAGCCAGGTGTGTTTGACCATCTTCCCGGTGGCGCGGCTGTAGAAACTCGACCCGCCGCAGTCGGTAAACACGCCGATCTTCCGCACGGGATCGTACGCACATGTGTGGCGCATGTGGCGCGTCCAGGGCTGGTTGAAGAACGTCCGCCCGGCGGGCCGGCGGGCCCATCGCTCGAACGGGTCGGGCGTGAAGGCGGCCCTCCGGTCGATCGAAAAGCGGTTAGTCGCCACGTCGTAGAAGGCCATATCCGTGCCCTGATACCCGCTGTGTCCGCCGCCCCATTTCATCGCCACGCCGCGGTCGGTGTCGAAGAGGGCACTGCCCCACGTTCGCCCGGCGGTGGATTTCGGCGGCTTGACCTCCGCCCACCGGTTGACCGGCAGTTTGGCCAGGACCTTCGCATGGGAGGCCCGGTCGGCGGGGGGCACGTCGGCGTACCACCGGGCCGACCGTTCGGTCTTGGGCATGGTCGTGCCGGGGCCGACGCCCGGGTGGCTGGCAGCCGGGATCGATGCGTCGTAGCGGAAGCGATAGGTCCGGCGTTCGTGGGTGTACTTGTGTGCCGTCACCAGAACCACCTCGTCGGTGCCGGGCAGGTTCTCCATCGACGCCCAGTGGAACGCCGGCGTCTCGACGGCCAAGGGCGTCCACGTGCTGTTCCCCGCGTCGTAGACCCACGTCTGGCGTGCGAGTTTGGCGGTTTGGCGATAGTCGCAGACGGGGCGCCCTCCGACCAGCAGGACCAGGCCGGACTTGTCGAGGTACGCCAGGGCATGCGAGGCCCGCGGATGCGGGCTGCGCGCCGGGGTCCGCGTCTCCCAGCGCTGCTTCGTCACGTCGAACACCCACGTGTCGGCCAGCCCGCAGTCCTGGCCGTCACCGCCGAACAGGACGATCACCTTGTTTCGCCGGTCGTAGACCATCCGCGAATTGCATCGCGCCGGCGGCTCGACGGTCAGGTCCAGCTTTCGCCACACGTCGGTCTTCACGTCGATAGCCCACGTGTGCGGGCGCCCATCCGGCGCGTTGATCCCGCCGCCGCCGAACAGGAGCACCTGCCTGTTGACCGGGTCGTAGCAGAGGCTGCTCCAGATGAGCATCGCCGGCGGCTGGGCGGTGGCGGCTGGTCCGTGGATCAGCGTCCAGCGACGGGCTTTCGGCTCGTAGGAGAACGTCTGGGACCCGACGTAGAACAGGATCCGCTTGTTGTGGGCGTCCCAGCAGACCTGGTGGAACGACGAGTTGGGGCGAGGCATCTTCACGCCGTCGCGCTCGTAGAACTCCCCGACCGGGGCGCAGATGTTCCAGTCCGGCCATCGCTTGAACTTGCCCGACCACGCCGACGCCTTGCCTTCCGGCCAGGCGTTGATCCACTCGTTGCGCCCGGGCAGGAAGTGCTGCGTCTCGTGCGCCCGGATCGGCTTGCTGTGGCTGCGCGTGCCCCACGTGACCACCGCGTCGATTGTCGGAGCGTGGATCACCTGGCTGAAGTAGTGTCCGCCCACCTCGTCTTCGGCTGCGAGGACGAACTTGCCCGGCGGGGTCTCACCCTGCGCTGCCGCCGCCACAAGATACATCAGTCCAGTTGCCAGAACTCCGCGAAATGAGACCGCCGCATCCATGAGAGTTCTCCTGCCCCCCGCGTAATCGAACCGTACCATGGCCCCCGCGGCGCGCCGTGCGATCAATCTTTGGCGACGACCTTCGTCTGTGGGACGTCGCAGACGACTCGGAAGCCCACGTTGTAGACGGGGTGGCACGTGCGGTAGCGCCAGCGCGAGATGGTGGGGGCCATCCGCGCCTTGTCGTCCCAGGTCGAGCCCCTGACGACGCGCGTGTCGGCGACCAGGGCGGCGTCCTGGAACGGTGCGGCGCCCCGGGGGTCGTACGTGCTGGCCGTCCACTCGGCGACGTTCTCGGTCATGTCGCTGATGCGCCACGCGTTGGACTTGCCCCTGCCGGGCGGCATCGACGAACTGGCGCCGCGCGCCCGGGGCAGGGGGCCGTCGGCGCCGGCGCGACAGGCGTACTCCCACTGCTCTTCGGTGGGCAGGCTGCAGCGCCGGCCCGTCTTCTTCGACAGCCACTCGCAGAACGCAGCCGCCTGCTTCCACGTCATTCGGACGGCGGCGTACTTCGGCCCGTTGATCGGGCGTCCGCGGTTGGAGCGGTCCTTGCCCCGCCCGTCGATGTAGCGGCTGTCGTGGTCCGGGGCGAACCGGGCGAACTGGGCGTTGGTGACCTCAAACTGGGCGATGTAGAACGGCTTGGCGATCTCGACGACGCGCTCGGTGTTTTCGTCGGCAAAGGCGGTGGTCTCGCCCATCACGAACCGCCCGGCCGGGACGGGGACCATCTTCATTGTGACCCCGTCTCCGAGGTCCAGTTCGAGGTCGGGAAGTTGGGTCTTGGTCTGCAGTTCCGCCGCGGCGGCCGGGCTGAGGGGCCAGCCGTCGAGCTTGACCGGTTTCGGCCTGGCCGGCGCGGGCGCGGGCGGCTGGAACTCTGCGATCTCAGGAAGCTCAAACGGGTTCTCGTTCATGTCATTGATGGAGGCGTACAGCTTGAGGTACTTGGCGCGCTTGAGGACCTGGGAGTCCTTGGGGGGGCGGTGGCTCTCGCGCCAGTTGGCGGCGAACGGGACATTGAAGTCGATCCACGTGTAGAGCCTGTCCCACTCCTCGCGGGTCAGCTTGACGTGGCCTGTCGCGTCGGAGCCGGTAGGCGAAGACGGATGCCCCTTCTTGAGCATCTGGACCAGGGCGCTGGTGTCGGCCTGGTATTCGGCGGGGTTCGGCAGGTGGTAGTCGGACTCGAACCCGGGACGCCGCACGTACTTCTGGAGCACCATGTAGGACGGGCTGTATCTGCCCTTGAAGTCCTCGTGGAGGCGCATCGCGCGGAGGTCGGGAATGGTCTTGCCGTCCTTGCGCGGCTTGCCGTTGTGGCAGCCCGCACAGCGGCGGTCAAGCACGGGCTGGACTTCGCGATTGTAACTGAAGCCCCGCGCCGGCCCGTACCAGGGCGCGATCGGCGAGGGCGTCTTGCGCGAGGCCATCGTCATCCGCGTCGGCGGGGCGGTGTTCTGGGACTCGTGGCAGCCGATGCACATGAGCCTCTCGCCGGGCATGGCGGTGAACCAGCTCCGCATGACCTGGAGGCTCTTGCCGTCGGCGTCCAGCGGCTGGACGAAGATCGGGGTGTTTGCGGGCACCTGGAAGACGGCCGACCCGTCCTGGTAGACCGGCACGGTGCCGAGAATGATCTTCGAGTCCCACCCGCCTTCGTAGGCCGACGCGCCGGTGTCGCCGTTGCCCGGATAGCGGTAGTGGTGCGAGCCGACGCGGAGGGCCTTGACCGAGCCCTTGGGATAGCCCTTCAGCCCGCCGCCGACGTAGATGTCGGTCAGGTAGACCACCGCGTCCTTGCGTTTCAGGTCGATCCGCTCGGCAACCACCGGGGGAGCGGGGCGCGGGCGCAGGGGCGTGGGCATGGTGTAGTCGCCGGTGAGGATCGGGACCATGTTGTCGAATACGTCGACGATGTACAGGCCCCACGGGGCGTTCGGCGTCATCTTGACCGTGGCCAGGAAGTACTTGCCCGACCCCTTGTTCGTGCCCGGCTCGGCCAGCGGCCACGGCGTGATGAAGCGAGGCCACGAGTTGCCCACCAGGTTGTCCCTGATGATCGGCTCGACGGTCTGGCCCCAGCCCGGGATGCGCTGGACAACCCCGTCGGCCTCGTGGCGCCCCTTGCTCGGGTCGAAGATCAGCAGTTCGCCCATTCGGGACACGCCGTGATGACCGGAGATCACGCAGACGACCTTGCCCGCCCCGCCGGGGATCGGACGTGTCCAGTACATCGCATTGGGCCAGTACGAGCTGGACCCGTAGTACTCCTTCTGGTCCGTGCCATCCGGGTTCATGCTCATCAGCAGGCGCGAGAAGTAGTGGGGCAGGTCGGTGTATTCCCACCGCGTGAAGACCACGCGTCCGTTCTCGAGCATGCAGGGGTCCCAGTTGTGGTCCTGGTCGAAGGTGATGCGGCGCTCGCCCGAGCCGTCGTCGTTCATCACGTGCATGTTGCCCACGCCCCCGCCGCCGGTGCAGGGGACGGCCTGCTCGCAGGCGGTCGAGACGAACATGATCTTCCCGCCGGGCAGGCGACAGGGGTTGTAGGATCGCGACTCGCCCTTTGAGATCGTCCGCAAGCCCGTGCCGTCAACGTTGACCTCCTTGATTCTCGACCCGTCGGAGAACAGGACCTTTTTCGCGTCGAAGCTCAGGTCGAAGCTGGAGACCGATCCCTTGTAGATCGTCTCGACTTTGCCGTCCGGCGCCACGGGACTCAGGGTGACCATCTCGCTGCCGAGCCTGTTCGCGCCGCCCCAGTTCGTGGCCAGGCCGATGCTCCCCTTGGTCATTAGGAGCTTGTCGAACGTCAGCAGCGGGTTTTCGAGCAGGGCCTTGCGCTGAAACGCGAGGTACTCCTCGACCTGGTCGGCCACCGACACGTCGGCGGCCTTCAGCGCGGCGATGATCTTCGGCAGGGTCTGTTCGTACTGCTTGGCGCGGGCCAGGTACTTCGGGCCGTTGGTGTACTGCTTGGGGAAGGTCCTGGTCAGGTCCTCGATGGCCATCACCAGTGGACGCGTGCCGTACTTGACCCTCGCCAGCAGCGCCTCGCAGGTGGCTCCGCGGACCATCAACTCGCGCGCCTTGCCGACGTCGGCGGCCGTCCGTGCGGTCTTGGCCAACTCGCCGATGCGGGCCTTTACGGTCGCGCTGGCGATTCTCTCGTAGCGTCTGACCACCTCCGCGTAGTCCCCGCGGGGCCACGGCTTCTGGTAGATCCGGGCCTTCCTGATCTCGAACGCCATGTCCCGGGCCGCCTGGGCGTCTTTGGCGAAGTCCTTCTGGACCAGCCCCTCCAGGTGCTTGTGCCACGCCGGAATCTCGCCGGCGAACTCGGCCGGGTGCGAGACGTCGACCGTCACCGCGAACGCCTTCCTGTTGCGGCCGATCCGGACGAACGTGCCCTCGATCGCTGCGTACTTGCCCTCCAGGTCCAGACCCACCGCGCCGCTGTGGAGCGTAAAACTCGACCCGTCCTCGCCGCGGGCGCCCGCGCGGAATCGTGCTCCGTACGTGCCGCTGACCACCGAATCCCTGCCGCTGACCGGCAGCGCCACGGCCTGGCCGTCGGCTCCGACCAGGCGCACCTTGGTGAAACTGACCTGCACGCCGCTGGTGTCGACGCCCAGGAACACGCGCTTCAGGCCCGTCACGTCGGCCTGGAAGGTGCAGGCTTTGTTGTCGCCGTCTGCCCGCGCGACCTTGACCGGCGCGAACTTCTGCACGGCCGGGTCGGCCGCCCGAGCCTTCAGCGCTGCAGCCCGGACCTTCACGACCTCGTCGTGCATCGCGTCGGCCGACGCGAGGATCGTTTCCCACCACGTAGCCTTCCTGACGTACCAGTTGGTGTTGACAACCTTACGGGGGCGCGACGTCCCTTTAGATCTGCTCTGGCTGACCGTTGCGGTGTTCTGCGCCACGGGCTTGAGTGTCTTGCCCGCCCTTTTGGACTTGGCGAACGCCCCCGGCGTCAAGGTGGTAGCGCCCGTTCCCGCCTTGCCGTGCGTCTGCTCGCAGACGACCTTGCGCCCGGTGTCGAGAACGGTCACGCGGAAGCCGTCCAGCCGGCTCTCGTAGCCGGTGCGGTTCCACACGACGATACGGTCGATTGTCTGCACCTTGCCCAGGTCGACCTCCCACGCCGGCGTGTCGGTGTTCTCGATCGTATGCGTGATGCTGCCGCACCCCCAGTCGCCGTTGGTGTTCCCGTCGACGGCCCGGCTGGGCACGCCGCCGTGAGCCATACTGGACTGGACCGTCTTGCAGTTCCGGGCGACGTTTGTCTTGCCGCTGAAGATCTGGACCTCCGCCAGCGACAGCGTGGCCCGGCCGGGAATGTCGACCCGAACGTACCGTCCCTTGACGGACTCAGCCCCGCCCGCCAGTCCCGCCGAAAGTGCCACCGCCAATGCAATCGCCGCCGCCGAGTATCTCTTGGCCTTGATGCGTGTGTGGATCATTGTGCGTGTCTTCCTTCGTTCGTGCGCCAAGTGTCCCGTCCGGGCCGCCGCGGTCGTGCCGTCCTTCACGGACGGCGCACACCGCCAAGACGTCAACTCAGCGTATACGGATAACCCAACCATGATAGTTGAAACCGTCGCCAAGGCCAAACGCATCGGTCCTCCTGCCGAGCCCCAACCGAATTGACAGTCCGCGTGTCCGGTCGATTCACGCGAATCGAGGTCCCCCCTGAAAGAACGGGCCATCATCGTGCTTCGCTGACCGAGGCGGTTCGCTCTTGCGGTTTTCGGCTTCTGTTCCTAGGAGCCTGTCGGAGAACCCCGCAACCTGGAGTTTCTAGTCTGGGTGTCGT
>CAZVEV010000221.1:0-10337 GCA_964625865.1 uncultured Planctomycetaceae bacterium | reverse complement strand
GGCCATCCTCATCTTCGACGAGGCCACCAGCCAGGTCGACGCCGACAGCGAGAAACGCATCCACGAGGCGTTGGAGCAGTTCATGGCCGGGCGGACGACGCTGATGATCGCGCATCGCTTCTCGACGATCGTCTCGGCCGATATGATCGCCGTGATGGACGAAGGACGGATCGTCGATACCGGCACGCACGACGAACTCGTGGCGCGGTGCGAGTTGTACAAGCAGCTCTACCAGACGCAGTTCATGGCCGGCGAGTCCTGAGATTCGAGATCTGGGATTCGAGATCTGGACTCTGAGATTTCAGATGTGAGATCCGATATCTGAGATGTGAGATTTGAGATGTGAGACCTGAATCATCGGCGTGTCGCCTGCTGTGCGGGCCCGAGCGGGCGTCTGCGAGCCCAGCCAGACCCCCTGGCAGGCGTCAGGAGGCGGCCTGAGCGACGATCTGGCGTTAAGGCGGGTGGAGGGGTGTTTTCGGGCGCCGAACGCGGCCTGGGGGTTTTTCGGAGCGCGGCGCGATTGGTTCGGGCCAGGCGCCGCTGACACCCCAGCGCCCGCGCGGGCAAATCACTGCTTGGCAGGCGGGCGGGGAAGGTGCTATTCTTGTTCGCTTGCAGACCCGTGCATCGTGGCAGACAGAGAGACAGACAAGGAGTTTCATCGTGGGTAACAAGACAGGTTGGATCGTCGGCGGCGTGATCGTGCTGATCGTGCTGGCAGTCATTACGAAGCTCGTGTTCTTCCCATCGCCCACCGCACCGACCAGCGTGACGCGGGCCAAGGAGTTCATGAAGGCACTGCCCGTCGACACGCCGATCGACACGATCGCCGGCAGCGTCCCCAGCGCGGCAGGCAATGCGGGCGACGACTACAAGGCCGCCTTCGAGACGTTCAAGGGCGCCAGGGAAGCCATCGACGCATTCCACAAGACGATCGCGGAAAGCGAGAACAGGAAGCAGTTCGTCAGGGGCGAGTTGGCCCCGCCCGAGCCGGTACTGAGCGCCCTGAAGACGATGGCCTCCCGACTGGCGTCGGGCGCGCGGAAGGGCGCGTTCGAGTACTCCTTCACGCATACGCCGGATGAGTTCGAGGTCGGCTACTTTTACCAGGGCGCCCTGGACCTGATCAAGATCTCCCGGTGCATGTCGACGCTGATGCTCTACCACTTCGGGCGTAAGGAGTATCCCCAGGCCGTCGCCCTCCAGAGGAACCTGATCGTGATGGGTTGGCACATGGCCAACGAGGACGTCCGCCTGCACATGACCGAGGTGGGCCTGGATATCCAGAACGTCGCCGCCAACGGTCTGGTGGACATCTACCGGAACTGGGGCGAGAAGGACCACGCCGAGGAGATCCAGAAAGTCGGGAGCTACCAGCGGGCCGTCAACTCGGCCAAGAGGCCCCTCACCGCGAAGATGCGTCTTTTCCGAAAACTGAAGATCGATTCCGGCGATATTCTCAACATCGCCGAGAACCACAAGAGCCGCGCCTTCAGGGTACAGGCGATCCTCTTCCTGGGCAGGCTGCGATTCGAGGTCTCCGGACGACGCGACGACATGCGCTACACCGACAAGCTCCTGGACAAGTACATCGACAGCAGCGACCCGTTTGAGGAAGCCGCCGCCCGGGCCGCCCGCGACTTCACCGAGGACGACTGGAAGAAGCTGACCCTGCGTCCCAAGAGGCTGGACATGTAGACTCCGCCCGCCGGCGACGACGCTCGGCAGGCAGGTACGTTCATGCAGCACCAACCGCCCAACACGGCAGCGGCGACCGGGCCCTTTGCGGGACGGTCGCTTACCGCCCACCTACGGACTACGCCCCTGGAGATCACTTGCCGGCCCGGGGCGCTGCTGGAGGTCCTGGCGGAGCATGACGGCGCGGTCATGCTCGACTCGTCGGCTCTCGATGGGGACTTCGGGCGGTATACCGTGCTCGCCTGCCGTCCCATCGAGGTAATGACGCTTCGGGGCAAACAGTTGGCCGACCGATCGGGCAACGTGCTGGCCGAGGGCAACGAGGCGTTCTGGCGGGCGATGGGGCGGGCGTTCGATGCGGTCAAGCTTGTTGCTTCGCCGGCCGGAGGGGGCGAGGGGACGTACGTGTCGCACGCACATGGCGCCGTGCCCGTGTTCTGTGGGTGGATCGGCTATGTCGGATACGAGGTGGGGCGCCGCGTCGAACGCCTGCCCGCCCGCGCCGAACACGACACCCCCCTGCCGGACCTGCGGCTGGGCTTCTACGACGCGGTGCTCGTGTACGACGGGGCTGAGCGGAGGTGGCACAGCGCCGGACTTGTCTTCGATTCGCCTCCCCCCGGCGCCGGCCGGGCCGCCGAGGCGCTCGGCGCGATCGCCAGTCGTGCCGCGACGGACGGGATCAACCCGCGCCCCGCGACGGCCGAGGACGCCGACGCCGCACGCCGACCCCTCCCGCGCGATGCGGAGCCCAACTTCCCGCCCGACCAATATCGCGCGGCGGTGGCCCGGTGCGTCGACTACATCGCCGCCGGAGACATCTTCCAGGTGAACCTCTCGCAGCGCTTTGCCGTCTCGCCCGCCCCGGCGCCGCTGGCAATCTACGACGCCCTGCGCCGACGGAATCCCGCGTGGTTCGCGGCCTACATGGCCTTCGAGGCTGACGGGCAGGACTGCGCGATTCTGTCCAGCTCGCCGGAACTGTTCCTGCGACTGGACGGTCGCCGGGTGGTCACGCGCCCCATCAAGGGCACGCGGCCGCGCCTGGGCTGCGATGCGGACGACCGCGCCGCCGCCAACGACCTGCTGGCCAGCCCAAAGGACAACGCCGAACTGGCCATGATCATCGACCTGCTCCGCAACGACCTGGGGCGCGTCTGCAGCTACGGTACGGTTCGCGTGGTCGAGCCGCGACGGCTCGAAACGCACCCCACGGTGTATCACCTCGTCGGCACGGTCACGGGCGAGTTGCACACGGGCGTGGGCCCGGCCGAACTGCTCCGCGCGACGTTCCCGGGCGGGTCGATTACCGGGGCGCCGAAGATCCGCGCGATGGAGATCATCGACGAGATCGAACCGGTCGCCCGCGGCGTGTATACCGGGTGCGTCGGCTACGTCGCCGTCGACGGCTCATGCCAATGGAACATCGCCATTCGCACGATCGTCACCCACGGAGACCGGGCGCTGGTTCAGGTTGGCGGAGGCATCGTGGCCGACTCGTCGCCGGACGGTGAGTACAACGAGACGCTCGACAAGGCCCGCGCCATGCTCGAAGCAATAGCCCAGGCCCAAAATGATTTTAGATTTTAGATTGACGATTGTAGGTTTCTCGTGTCGAGAGGGGTGTTCGGCACAAGGAATCTACAATCGTCAATCTAGAATCTAAAATCCGTTGTTCTCTTGCGGTTACCCCGTCAGAAGACGACAATCTCACCCGAATAATGAAGATGTACCCGATCATGTTGAAGCTTACCGGGCGCCGCGCCGTCGTCGTCGGCGGCGGAGCCGTCGGGATGAGAAAAGTCGCCACGCTCACCGACGCCGGCGCCGAGGTGACGCTCGTGACGCCCGACCCGGTCGACGACGTGCCAGAGACAGCCACCGTGCTCCGACAGGAATACGACGCGGCGACGCTGGCCGGGGCCTACCTGGTCTTCGCCTGCACGGATGATCCGGCGCTGAACAGCCGGGTCTCCGCCGACGCACGGGCCATCGGGGCGCTGGTCAACGCCGTCGACCAGCCCGACGACTGCGACTTCTACGTCCCGGCCATCGCGTCGGATGGCGACGTGGTGGTCGCTATCGGCACGAGCGGATCAGCCCCCGCACTGGCGGGGAACATCAAGCGGCGCCTGGCCGCCGCGCTCGGCCCCAGGGTAGGCGAGTTCGCCGCCCTGCTGACGCATCTGCGAAGCGAACTGCGAGCGGCCGAAGACGACCTCGCCCGACGCGGGAAGATCATGAAAGAACTCAGCAGCGACGTGATGTACGAGATCTTCCTGTCCGACGGCCCCGAAGCCGTCCGCACCCGGTTCATGGAACTGCTCAAGTCCTGATCGGCACACCCCCCTCGTTCATCAACTCCCCGGATCCTCTCATGGTGCACGCGCCGGCACGGACACACGCCCACAGGCTCCGCCCTGTGGGGTGTCGATGAAGAAGACTACCGTTCCTTCCATCAAGACGTATCAAGGCGCGCTGCGAGACCCGTCGTGGGTGGACTGTTGTCTTGGTCGCCGACACCCCACGGGATGGGACCCGTGGGCGTTTGCCTGTTCCGCTGCGACGATACCGCATGTCAGTGAACTGTTGCGTCAGGCCCGGGTCGTGCTGGGCTCGGCGCCGGCGGCGTAGACCTCGGGGGGAACGGTCACGCCGCGGGAGGCACATTTCTCAAGCAGCAGCGGCTCGCCGCCGGGGCTGGTCCATTGGCCGTTCTCGCGCCCGTCAGCGTCGGCGCCCAAGGGCTCGTAGGTGAACAGGTCGCGGAGGATTACGTGATCGTCCTGGACGCCGCAGATCTCCGTCACGTGCGTGATCTTCCGGCTGCCGTCCGGGCGAAAGTCGTGCTGCACCACCAGGTCGATCGCCGAGGCCACCTGCTTGTGGATAGCCCAGAGGGGCAGTTGCAGCCCGCGCGACAGCGACATCATCTCCAGCCGCGACATCGCGTCGACGGGCGAGGAGGCGTGGATGACGGCGAGGCATCCGTCGTGTCCGGTCAGGATGGCCTGGAGCATATCGACGGCCTCGGCGCCGCGGACCTCGCCGATGATGATCCGCGTGGGCCTCATCCGCAGTGAGTTGACCACCAGGTCGCCCATCGTGACCTCGCCTCGCCCTTCGAGGTTGGCGCGGCGGCACTCCATGCGGACGACGTGTCGCTGGCGCAGGGTCAGTTCGGCGGTGTCCTCGATGGTGATGATCCGCTCGGTTTCCGGGATGTACGCGCTGAGGATGCCCAGCGTCGTCGTCTTTCCCGTGCCGGTGGCCCCCGAGAACAGGATGTTCAGTCGCCCCTGGATACCCGCCGCCAGCAGGTGCGCCATCCGCGACGACAGCGTGCCCATCCGGAGCAGGTCCTCGATCCCCGTCAGGCTCTTGAGGGCTTTGCGGATCGTCACCGTTGCACCGTTCAGTGTAATCGGCGGGATCGTGACGTTGGCTCGCGAACCGTCGGGCAGGCGGAAGTCGACGTAGGGCGCCGACGGCGAGACCGTGCGGCCGGTCGGCTTGAGCAGTTGCTCGATCAGGAAGTTCAACTGCTGCGCGTCGTCGAACCGCCACCCCGTCAGTTCCATCCGCCCCTGGCGCTCAACGAAGATCTGCGACGGACCGTTGATCATGATCTCGCTGATCTCCGGGTCGGTCAGGTACTGTCGAATGGGTTTGAACGCAGGATGGTCGTAGAACATCTGTCGCTCCAGGGCGCGTAGCGGAACGCGAACGATTATCACGCCGCACCTGACCGAATGCAAGACACGCGATGTCTTTGACATCCGCCCTGACGGCGCAGACAATACCGACCAGGAAAGAGGTTACCTATGGCGAAATCATGCATCGGAATCGACCTGGGCGGCACGTTCATCAAGTTCGTCACGATTGACGAGGACTACGCGGCCACCGAGGTCTTCCAGTTGCCCACTCCCGACAGCAGAGAAGGCGTAGTGGAGCAGATGGCCGTCGGGGCACGGGAGGCCATGTCACGCAACGGACTTTCGCATGACGATATCGCCGGGGTGGGCATCGGCTCGCCCGGACCGCTGGATACCGAGACCGGCGTCATCCTGTCCCTGCCGAACATCCCGGGCATGGACAACGTGCCGATCCGCGATCTGATATCCGCTGAGCTATCCCTGCCGACCGCGCTGGAGAACGACGCCAACGCCGCCGCCTACGGCGAGTACATCTGCGGCGCCGGGCGGGGCGATGCGACTATGGTCCTGCTGACGCTTGGAACGGGGCTGGGCAGCGGGATCATCCAGGACGGCAGGATATTGCGCGGCTCGCACGGCGTGGGCGGTGAGGTGGGACACATCATCATCGTGCCCGACGGCGAGCTATGTGGCTGCGGGCAGAAGGGGTGCATCGAGCGGTACTGCTCGGCGACGTTCATGGCCCAGCGGGCGGCGCGGCGGATCGAGTCGGGCGACGAGGCGACCTCGCTTCGCGCCGTGCTGGCCGACAAGGGCCAACTCGACGCCAAGGACATCAACGACGCCCGCCGGGCCGGCGACACGCTGGCGGGCGAGGTCTGGGACGAGGCGCTGCGGTATCTCGCCCAGGGCTGCATCACGATAAGCCGGATCTTCGACCCCGACCGCATCGTCTTTTCCGGCGGGATGACCAACGCGGGCGACGACCTGCTCGTGCCCCTGCGGGCCCACTACGCCGCGATGCACTGGACACTGACCGAGCCGGCGACCGAACTGGCGATCTCCACGCTGGGCAACGACGCGGGGCCATCGGCGCCGCCGGCGTGGCCTGGCGCGCGACGGGATAGCGACTCGCCCGAAGGCACGCACGTAGCCCCCGGCCGGACGAGCGTCGTCCGGCGACGGCCGTAGCGGCCGGCCAATGGCCGCAGGATAGAGCATCAATGAAACACTACCATCCGAACTTCGAAGACTTCCTGGCACTGGCCAAGAGAGGCAACACGATTCCCGTCTATCGGGAACTGCTTGCCGACGCCCTGACGCCCGTGCTGGCCTACCAGCGTCTGGCCGAACCGGCCGACGGCCTGCGGGCGACCAACGCCTTTCTCCTCGAGAGCGTCGTCGGCGGGGAGACCATCGCGCGGTTCTCCTTCATCGCCGCCGATCCCGAAGCGACGTTTACCGCCCGGGGCGACCAGATCACGATCTGTCGCGGCGAGTCTGAAGAGACGATCACGAGCAGCGATCCGCTGGCAGAACTGGCCGGCATGCTCGAAGGCCACCACCCCGTTCACCTGCCGAACCTGCCGCGTTTCACCGGCGGCGTGGTGGGATACGCGGCGTACGACATGGTGCGCTATTACGAGGACTTCGGCGCAGGCCCTGACGACGACCGCGGTCTGCCCGATATGTCGTTCGGCCTGTATCGAACGATGGTGATCTTCGACCACGTCTCGAAGACCGTCAAGGTGGTCGCCAACGCCTACGTTGAGGACGATCCGGGCGGGGCCTATTCGCAGGCCACCAAGGCCGTCGAGAGCACGATCGCCCAGATCCGCGCCGGCGACAGTCACAGCGTGGCCGAGATCAACCTCGTGGGCCTGCCGCAGAAGCCTTACAGCAGCAACTTCACGCGTGAGCAGTTCATGGCGGCCGTGGAGGGATGCAAGGAGTACATCCGCGCGGGCGACATCTTCCAGGTCGTCCCGTCGCAGCGGCTGATGGTCGAGACCGACGCCAGGCCCTTCGACATCTACAGGGCCCTTCGCGTGGTGAACCCCTCGCCGTTCATGTTCCTGCTGAACACGCCGGATCTCACGCTGGTGGGCTCCAGTCCGGAGATTCTCTGTCGCGTCGAGGACGGCGTGGTGACGAATCGTCCGCTGGCCGGCACGCGGCGGCGGGGCAAGACACCCGAGGAGGACCGCGAGTTGGAGGCCGAACTCCTGGCCGACCCGAAGGAGCGCGCCGAGCACATCATGCTGGTGGACCTGGCCCGCAACGACGTGGGCATCGTCGCCGAACCGACGACCATCGAACTGTCCGACGTGATGACCATCGAGCGGTACAGCCACGTGATGCATATCGTCTCGGACGTCAAGGGCACGCTGGCGGCGGGCAAGACGGCGTTCGATGCGCTGCGGGCGGCCCTGCCGGTGGGCACCGTCAGCGGGGCGCCGAAGATCCGCGCGATGGAGATCATCGACGAATTCGAGCCCACGCGCCGCGGACCGTACGCGGGGGCGGTCGGCTACGTGGACTTCTCGGGCAACATGGACACGTGCATTGCCCTGCGGACGATGGTGATCGCGGGCGGCAAGGCCTACATCCAGGCCGGTGCGGGCATTGTGGCCGACTCAGTGCCCGAGACGGAATACGCCGAGACGCTGAGCAAGGCCCGCGCGCTGCTGCGGGCCATCGAGGTCGCCGAGGCAGGACTCGGCGAGTAAGACCCGCCCCGTTCACGCGGGTGCCGAGCATGCGGGTGCCGTGGGCTGCGGAGCGCAGCGGAGCAACCACGCTGTGTTCATTCGAGGATACGTGGTCGTGGCTGCGCCACAGCCCACGGCACCGCGCGCGGGTAAGCCCCGCCCCGTTCACTCCTCGTCGCCTGGAGCCGGGGCGGGCGCCTTGAGCGCCTTGGCGCGGAAGACGGCTTCGCAGGCGAGCACGGCCGTTACGGCGCCGACCAGATCGGCCACCCAGTCGCCGAAGGAGGTACTTCGATTGAACAGCGGCTGGGTGAGTTCGTCAAAGGCCGCGTAGACGGCCATCACCCCAAGAGCAACCGTCACCCTCCGCCACAGTGCTACTCCGTAGCGCTTGAGCGTCACGACGAACAGGGCCGTCAGGATGAGATACCCGTTCAGGTGGAGAGCCTTGTCCCCGCCCGGCGCATCCAGCGGCAGGGCCTGCGCGGGAATGTGCGTGGTCACGAAGGCCAACAACCACACCGTCCCACACACGAAGGCCGTCCGCCGGGGCGCTCCCGGTGATGCTGCGGTCTGATCGGTCATGACGGCGGCGAGCCTTCCGGCTGTGGCGGGGCCGGATCGGGCCACGACGGCGGTGCGAGCGCAACGGACGGTCGGTCGTCAGGCTTAGGCGCCCCGCCGGGAGGCCCATGGCCCGCCGCGGGGACAGGTTGCACAATGGGGGCCTCCTCGGGTTCGACCGGACGATACGTCGGGTCAGCAGCCCCGGGGGGAGAACCATCAACGGCGGGGACGGGCTCGGCGTCCACGGCAGGAGTTGCCACAGCGGCTGCGCCGTCCGGTACGACGTGCGCAGGAGGTCCGGCGTCACACGGCACGGCGACGACCTGGTCGGGCACGGCGGGAGGGTCAGGCGCTGCGAGCGTCGGCGCCGCCGGTACGGGTGCTGCGGCCCCGACGGGCGGAACTCCGACAGGCTCAGTGTGGACTGGCTCGACGTCGACCTGTTCGGACTCGGTCGGGATGGTCTCAGCCGCCGTGGTCTCGACGGGCTCAACATCGAGCAGTTCGGCCTCGGTTGGAGGGGAATCGGCCGGCGGGATCTCGGCGGGTTCGGCCTCGATCGATTCGCTCTCAGACCGGGCCTCGGCGGGGGCCGAGACAGGCGCGGCTTGCGGTTGGGGCACGTTGGCCTCCGGCGCGAAACAGGCGAGAAACTCATCGGCCAGCGCGCCGTAATCTTCCGCGCCGTGCGATCTCGGTTCGTACTCGAATATGGTCCGCCCATACGATGGACACTCGGCCAATTTGACATTCCGACGGATGGCGTTCTGGAAGATCTTCGCCTTGGCCCACGGCGCGTCGGTGTCACGGGCCGACGACAGGAAGTCGGCAAGGTCCGCGACGACCTCGCCCGCCAGTCGCGTCTGACGCTCGAACATGCAGAACACCACGCCGCCGACGCGCAGGGACGGATTGATCCGCTGGCGGACCAGGGAAACGGTCTCGAACAGTCTGCTGAGGCCCTGCAGGCCGAAGAAGTGCGCCTGGAGCGGGATGAGCAGTTCGTCGGCGGCGGCCAGCGCGTTGAGCGTGAGCAGGCCCAGACTGGGCGGACAGTCCAGCAGGACAAACTCGAAGGAACGGTCCAGCTTGGCCAGGCGGTCGGCGAGCACCTGCTCCCTGCCGACCGTGCCCACCAACTCCATCTCCGCCGCCGCCAGGTCCACCTCGGACGGCACGACCGCCAGGTGCTCACGGATGTCAACGACGGCCTCGCCCAGTTCCGCCCCGTGGGTCATCACGTCGTAGATGGTCTTTCGCCCGGGCGCGACCTCGACGTCGAGATGAAGCGTCAACTGAGACTGGGCGTCGAGATCGACGAGACACACATCGTGTCCCCGCGCCGCCAGGGCAGCGCCGAGATTCACGACCGTGGTCGTCTTGCCCACACCGCCCTTCTGGTTGATAACTGCGATGACCTTCACGGTGGGCATTATATCGTGCCGTGCGGCGAACTCAAGGGCGCAAGAAGACGGCGGCAGGCATTGAGAGAGCCCAACACCTGCCGCCTTCGTTCCGTCACGCCGCGATGGACTTCCGCCGCAGCGACTGCCAGACGCGATCCGGCAGCTATCTCTTCTTCCTCTTGGCCGGGGCCTTCTTCTTCGCGGGCGCCTTCTTCTTGGCGACCCTCTTCTTCGGGGCGGCCTTCTTCTTGGCGACCTTCTTCTTCGGGGCGGCCTTCTTCTTGGCGACCTTCTTC
>CAZVEV010000220.1:0-10411 GCA_964625865.1 uncultured Planctomycetaceae bacterium | reverse complement strand
CCTCATCTACGGCGGTGACAGCATCCAGAAACGCACCGACACCCATCTGCTCTCCTGGTCAGCCTTGCACAACAGGTCATGGGCCTGATCGCCTGGTACGACATCGCTACTTCACGCCGGGAGAAACAGGGTAGCGTCCCCTGTTTCTCCGCGGCCCGGGGGTATGTTCCCGTTATTGACCTTACTCTACGCTGACCTTGGCACCGATCTGTTCGATGTATTTCTTGCGTTCCTCGATGACCCAGCCTTCGCCCCCGCCGGCTTCGAGCGTGGGCTCCCAGCCTTGGGTGTTTTCGTTGGGCTTGCGGATGATGCACTTGTCGACGAGGGCCGCCATCTTGGTGTACTTCGGGTCGCTCTTGCTCCGGTAGCCGGTGATCTGCCCCCAGCCGCCGGCGCTGACGGGCAGGGGCGCCATCAGGATCCGGCTCTCGTCGATCTGGACGGTGTTGATCAGGGCGCGGTCTTCCTGGGAGGCCAGCTTCTCGCCGAACAGTTGCTTGACGTAGCCTCGCAGGACCTTCATGGCGTTGGCGTCGATGCGGCGTTCCTCGAGCTTGTTGGGGAACAGGTCGCCGTAGCACTGGGCGTTGACGTCCATCCACTCGATGATCCGCATGTAGTCGTCCCTGCTCATGTTGCACGTGCTGTGGTTCTTGGCCAGCATGTGGGCGACCTTGTTGCTGTAGGCGTAGAACCGGCGGGGGCGGCTGATGTTCCTGTCGGACTCCTGGTGGTTCTTGGACCCGCCCATGTACCCCTTGTCGCCGACGCGGTGATCGCCCCGCGCGAACAGTTCCTTGTACGACCGCGGCCAGGTCTGACCGTCGTGGATGAGGTTGACCTTGTCGGCCTTGGCCTTCTTGTCGGCCGGCGCGCCGCCCAGGCCGTGACACCCGATGCAGTAGCGGTCCAGGACCGGCTGGACGGTCCGCATGAAGCTCAGGCCGCCGCGATACTGCGGGCCGGCTGCGGGCTTGAGGGCCATCGGCGTCAGGCGGCGGAGTTTGGCCATCGCGGTGGCGATGGGGCTGGAGCCCTCGGGCTCGTGACAGCCGACGCAGGATCGGTTCTCGCCGGCCTGGAGGTAGAACAGGCTCTTCTCGGTCAGAATCGCCATGCCGTTCTCATCCAGCGTCTGGACCTGCAGCGAGACGTTTGACGGGGCCTTGAAGTACGCCGAGCCGGTGGCGTCTACCGGGACCGTGCCGAGGACCTTCTTGGGAATCTCGACGCGGACCTGCATGTTGCAGGGCGGGCGGCTGGCGCGGGGCTGGACGCCGATGGCGATCACGCGGAGGGCCTTGATCATGCCCGGCTTGATGATGCCCTTCGGGTCGTTACGCGTCAGGTAGGCGTTCTGCAGGAAGACCGTGCCCTCGGGGGGCGAATCGGGATAGACCATCGAGGGCAGCACGGGCGGCCGCTTACGCTTGCGGATGACGATCGGCGAGAACGACGCGATTTCCGGGTCCTCGTAGATCAGCTCGCGCCCGCCGACCGGGTCGACCAGGTAGATGCCCCGATTGGCGGCCGGTGGCACGCGGCCCTGATTGTGCACGCGGTGGTTCGCCCGCGAGACGAGGAACAACTGCTCGTTGATGGGGAACGGATGGCTGTAGTGCGGGTTGGGCCAGCCCCCGCCGGGGCTCTCGGAGTACGGTGTCTCGGGGGTGATGTGCTCGATGGCGTCCTCGGTGTTCTCGCCGATGTTCGTGTCGAGAATCACCGACGTGCCGGTGTTGTAGCTGTGGTGCCCCTGGGCGGTGGTCACCACGCGGTGCGTGCCCGGAATCGCCGTCGCTTCGACCATCATCATCGGGTGCAGCATGTCGTTGCCGAAAAAGTGCGACACGTTGGACCCGTCGGGGCGGCACCACCAGAGCATGTGGAAGAACATCTCGTGGCGGTTGGTGTATTCCCATCGCGTAAAGACGATCCGTCCGTCGTTCAGGACCGACGGCTCGTACTCGTTCTCGTTGCCGAACGACAACTGCGTGATCTTGTCGCCGTTCTTGTCGCAACGGTGCAGCGTCCAGGCGGGGTTGTACCGTCCGCCGTGGCAGCGGCCGAACGTCTGGCAGCGCGTGGAGATGAAGACGATGTTGCCATCGGGCAGGTAGCAGGGGTCGTTGTCCTCGATCATCACCGTGGCGCGGCCGTCCCAGGTGTTGAACGTGTCGCGCTTCGTGCCGGTCAGTTGTCGCACCCAGGAGCCGTCCAGCGCCGCCTCGTACAGGAAGTAGCGTTTCTGGCCCGAGCGGGAATGGTCGCAAAACGCAAAGGTGACCTTGTCCGCGTCGTAGTGCAGGTCCGGATTGCGCACCGAGCCGGGGGGCAGCTTGCCTTCGGCGAGCATGGGGGTGGCTTTGATCTTGCTTGTCTTCCAGTCGGTCAGGATCGTCAGACCCTTGCCCACGCGGCTGTGGCGCCCGAGATGCTGGTCGCCGTTGTGGCTGTACTGTGGCGGGCAGTTGCGGTTGATCAGGATCCGCTCGAAGCCGAGCGCGGGGTGGGCCAGCATGATGCGCCGACGCAGGCCTCGGGTGGCCAGGTAGATGTTGCGCCAGTCGGAGGCCTTCGCCGCGGCATGCTTGGCCGTCAGGGCCTTCAGGTCGGCGGCCAGCTTCGGCTGCTTGGCGGTCTTCTCGACGTACTCAAGCGTCTTGGCCGCCAGGGCGAGGATCTTCTCTGCGGGGGCCTGGAACTTCGCCGCCTCGTCGGTGATCTCCACCTTGTCGCGGCGCAGCCAGTCGCGGACGATCATGATCTCCTGCTGATTGGACGGGAAGTCCCGCAGCAGGGCGGTCCACAGCGGCGGGATCGACGTGTCGTCGGTCCGCCCGCCGCGGCGCTTGGCGGCCTTGGCGGCAAGGCGCGGGTCGGACGAGACGATGAACTTCACGCTGCCCGCCTTCTTGTGCTGGCGCTGGTCGACGCCCACCGTCGCCTCGAAGCGCACGTACTTGCCGTCCGTCTTGTAGTGAACCACGCTCGGGGCGTGGGCGAAGATGTAGCGGGAGAACTTCTCCGTGCCGATGATCACCGGGTTGCGCTTGTCGTTGGCGGAGACCCTCAGCCGGTCGTGCCCCACCGCCGAAGCCGCCGGGCGAAGCCGGTCCAGGTACGTCACCTTGCCCGCCGCGTCGATGAACCGTGCGTCGGCCCAGGTCGAGTGGTCGGAGTTGTTGCCGTTTTCCGCTTCGTCGCAAATAAGGACGATGTCCTTGGCGCCTTTGATGGAGACGGAGATCTTCTGCGGCGCGTCGCCGCCCTTGATGAGCTTGGTCGTCAGCAGTGCCTTGTCGCCCTGATTCCCGCCGGTCGGCGAGGCGGTCACGCCGCGGGTCTTGGCATCGATCGACGCCATGATCGACGCGCCCCAGGTGGTCTTCTTGACGTACCACGGCGGGTCGGCGGCCAGGGCGGGGGCAACGAAGGACAGGGCAAGGACAGACACGAGGGCGATACGATACGGTCGGCGTTTCATTGTCGGTAACTCCATGGTGTACGCGGACTCAGGACCGGTCTGTAATCTCGACATTATAGCGGATTTCCTGTATGCAATCCACCTGCCGGAGGGTTGATTTGAACCCCCATTCGGGGGGGGTGTTTCGGTGGTTTTCGGTCGAGAACGCCAGGAAGCGCGCTGCCCCGGGCGGGGGTTGGGGACATCTTGCCGGGGTGCGACGGGCTGGACCCGGCCCGGACCGTCCGGAACGCTCCAGAAGGCGGCCTGAGCGACGATCTCCCTACCGAGTGGTCTTGCCGGTCCCTTGTCGAACAAAGGGCGGCCAGCCGCTTCTATGGACCGTGGCCGGGACGTTGCATTCGCTCCGGTCGTTGGTGATAATCCCGGCATGAAGAACAAACGGGCGATGATCGTTTTGACGGTGCTTCTGGTGGCGGCCCTGGTGGGGGGGTACTACTGGCTGTTCGTGTACGGCGTGGAGGACACCGGCGGGCCGGTCGAGGCGATCCCCGCCCCGATGGCCAGTCCCACGCCCCTGACCGAGGGCGAGCACGACTGGCCCTGCTGGGGCGGTGCAAAGCACGACAACGTCAGCGAGGTGACGGGCATTCGCACCGACTGGTCCGGCGGGCTGAAGATGCTCTGGACCGTTCGCTATCTCTGCCAGGGCGACAAGGCCTCCACGTGGTCGGCGCCCGTGGTGCGCGGCAACCGCGTGGTGGTCCCCGGGCGCGGGCCGGGCCAGGACCTGGTGTTCTGCCTGGACAGCGAGACCGGCAAGCTGGTGTGGCAGAGATCGTACAAGGCGCCCGCGGTGGCCAAGCACGGCCCCGGTCCGAGGGCTACCCCGTGTATTGACGGCGACCGCGTGTACACGTTCGGGCGCAGCGGCGACCTGGTGTGTTGGCAACTCCTGGACGGGAAGATGATCTGGCGCGTCAACGTGCACGACGCCGGCGGGCAACTGCCCACCTGGGGCCATGCCTCTTCGCCGCTGGTCCATGGCGAGACGGTTATCGTGCAGGCCGGCGGCGAGGCGACGGCTGTCGCATACAACAAGGCCACCGGGGACGTCGCGTGGAAGTGGGCCTCCGCCGACGGGCGGGCCGGCTATGCCACGCCGCGCCCGATGCCGGTGGGCGACGCGACGCAGGTGCTGATCTTCCACGCGACGGGCCTGGCGGGTCTGAGCCCGGCCGACGGGCGGAAGCTGTGGAACGTCGGCTGGCCGACCAGCTACGGCGTCAACGCCGCCACGCCCGTCGTCGCGGGAGACACGGTCTTCATCTCTTCGGCATACAAGGAGGGCTGCGCCGCGGTGAAGGTCTCGCCGAGCGGCGCCGCGACGACATGGAAACGCAAGAACATCGCCAGCCATCACTCGGACGCTGCGATCATCGACGGACACGTCTACGGCTACTCGGGCCACAGTAATCAGAACAGCGGCGATCTGGTATGTCTCACACTGGCCGATGGGACCGAAATGTGGCGCAGCGACCAGGTCGGCCACGGAACGATGATCCAGGTCGACGGGCACCTGCTGTGCCTCGACGGGAAGGGCAACCTGTTCCTGGTCAAGCCGGACCCGAGCGGCTTCAAGAAGGTCGCCGAAATGCGCAACGCCCTGCCCCACGTGGGCAAACATGCGTGGACCCGCCCGGTGATCGCCAACGGCAAGCTCTTCCTGCGGTATCGACAGACACTGATCTGCTACGACCTGATCAATCCGTGACGCCCCAACGGGAAAGGGACGGGGGATAGGGCGAGGACGGATCGCGAGGTGTGCGGTCCAACACGTGCAACTCGGTCGAACGGCGCGCGAAACCGCAAGCGGTTCCCTGATGCGCACCGGGACGTACGCATGTGTCGTGCGGACCCGCAAAGCAGGTGATGCGCGATCGCGCCCGCAACGAGATTCATCATTCAGGACAACGCGTCCCGCGGTGCGCGGACCAGGTGAACCGCTTGCGGTTTCGCGCGTCGTTCGAACGAGTGACCTTCAACGTCATCGCGCGGCGCACGCTGCAGTCTCGCGCGATAACGGACAGTGCGTATACATGTTTCCTATACCTTGCGCCCTACACCCTATCCCCTGTCGTCACGCCGTTTTTCTGCGCACGGACCCGCGAGGGCGATATGTACTGTCGTCAAGACGTTCCGCAAACCATCAAACGTGAAAGGAACCATGCGATGAAACGGACAGTACGGGTAGCGGCGGTGTTGACAGTGGCGGCGGGAATCATCGTGACGGCCGCGTTCATGGGATGTCATGGAACGGGAATGCACCTGGCCATGTATCAGCCGGGATGCGACGCCGCCCGTGCACCAATGATATCCATGGCCGCCGAGAGTGAGTCCGGCCAGGACGCGATGCATCCCGCCCACAACACCGAGTCGTACGATCACATCGTGGACAACGCCTTCGTCCGCGCCGCCGACAGGCCCCTGAGCACGTTCTCGGTGGACGTCGACACCGCCTCGTACGCCAACGTGCGACGCTTCCTGAACGCCGGCACGCTGCCCCCCCCCGGGGCCGTGCGGATCGAGGAGATGGTCAACTACTTCAGCTACGCCTACACGCCGCCCGAGCCCGGCAAGGCGCCGTTTGCCGTCCACGTAGCCGCCGCCTCGTGTCCGTGGCAGGCGGGCCATCGCCTGGTGCGAATCGCCCTGAAGGGCCGCGAGATCAAACGCGACAAACGCCCGCCGAGCAACCTGGTGTTCCTTCTGGACGTCTCGGGCTCGATGGGCTATCCGAACAAGCTGCCCCTGCTCAAGAGCGCCATGCGCCTGCTGGTCGAGCAACTCGGGGAGAACGACCGCGTGGCGATCGTGGTGTACGCCTCCAGCGAGGGCCTGGCCCTGCCGAGTACGCCCTGCGACCAGAAGGAACGGGTCCTGTCGGCTTTGGACGATCTGGCCGCCGGCGGGTCGACGGCGGGGGGCAAGGGCATCGAACTGGCCTACAAGGTCGCCCAGGACAACTTCATCACCGGCGGCGTCAACCGCGTGATCCTGGCGACCGACGGCGACTTCAACGTGGGCGTCACCGACAACAGTCAACTCGTCCGCCTGATCCAGGCCAAGGCCCGCGGGGGCGTGTACCTCAGCGTGCTGGGCTTCGGCACGGGGAACTACAAGGACTCGCGGATGGAGAAACTCGCGGATGAGGGCAATGGCAATTACGCGTACATTGACACGCTGGCCGAGGCCCGCAAGGTGCTCGTCGAGCAGATCAGCGGCACGCTGGTGACCATCGCCAAGGACGTCAAGATCCAGGTCGAGTTCAATCCGGCCAGGGTGGCGGGCTATCGCCTGATCGGCTACGAGAACCGCATGCTCCGCAAAGAGGACTTCAACGACGACGCCAAGGACGCCGGCGACATCGGAGCCGGACACACCGTCACCGCCCTGTACCAGGTCGTGCCGGCCGGCCAGGCGGTCGACGGACCGGCCGTCGATACGCTGCGATACCAACAGTCCACCGCGGCGCCCGCGCCCGCAGCCGGCGCGGCTAGCGATGAGATGCTCACGGTCAAGCTGCGCTACAAGCAGCCGGACGGGGAGACCTCCACGCGGATGGAGTATCCGGTCAAGGATGCGGTCCGAGCGTTCGATCGGGCAGATAATGACTTCAAGTTCGCCGCCGCCGTCGCATCATTTGGTATGATTCTTAGAGACTCGAAGCACAAAGGCACGTACACGCTGGCAGGCGTGGCCGAGCTTGCCGGCGCCGCGACGGGCGATGACCGCAAGGGCTACCGCGCGGAGTTCGTCAAGCTCGTCGCCCGTGCGCGTCAGTTGAAGGATCGCTGATCGGCGCAGTGGGAGACACATCATGGCCAGGACGTTGATTCTGTTGGCGGCGGTGATCCCGCTCATCGGGCAGGACTGCATCGGGGTCCGTTACGACGTCACCGTCGAGCCGGGCCACGACGGGTGCAAGCGGACCGTCAAGGCCCGGTCGCACCAGGAGGTCCGGGACGAGCAGGGCAAGACGACGCGCAAGCTCATGCCCGACAGGGACGAACTGAAGCGTATCGCCGCCCTCTACGGCCAGCCCGCGCCTCAGGGCGACGCGGTGGTCGGGCAGTTTGCGTATCGCGCGCCCAGCGACGTCGGCGGGGCGGCGTTCTACGCGCGGTTCGCCTCGCCGCTGGGGACCGTCCGCGGCTACGTCGAGCGGATTCGTGGGCACGACGACCTGGCCTCGCAGATCGACCTGATCCGCAAAGGCGCCGACGAAACGCTGGCGCTGCTGAAGGGTTGGTTCCGTTCCGAACTGGGCGACTCGCCGCAGACCGACACGCTCTGCGCGTTCATTGACGGGCCGTTCCGTCGCGACGTCGAGAACGTTGCACTGTACTTCTGGGCGAGCAAGTTCTGGACGGACCACGCCGGGGACGACAATCCCCCCGTCCAAGCCGCCCAGAAGGACCTTGTCGCCCGGCTGGCCGCCTACCTGCTCGAACGAGACTACATCCGTCCCGACGACCTGCCGATCATCATTCGTGCCGGACAGACGGACAAGCCCGCCCCGGCCTTCAGGCTCATCCGGCGGTTCGTCGCCACGAAGATGGGCATCCCCGCCGACAAGCCCATCCCGAAGTCGCTGGCGTTCCTTACTGACCCGGAGACAGCCCGCAAGTCGCTCGAGATCTACCTGACCGGGACCGAGCAGTACAGGGAACTCCTCGACAAGCATCGCCGCGAGAACCCTCAACCGGACGACGATGACGAGGCGCCCGAACCATGGGAGATCATCGGCGAGTCGGTGTATGCCTTAGCCGTTCCGATGTGGGGCTTCTTCCAGCGGCCCGACGCGGTGAAGTTGTCGCTGGCGACACGCGCCGAGCCGATGCACCATAACGGGACGTGGGACGGCGAGGAGGGCAAGGTCGTGTGGCAGACCACGGTCCGGGGGGGCGATCGGGCTCGGACGCAACTGCCCGCCGTCTTCTGGGCCCTGTGGGACGAGCCGAATGGGGCCGCCCAGACCAAGCACTTCGGCAAGGTCGTGCTCCACGGCGAGAAACTCCTGGAGTACTGCCTGTGGTACAACGGACTGAGGCCGGCCGAGGCCCGACAATGGGACGTGCTGATCGGACAACTCAAGCCCGGCGACGACCTGCGCGCCGTGGCGGCCAGACTCTCGCGCGGAAACCAGGTCCCCGAGATCCACTACGACTGCCCCGTGGTGGACCTCCTGGCGCCGTCGCCTGAAGAGTGACCGGCGTGATGATCTGCTGTCAGGGGAGTATAATGACCACGAAGGTCCGGGAGGGTCCCGGGCATCCGACTATCTGAACCTGACGTGCAGGGAGTCTTCACTATGAGGTCGTGGAAGAGGCGGGCCGTTGTGTCCATCGTACTGTGCGCGTTTCTGCTTACCGCCACGGGGTGCGGGTACTATATGAAGCCTCAGCGCCGGACGGACAAGCTCTCGAACGAGGTCGACCCGACGACGGTCATTTGCGACGCGGCGTGGCTGCTGGTCTTCATCGTGCCCGGTGTGGTCGCGCTGGCCGTCGATGCATCACACGAAACCTGGTACTTCACCGAAGACGAACTGCAGGAGCGGGCCGAACGTCGGTAGTCCCCCACCAATCGGCGCCCCTCAGCCCTCGATGTCCATGATGATGGCCGTGATGTCGTCGATCGGGTGGTCGTCGCCGCTGATGTCGTCGATCAGGGCCGTCAGGCGAAGGAACAGTTCCTCGCGGGGCATGTGTGCCCAGGGGCGAAGCACGTCGATGAGCTTGGGGCGGTAGTTGGTCGCGAGATTGCTCAGGGCGTCTTCGGCCCCGTCGCTGAACAGCACGACGCGGTCGCCCGGCGACAGGTCGACCTGGCTGGAGTGGTACGTCGCTTCCGGCTCGACGCCCAGCAGCGTGCCCGGGCAGTCCATCTGTTCTATCGCGCCGTTGGCACGCATGAGGATGGGGGGCGGATGGCCCGCGCGGCTGAACGTCATTGTCAGCGTGTCGGTGTCGACCACGCAGTAGACGGCCGTGCAGAACTGGCAACTCGAGAGGTTCTCGTCGCAGATGTCAGTGTTCAACTCGGCCATCGTCACTTGCGGGGGCACGATCTGGTAGGTATTGCCCACGATGCGCTTGGTCTGGAGAGCCCGCTTGATGAACATCGTCAGCAGGGCCGCCGGCATGCCGTGCCCGACCGCGTCGATCACGTGAACGCCCACGTGCGTCTCGTCCAGGCGGATCACGTCATAGATATCGCCGCTGACCCACCCGGCCGGGCGGTACAGCGCCGCAAACCGCACCGGGCCCACCTCGGGCAGGCGCTTGGGCAGGAAGTCGCGCTGCAGCTTGGCGGCCAGGCGCATCTCTTCGTCAACCTGCTCGACGGTCCGGGCCGCTCCGGCGGCGATCTCCCGTGCGGTGGCCAGTTCGGTGCGAAGTCCGGCGATCATGCCCTGCAGATCCGCCACGGCGGCCAGCCGGGCCGCCAACTCCTCGGCCGGCACGTCGGCGGGGATGCAGATGAACTTGTCGCCGCGATGGGCCGCCGCCCGCCAGGCCTCCGTCGCGTCAGAAGGCAGCAAGAGGATCGTGACCCCCGCCCCCGCATCCAGGTCGTCCAGCAGGGCCGCAAACCGCGCCACGTCGCCGCTGGCCTCTTCGGTCGCCACCACCGCCAGGGCCGCCTGATCGATCTGCGCTTCCAAAGGGGCCGAGGGTGTCACGGGTGTCAGGTCCCACCTCTCGGCGGCCGCCAGCAGGATGTTCGGCGGAGCGGGGCCATCGCCAACCCACAGGAGCTTCTGTTTAGCAACCACTTGAGACCTCTGGACTTCTGAAGCGTACGGTCGGCATAACGCACGTCGACCCATCCACGTCATCGTCAAGACAGGAGGGGGGCTTTAGCCCGAATATTTCATCACAAATAACAAGTTTATAATTGCGCGACGGCCTTAGC